>DASYYA010000016.1:0-16594 GCA_035934355.1 Candidatus Rubrimentiphilum sp. | reverse complement strand
GAATCTTACCAACCGTCTGCGAGCTGCGGGAGCCGTCCGTTACGACGATCTTTACAAACCGCGGATGATATCCGCGCAGCAGCGGCAAGTCCGCGCGCGTTGCCCTTTGCTCGAAGATCGAGTCGTCATAGCTCTTCCCATCGCGCGATAGGAAGATCGAGTACAACAACTGCCGGGCCGAATCGCCGCTTCCATGCCATGCAAGATGCAGATGCGAGCCCGTGACGCGCGCGCTATCGATCGTTATGGCCGGCGCCTTGCGACTCATCATGACCGAATCCAGCAGCGCATTGTGCGGGCCACGCAGTTCGACGCGCGCGATCGCGGGATCGTACTTCAAGCGCTCTTGTATCGCAATAAGGTGATGAAGCGTTCCGTTATCGTCGGTCCATTGCGGCGTAAAGGCGATGCTCTGTAGGACGCGTCCGACCGCGTTATACGCCGCGATCGCGAACGTGCCGGTTTTTTCCGACGGCGAAACCGAGCCACGAGTCACGTAAAACGGCCGGAGCTTCGCAACGGTACCGCCTCGAACCGGCTGCGCCAATAGCATGCGTACCAGCAACACGTCCGGATCTAGACTTCCGTGCAACGCCGTAATCAAGTTATCGTACGTGCACTGCGTGATCCATGCATCGTCCCCTGAACCTTGCATCGGGTCTTCCGGCCACCCGTAACGCTGTTCGCCGCTTACCGGCTTGCTGAGCTTCATTGACTGAATGCCCTGCGCGAACGTTCCGTCCTGATTGTGATAGTCCAACCCGCACTGCGCCACCATTTGGGTCGACGTAAAAATGTACTGAGGCAACGTGTGCGCGATCTCATGCGCGGCCGTTGTCCATGGACGCGTCCATCGTACCGCGACGAGTTTGGTACTCATCGTGATGCCGTTGGCATCGGTCCCCACCAGCTTGTCAAAATCTCCGTCGTTGACCAACACGACGGTACGGCTCGGCCCCTGCAACGCCGACGTCGTGCCAAAGCGATCGGCGAACGCCGCTTGAAGATTGTCGCGGTATTGCATGGCTGCCGGTGTGGTGACGTCCAAATGCTGCGTGAAGCTCAGATTGAACACGACATCGGTCAAGTCGATCGGCTCGGCGACCTGCGGCATCGGCAAGCCGTGCGGCTTGAGCGGAAAAATATCCGGAACGTGTTCGTAGAGCTCGTCGCGCATACGCTTGGCTTCGATCAGCAGCGACTCGCTGCGGTCTTGAACGCTCGTGGGACTCTTTGAATGTGCGAGTATGACGGGGAGCAACCGGATCAACGGCCCTTCCGTGGCGACGACATTCCCTTCAACCCACATCTTGAACGGCAACGGATTATTGTGATCGTCTAAGAGTTGAGCGTCGATCGCATAATCCGTGCCCGCTGCGGTAAACGTGAACGGGACATCCGGAACGCCCGAAAAGGACGAGAGCCGGACCTCCCATGGACGGAACCGGGGCAGCGAATTGCCACGAAGGTACACGTAATCGATCACCGGGCTTGTGTAGATAATGCGGTTTTGGCTGTGCTCGTGCAACGTGAAGCGCATTTTCACTGCAGTCCCATCTTCACAATTGCTTTCGCCTTTCATGACAATGCCATTGCGGCTGTTAATCGTCCGCAGTGTCCCGTCTTTCACGTACGCGAGCACGCCCATCAACAGTGACGGCCGGTCTTTCACCATGTCGAGCCGTCCGTAATACTCGATCGGATTGTCGGAAGTGCGGATCAGCTGGTCGGGCTTCTCGGTAAACGTCGGATCGTCTTGATACGGCCCTTGTGTCGCCTCAAACCAGCCGTCGGTCAAACGCACCGTGCACGGAACGTACGGCGTAGGCTCGACCACCGGCTGAGGCGTCGGCGTCGGATAGCTGGTAATCGGCGGGAGCCCGTATCCGAGATCGTACTTCAGGCCCACGTTGAGTTTCCAATCGAGATTGAATTGGCCGGGATGATTCGCTTTGACCGTCGTTGTCGATTCGCCGCTGCCTTCGCCCGTTGGCGTCACCGGCACCGTGATCGTGTCCTCGTTGTTGGCCAGCACCGCGCCGCCGCCTACATCGAATGTCGTGGTCGCGCGATCGCCGTAGAGTCCGTCCACGGTAAGCGTTACGGTGCGCGGAACGCGATAATCGCTGGGGCCGGTTACGCTGAGATGTGTCTTGACGATATCCACTTGCGCCGCGGCGGCGCCGTTCTTACCGACGATGGCAATGCCGTGGCGCCCGAGCGGAATCGCTTCCTCGATCTGCGCGATGATGCTCCGGTCGGACGCGGCCAACAGCGGCACGCGATCGCTATCGACCATGAACGCATCGGCGAGTGGATCGAAATGCTCGACCTGCAGCTGCAGCGGTTGTGCGATATCGTAGGCCGTCTGTGCGGCGACAATCGCAAGTGCGCCCGAACCCGCGCGCCTGCGCGTCAGGCCGCCAACGATAAGCTCGCGATTCCTCGAGATAACGCAATGCACGACTGCGCCGCCGGCACTAAAATCAATGCCGATCGCATTGGCGGGCGCGTGTAGCCCGAACCGCCCGTAGACGTTGGCCTTAACGGTGCGATGCTCTTCGCGATTTCCGTTCTCGTGAAAATCAACCGCCACCGTGCCGCTCGGCCCCGTCGTTCCGAGCAACGTTGAATTCGGACTCGCAATCGCCGGTGCGTAGAGCACCGCCGCGATTACGAGATCAAGCGTACCTTACCTGATTTCAGATCGTACACGGCTCCGACAACCTGCAGTTTGTTGGACGCGACGCCTTCGCTGAGCAACGGCTTCTGCGCTTTCAGTGTCGCGACGTTGCGCCGCACGTTTTCGGCAATCGCATTCGCGTACTCGTCGCCGGGTTTTCCCTTAACGGCTTGGGCTGCCGGCATGATTGCATTCACGATCGCGGCGATGTCGCCGGGCGCTGACGACCCCGGCTTGTTCATCGCATCAACCGTCGCATGAACGGCACCGCAGCTGGAGTGTCCGAGCACCATGAGCAACGGCGAATGAAAATGCGCGAACGCATATTCGAGCGAGCCGATCCCGCCCGTTTCGGCATAATTGCCCGCGATACGCACGACGAATACATCGCCAAGGGTTTGATCGAAGATGAGTTCGGGTGGTACGCGCGAGTCGGCGCAGCTGAGAATCATCGCGAACGGATGTTGACTTCCGCTCACTTCGTCGCGGCGCGCGGTGCGGTCTCCGTGAATTGTTTTGCCGGCGATGTAGCGCACGTTGCCCTCCATCAGCCGCCAGATTAATTCGTTCGAAGGCGGATGTGCCGGTTTGGCCTTTGCGGTCGCAGCGATGGTCAGTGCACCAGAACTATATAAAAATTCACTACGTGTAAGCATAGCGCATCGTTCGCAACGATACGCTTGCTCCCCTCGCCGTCCGCGAGGGGGTTACTCCGTCGTCCCAATCCGCCTAACGAGAAGGACCAGAAGGCCAAGACCAACCACCCACGCGATGAATCCCTCAGAGAAAGGTCCCCAGTTCGAGAGCTGCAAGCCGCCTGGATTGTATTTGGCCGTTTGCAGCCACGAAATGTAGGCGACCAGATCCGCCATTTTCTTTTCGTCGATCACATGCGGGCCGAACTTCGGCATTACGTCGGGGCCCATGCGCACGGCTTCGGCGATTTGTTCGGGCGCAGTATCCATTAAAGACGGCGCGAGATCGCGATAACCGACGCTCTCGCCGCGCGCGGTCGCGCTATGACATTGCGCGCAATTCTCAACATACACGATTCGCCCGGACCGCAGATCACCGCCGTGCACCAGCACCGGCAGGGTTTTCTCGCCGGTAGATTTGCTCATGATGTACGCAATCAGCGCATTGATTTGCGCGCGCGAAAAAACTGCCGGCTTGTCGAACTCTTCTTCCCAGGGAAATTGCGCCGGCATACGGCCGGTTTGCAACATAAAATCCACATTGCCCGCATTAGTACCTAACAGCGGTGGCCCTTGAGCACTGCCTTGGAGATTTAATCCGTGACACGACGCGCAACGATCGCGAAATAACCCTTGGCCCTCTTTAATCGCGCCGATTGGCGGATGTGCCGGAAAAGAGGGCGCCAATGTTTTTGTGGGCGCGGGCGTAATGAGCGGATTTCCGTTTGTCGGCACTTTGGTTTGCTGCGCACTTGCAACCGCAGTCGCAAGAATGAGAGTCATCCCGACGTAGGAGGGACCGCGACGAAGGAGCGGCGCTCTTAGTGTCATGGTGAGCCTGTCGAACCACGGCTGAGCACAGTCGAAGCCCCGTCTACCTCTCGCTCACTATACGCCCAAGCGCCAACAGTCAGCATGAACGCAACGAACATAATGAAGCCGCCCGCGATCCACATGATCGCGCCGCCGTTTTGCTGGTCCACCAACGCGCTCGCAAAACTCTGTGTCAATAAATAGTGTGGATACAAAACCGCACGCGCGGAGTAAATGGCCAGCCCTAAAAACGCGCCTTGCGGAAACATCAGCACCAAGTACAGCATGCGTGCGGGAAACGCGACCGGCTGCGGCGTGTAGCCGGCTTGCACCACGGGCATCCAAAAAAGCAGCGCCGCTGTAAGGAATGCCGCATGCTCGAAGACATGGATCGCCGGATGCTCGAGCGCAGCTTCGTAGAGCGGTGAAAAGTGCGCTACCCACAACAGGCCGACAAAAACCAGCCATCCGGTCAACGGCGCAAATACGACGCGCACCAACGGATTTTCGGCCCACGCGACGATCGAACGCGCCGTGCGCGTCGGCGGAACAGACACCAGCAATAACAGCGGCGCGCCCATTAATAAGAGCGGCGCCGCAATTAACATCAGCGCGATATGCTGGCTCATGTGCGCGGCAAACGAACGATCCGCTAGCGCATCGCTCCACGGCGACAGCGCAAATGCAATAATCGCAACGCCGGCCGCAAACGCCGCCACGCGCCACAGCGGAAAAGCGCGATCGGGATACTTCATGCGATACCGTCCGACGCCATACCCGTACAAAACGAGGATCGCAACGCTCGCAAGCGCCACAGTCATCCGATCTCTTCCTCGGAGAACCCACCCTCGGGTTTGCGAACCAAGCGCACGCGGGGCGCTTGATGGACGCCGCCGCGCGCCTTCAGGCTGGCCGCGATGACATACGTGATCCCAAATCCGATGATCGGCGCAAAAACGCACCACACGCGATAGAACAAAACTAGACTATCTAAAGGAAGATTCGTGTAGCGGGCCTCGAGGTCGTCGGCCCCCGCCAAGAACAGACCTAGCATGAAAATAAAGAACGCTACCCCGAACGCCGTGCGCGCGGGCGCATCGCGCGGACGGTCCAGTAGGTTGTGCGCCCGCCGGTCGGCGGTGACAAACGCTTCGACCCACGGATAAAACAGCAACGCCGCCATAATGATCAGCGGCAGCACCAAACCCGGCCAGAATGCCGACGGAATCATGTGCCCCGGAAAATGGATCGCCCAATGCGGCCCGATACGCAACGCGCCTTCGAGCCACCCGATGTACCAATCCGGCTGAGCCGGCGCGATGGCCTTGTCGGTTTCGTAGGGTCCCCAAATCCAGATCGGATTGATCTGCACGAACGCCCCCAGCATGCACAACACCGCAATCACACCGGCAAACAGCGCCAACGTTTTCGCGGTGTAGTTCGGAAAGAGCGGCGATCCGACGACATTCTCTTCGGTGTGGCGGGGTCCGGGAAACTGCGCGTGTTTTTGGCGCCACACGATAAACAAATGCGCGGCGATCGCGCCCGCAATCACCGCCGGCATGATGTAAATGTGCAGCGCAAACAGACGCTGCAAAAAAATGTCGCTCGGCCAGTTCCCACCGAGCAGAAAGAACATCGCCCACGATCCGATGAAAGGAACCGACTCCAAAATTGAAACGGCGATCCGCAATCCCAAGCCGCTCAACAGATCGTCGGGAATCGAGTATCCGGTGAACCCTTCGAACATCGCCGCGAAGAGCAGCAGCACGCCGATGATCCAATTGAGTTCGCGCGGCTTGCGAAATGACGCGGTCAAAAAAACCCGGCCCATATGCACCACGATGCCCGCCAAAAAGAGATTGGCGGCCCAATGGTGGATCTGGCGAATCAGTAAACCCTCATTCACTAGGAAGCTAATGCGCATCACGGAGTCATAGGCTTCGCTCACCCGCTGTCCGCGCAACAACGCATACGGCCCGTTGTACACAACCTCGTGCGTCGAGGGCACAAACCACAGCGCCAGAAACGTCCCGGTTGCAACCAAGACGATGAAACAATACAGATTGATCTCGCCGAGCATAAACGACCAATGGTCGGGAAAAGCTTTCCGCAATGCGTGACTGACGAAATGCGCGCTCCCCAACCGATCATCGAGCCAATCCAGAAAACGCGCGATCACGAGTGCTCCCAAAACCCCGGCCCGACGGGTTCGGGGAAATCGCCCGCGGCGCGCAGATATCCGTCACTCGCAATTTGGAGCGGCAATCGCGGCAACGAACGATCGGCCGGCCCATCGAGCACCGCCGCATCGGCGGCGGCGTCAAACACCGATTGGTGGCAGGGGCAAACGAGTTTTTGATCGCTCGCGCGATAGAGCGCTACCGGGCAACCGGCATGCGTGCAGACTTTCGAGTACGCGATGTAACCGTCGAGCGTATTGCGCCCCACTCCATCGGGCAACCGCAGCAGCAGCGTAACCGATTGCGCATCGCCGGTAGCGCCCTCGGGAAAGACGGTTTCGATCGAATCGGGGTTGAGATCGTCAACTTTTACGAAGGATCCGTCAATGCGTTGCATGCGCAGTCCACGGCGCCATTTTGTATGAAAAAGCGTATCATCGGGTTCGGGTCCGAGCGAACCGATTGGAAAGAGCGCGGCCAATCCAACGAGCGCGAATGCTCCGTAGAGCATTCTTGTCAGCCACTTGCGCCTCGTAAGCTCGGCAACGCCTTTTTCGTATTCTTCCTTTTGGTCATCCCGAGGAACGAGGGACCCCGAGGAGCGTTGCGACGAGGGGCGCTCAACCCCAACATCCCGCACTTCAACAACTTGCTCGTGTGGTAAAATCCAGCGCGCCCAACCGAGCGCCGCGATTAAAAACCCCGCGAATGTGAGGGCCAACCAAAATCCTTCCCATTGCGTGCTCGATTGTTTGGCGTATGCGATCATGAAGCCGATGCTGCCGCCGATGGCCAGCAGCAACCCCGACGCAATGGCGCGCTCGCGAATACTCGGCATTACTTAATTAAGAAAAGCGTCGTATAAACGCCGATCCACACGATGAAAACAAAATGCCAGTAGTACGAGATCGCTTCCGCGCCCGCGTGATCGTCCGATTGCAGCGCCGGACTGCGCAAGCCAAAGTACAATCCGATGAGCATGATGATGCCGGCGACCACGTGCAAATAATGGAAGCCCGTCATCGTTAAAAAGATCGAGCCGTACGCATCGGTATGCATGGTGAAGTTTTGCTGCGCCCAATCGCGCAATTCAAAGCCTAAAAATCCGATGCCGCCGATGATGCTCGTGTAAAGCCAGCCGTACGCCGCCTTCAAATTGCGCCGGCGCAACGCGCGGATAAACGGCAGCATCACAAGGCTCGCGGTAAGGAGCATGAACGTGCCGATCGCAGTCCCGAGCTGATCGTGATGCACGTATGCCGGCGGCCAGACTTTGTTGATGCTCTTCAGGTCGAAATAGGTGGCGAAAAGCGCCGAGAAAAACATCAGCTCCGACGCCAAAAAAATGACGGTTCCGAGCACAATCGGATGCGCCCGGATCGGTAACGGCCGAACATGGCGCGCAGAATGCACGTCAGCATCGTACCCGGGAGCGTGAGGGACCTATCGTCCGGTGGGTACCCTACTCGTGATGCCTCTTTTGCATCCGGCCTCGCTGCAAGCTGAGGACCTTCGTGGCGTCTGGGTCATCTTTTTTTGGACGGCCTGCTTCGTGGCGGTCTTTGTCTACGCGCTGATCTTCTACTCGCTTTTTCGCTGGCGCGCCCGCGGCCAAACAGGGATGCCGCCGCAGTTCAAGCAGAATCCGCCGCTGGAGATCATCGGTGTGCTTATCCCGCTGGCAATGGTGTGCGGACTCTTCTACATTACGTTCGTACGCGAAGTCTCCAACGATACGGTGCATCCGAATCCGTACGCAACGGTGGACGTGAAGGCATACGATTGGTCGTGGACCTTTTCGTACCCCGGCCACAACGTCGTGATCGCCGGCACACCCTTTGCACCGCCCGAGCTCGTTTTGCCGGCAGGGAAAATAACGCAAATCAATCTCTATTCGGCCGACGTGGACCACTCGTTTTGGGTGCCGGCATTTCTCTTTAAGCGCGACGCGCTGCCGGGTGTCACCAATCATTTCGATCTCACGCCGAACCAGGTCGGTGTTTTTCGCGGCGTCTGTTCGGAGTTTTGCGGTTTGGATCACGCGCAGATGACATTTACCGTCCGCGTGATTCCGTCAGCCGCCTTCGATCGATGGCTTGCCACCGGACGCAGGATCGGGGTCATTCCGAGGAACGAGGAACCCCGAGGAGCCGCGCGACGAGGGGCTGAGCTATGATCGGCTGGCTCACCACCACAAACCACAAGCAGATCGGCATTTTGTACATGGCGACAACCGGCGTGTTTTTTATCATCGCCGGAATGCTCGCGCTGGTGATCCGCTTGCAGCTCGCGCAGCCGAACATGAATGTCGTTAGCCCGCAGACGTACAATCAGCTCTTCACGCTCCACGGCACGGCGATGATTTTTCTCGTGATCGCGCCATTTGGGTTCGGTCTGGCGAACTATTTGATTCCGCTGCAGATCGGCGCGCCCGACATGGCATTCCCGCGCTTGAACGCACTCGGCGTGTGGCTCTTCATTATCAGCGGCTTCACCGTGTTCGCCGGTGTCTTCGCCGCCGGCGGCGCGGCGTTTGCCGGCTGGACGGCGTTCGCTCCGCTTTCGAGCATTCAAATCTCGACCGGCGGCGGCGAGGACCTCTGGATCATCGGCCTTTTACTGAATGCGGTCGCGACGATTATGGTGGCGATCAATTTCGTTACCACAATCTTTCTATACCGCGCGCCCGGCATGACGATGTGGCGCATGCCGATCTTCACGTGGGAAATGCTCGCGACATCGCTGATGATCCTGATGGCGTTTCCGGCACTTACCGCGGTGCTCTTCGAACTGTTGATCGATCGCCATTATGGCGGACACTTCTTCGATCCGACGCACGGTGGCAGCGTCGTCTTGTACCAGCACCTCTTCTGGTTCTTCGGCCATCCGGAAGTCTACGTGATGATCTTGCCCTACTTCGGCGTGGTCTCCGAAATCGTCGCGGTCTTTTCGGGGAAGCCGATCTTCGGATACGTTGGCTTGGTAGTATCGGCATTTGCGATCGCCGGTCTTTCGATGAGTGTCTGGGCGCACCACATGTTCACCACGGGCGCCGTCGCCAACGCATTCTTCTCAGGCATGTCGTTTCTGATCGCCGTTCCGACCGGCGTGAAGTTTTGGAATTGGATCGGTACGATGTGGCGCGGCCATATACGCCTCGCCACACCGATGCTCTTTACGATCGGTTTCCTGCTGAATTTTTTGTTCGGTGGGATTACCGGTGTGATGATCGCGTCGCCGCCCATTGACTATCATGCCGAAGATAGCTACTTCATCGTCGCGCACTTCCATTACACACTTGGCGGCGGCTCGATGTTCGCCGTCTTTGCCGCGCTCTATTTTTGGTGGCCGAAGATCTTCGGCGTCAAGCTCAACGAGACCATGGGAAAATTGAACTTCTGGACGATGCTGCTGGCGTTCAATCTCGTCTTCTTGCCGATGCATTTCATGGGCCTGGAAGGCATGCCGCGCCGCGTCTACACGTATGCACCGGTCGGCGATCTGCCGTGGCTGAATTTGGTCTCCTCGATCGGCGCGCTGATCATGGGGATCAGCGTAATGATCTTTGTGCTCAATATAATCGTATCGTCGATAGCTTGTCATCCTGAGCTTGTCGAAGGGCGTGTTGCCGACGATCCGTGGGGCGGCGCTAACAGTTTGGAATGGGCGACGAGTTCGCCGCCACCGGAATTCAACTTCCATGCCTTGCCGCCGATTCGTTCCGAACGCCCCACCTGGGATTTAGAACATGCAACGGTGTCGTAATCGGTCATTCCGAGCGCAGCGAGGAACCGCGAGTTTGCGAGCGGCGCCGAGGCAGAAGGCGTAAATGAAAACTTTCGTCGGGCTCTTCTTCAGCAGCGCGATGTTCGGCGTCGTGACGTCGATCGGGTATTGGTTTTCATCCCACGATTACACCGGAACGATACTGCTCGGTTTGATGGCAATCGGCTTGGGCTTTGCCGCCGGTTATGCATACCTGGCGGAGAAAAACGCGCACCTCGAAGGCGATGAACCCGAACTGCAACACAACGAAGTCGCCGGAGCGGATCTCGGAATCTTCACCAAGGAAAGCGCATGGCCGATTGTATTGGCGCTTTCGATCCTGTGGTTTTTAATCGGCCTGGTGTGGTCCGACTTCATGATCTTTACCGGCGCCGCTGCGATGCTGCTCGCACTCTGGCGCCTAGGCGCTGAAAGCGCCCGCGTCTAAATCCTAACTCGTGTCTTTCAACCTTGCGACGCTTGTCTTGGCGCTCATTCCAATCTTCACTCCGCCCGCGGGTTGGAATGCTATTTCGGGCGACGAGATTACCGGCGGCCTGCAAAACATTTGGCAAGGCCCGCTTCCGTTTACGCCCACTCAAGCGAAGATCGTCGGCATGTGGACCGGCAACACACCCGTGCAAATGTTGACGCTGATGCAAGGCCGTGCCATTGCATCGCCGGATGAAATGGCGCGTTTGTTTCCGTCGCGTGATGTGAGCCACGGTTCGCAAGTGCAATATCATGTCGCAACGCAACGCTATCGTTTTTGTGGAATGCCCGGAACATTAGTCAATGTGACGTTCGGCGGACTAATGGGATTTACGATGGCCTACGATCTCGCCGTCACCCAAGCCGGCGGCACATCCTATATGCTGTCGTATTTTCACATGGCCGGCGACAACGATCCGGCCGCGGAACGCGCGTTGCGCAGTCTTTGCCCCACGGGCGGCCCACGGCGCCAAGCCTAGCAATCGAGGTCATTCCGACGTAGGAGGAACCGCGAGGCACGAGCGGCGCCGAGGCACGAGGCGTTTGATCGAAGTCATTCCGACGCTTCGACTTCGCTCAGCACAGGCTCCGGAGGAACCCCGAGGAACGAGGGGCGCGTGATCGAGCGCCTTAATGTTTCAACCAGGTTAACGCTCACGGAGCTCCATGACCTATTTGCCGACGACGGCGCGAATACGACATTGTAAGTGATGTCAAACGATCGCGAAAAGTCGCCTTGCAAATATATCGTCGTTTCTCCATCGGTGGACAACGACTTCACTGCGCCTGCGGAAATCGATGGAAGGAGCATCAGGACCGAGGCAAGCCCAAACACAATTGTCAGCCGCGAGAACATTAACGTGGCTCAATACTCGATTCCAGAGATTCGATATCGGCAAGGTCCTTCATTCGGCCGGCTGCACGTTTGTTGACGATGAGCAACTCGCGACTGATGTAATTCACAGGTTCATCGCCCAAAAATCCTGGAGTGCGTGCCTTCCAGGCCTCATCGAAATGAACTCCGCTAATATCCGTAAGGATGTCAATCCGCAGCGGTGGCGAGCCGAATGAAAAAATCAGGTCGTCACTTTGGAGATCGTCAATAGACACATTTTCGAGTGGCGCTCCGAACTCCGCAAGCACACGATATACGATCTCAGCATTGCCTCGGCTACGATCGATCCAAATGTCCAGATCGCCGGTCGAGCGTGGCGTGGTGTAGGTGCCTAGAGCATGGGCACCGACGACGAGATACTTAGCGGAGGCGGCGTTTAACCCACGGAGTAGTTCGATCCAATCGGAGCTGAGTGATGTCAATTCCCTTTAACTCCCATGCGAGAACCGTTAAGTCCCAAACGGCGTGCCCTCGCTCTTGCGGTGAGAGCGATGACCAATACGCACTGTCGCTGACCGTGTCTCGAAGACGCGATTTTTTTGCGCTCCACGTGGAGCGGCGATGAGCGGCTCGCGGACTCGCGTTTTCGTCGGCCATCTTTATAGATTATTCGATTTCGCGTAGTGCTGAACCCCCGCAGCTCCGGTCCGGCTAGGCGCGGAAAGCGCGCATGTCTAACTCTCGCCCAGCGATGACCAAGCAGCGGTATTACGTCTTCTTGCTCATGTTTTTGAGCATTTTCGTGAACTACATGGACCGCGTAAATTTCTCGGTCTCAATCCCCGCGATCCGCGGCGCTTATGGCTTTAGTTTGGATCAGATCGGCGCGATTGCATTTGCTTGGGGCATCATATACGCGATCTTTAACTTCCCAGGCGGCTGGATTGTCGATCGCCTCGGCTTGCGATTGGGCCTGCCAATTATGCTCGGCTGGTGGTCCGTCTTTACTATCCTCACGCCGTTTGCGCGCAATCTCGGCAGTTGGTTTGTGATTCGCGGATTGATGGGCGCGGGTGAAGCGCCGATTTGGTCGATCAATGCCAAATGCGCGAAAACCTGGACGGCACCGCGCGAACGCTCCACGCTCTACACCTGGGCGGGCTCCGGACAGTATCTGGGCCCAACGATCGGAACGCTGCTTGCCGGATTTATCTTGGTGAAACTTGGCTGGCAATGGACGTTCATTATCTTTGGCCTCGCGGGATTAGTAATTCTGCCGCTGTGGTTTTTCGTGGTCCGCGATCGCCCGGCACTCGATCCGCGCGTCAACGCACAAGAACTGGAATACATCGGCAACCGCAGTCCCGCCGGCGAGCGCGCCGATTGGCATGGCATCCGCAACGTCTTCCTCAGCCGCACCGGACTGGGCATGCTGCTGATCTACCTCACGTTCGGCTACATCTTATTTACGTTTTTGTATTGGGTGCCGAGCTACATGTACTACACGTTCCACATGAGCATCCTCAAGAGCGCGCTCTGGGCCAGCCTCGGCGGGCTGCTCGGCTTTATCGGCTTCATTATCTCCGGACCGTTTAACGATCGCTTGGTCGCGAACTACGATCGCTTGACCGCACGGCGCATCGGCACGGCCGCGCCGATGTTTTGCACGATGCTCTGCATGCTGGGATCGCTCTGGAGCGCGCGTGCCGAACAAGCCGCACTCACCGCGATCCTCATCGGCCTTGCGCAGCTCTTAATGAACATGACCGTCGGCGCGTGGGCCGTCAACGTCGTTGATATTTCGCCCAACGCCGCCTCGACCGGTTTGGTCTACGGCGTGTATAACGGCGTCTTAAATGTGATGGGCGCGTTCAATTCGCTGATCCTCACAGCACTTGCAACCAAGTATGGCTTTCCGATCGCGTTCGGCAGCGCCGTTGCCTTTATGTTCGTTTTTATGGTGAGTATCTTGTTTATCGTGGACCGGCCGAGCTATACGCGGCTGATTGCGCGCGCCGAACTCGCCCGCGTGCCCGCTGGCTAAAGGTTACGGCGAAAAGAACTCTCCGAGTGAGCGCACGTTGATCGTGTCGCTCGCCATTCCCAAGTACGGCAAGTTCCAGGAATCTTCGATAAAACGCAAGATCGCGTAATGGTTAAACGGCGTCTGCGATTCGTAGCGCCGTTTGACCGTCCCGCCGATCACGATCAGCGGCGAGATCCCGCCACCGTAGACTCCACCCTTGGGAAAGAACGGCGCGTTCGGCGGCACTTCCGGCGCGTTGCAGCAACCTTCGGCGTTTAACCAGCCGCCGGTTGCCGGATTGCCGTCGTAATCGTTTTCGTCGAAGACGACGAAGATCACCGAGTTGCGCGTCCATCCCTTCGAGTGCGCAATCCGGTCAACCCATGTCTGCACAAAATCATCCGTCAGCTTATGCAGCAGCACGTCGGCGCTATAAGGACACGCTTTTCCAACCATTCCATGCATGTCGTTGCAGATGTTGGGGCTGATCCACATATACTGCGGCAGCTTACCCGACGCTAAATCCTTGGTGAGTTGACCCAGCGGCACAATTTTACGCATGCGCGCCGGATTCGTATACACGTCTTTATAGAGCGCAAAGGGATTGTGCCGGATCACATAGAGCGCGTTGTCCGGATCGGAGACGTAATAGTTTTCCGGGTAGCCGGCTGACGGCATATCCTCCATGTAGGCTTTCCACGAGATATGCCGCGCCTCGAACTGATCGATGATATTCACATGATCGAAGCGCTGCGTCGGATCGTCGCTGTTGCTGTACCAGTTATTGCCCGAGGTAATCGCGATATAGTTCGGCAGACTCGGGTGCGTGACGCCGTAATACTTCGCAGCAAACGCATAATTGTGGGCAAGCGCAGTGATCTTTGGCGCATTGGGATTTCCGATCACCGTCTGATCGCTGTGATTTTCCAGCATGATGATCGCAATGTGATCCATGCGCGGCACGCCTTTGGCGGCCGCCGGTGCAACGGTTGCCACGATGAGCGCCAGCAACAAAACAAACCTCATGCAGTGACCTCAGTCGTTGGAATGCGCTCGAGTTCCGCCATGATCTCTGCGAACTGCGCAAATGTGAGCGCTTGTTCTTTATCGCTCTTGGCTTCGGGCGGATTGGGATGCACTTCGATAATCAGCCCGTGCGCGCCAACGGCTTTGGCCGCGCGGCAGAGCGGTGCGATCCAGCGGCTCACGCCCACGCCGTGGCTGGGATCGACGATCACCGGCAGGTGCGTGCGCTCCTGTAACACCGGCACCGCCGAGAGATCCAGCGTATTGCGTGTCGCCGTTTCAAACGTGCGAATCCCGCGCTCGCACAGAATCACGTTCGGATTGCCTTCGGCCAAGATATATTCGGCTGCGTTCAATAACTCGTCGATGCTCGCCGACATCCCGCGCTTCAGCAACACCGGATGTCCGGTGCGTCCCACCGCCTTCAACAAATCGAAGTTTTGCATATTTCGCGCGCCGATCTGCAACACGTCGATCTGCGTCGCCATGCGCTCGACTTGGTCGATGCTCATTACTTCGCTCACCGTCGGCATGCCGGTCGCGCGCCCGGCTTCGCCAATGATCGCCACCGCATCCCATCCCAACCCTTGAAACGCGTACGGACTGGTGCGCGGCTTGAATGCCCCGCCGCGTAACATCACCGCGCCCGCATCGTGCACCGCATGCGCGGTTTCGAGCATTTGCTCGCGCGATTCGATCGAACAGGGTCCGGCGATCACCACAAACTCATTGCCTCCGAGCGTTACCGGCCCGACGCGGACGTGCGTGCCTTCCGGTCGCGCGGCGCGCGACGCGCGCGGCCAACTCGTCTGCGCCGTTGCCGGCAACGGCGGCGTCCAGCGATCGTCGCTCATGCGCTCGAGCGACGTGCGCGGCGGCTTCGCGTTGCTGCCGACCGGTTCGCCCACGTGTGCGTCGTAGCTTCCGAGAATCTGCATCGTCGCGGTGTCCCGTTTCATCTGTTTCATCGCCGCGGCGACATTCGGATCGTTCACATCCGCGTCAAAATCCATGTAAAAGATGCCGTCGCTCGGTTTCCCAAGCCGCGGCTTGGACTCGAGTTTCGAAAGACTAATGCCGGCTTGGGCGAGGTGATCGAGTATGGTCGCGAGCGCGCCTACCGTATTGTGCACGCTAAAGATCACCGACGTCTTGCTGGGTCCGCCGCGCCGCAATGCCGCGGCATCGCCCACTTGCCGCGAACCGAAGATCAAGAAGCGCGTGAAGTTATTCGGAAAATCGCTGATGTTTTTCGCGAGTTCGATCAGTTCGTAGCGCACGGCAGCCGCCGGCGGCGCAATCGCCGCGATCGCCGGATTGCCCGAACGCGCCACCTCGCGCGCCGCCACGCCGGTATCTTCGCAGGGAATCGGGCGCGCGTCGCTCAGCGAGCTCAAGAATTTTCCGCACTCTGCAATAATCAGGGGATGGGCCAGCACCTCGCGCACGTCGCCGAGCTGTGCATCTTTTATGCCGAGCAGCCGATGATCCGTGCGCCAAAAGATCTCCGCAATTGGCGCAAGATCGAACTCCGCGATTAGATCGTAGCTCTCACGCAATCCGCCGCCGATCGCATTTTCCATCGGCACCACGCCCACGGCCGCACGTCCGCTGGCGACGTCAGTTGCCACCGCGCGCAACGTCGGCACGCCGACGGTTTCAAATGCAGCGCCGTCGCGCTCAGGCGCGTGCGTGGTTAAGAAATACTCTAAGGCAAGTTGCGAGTAGGCCCCGTCAACGCCTTGATAGACCGCGATCATCGGGACTGCGGATGTTCCTTGGGCTCACCCCAGTGTCATGCTGAGGCATCGAAGCACCGCGAGGCACGAGCGGATTGTTACTGTGTCATGGTGAGCCTGTCGGTGTGTCATGGTGAGCCTGTCGAACCACGCCTGAGCGCAGTCGAAGGCCCTAACTTGGTCATCCCGAGGAGCGCAGCGAGGAGGGACCGCGAGGCACGAGCGGTTTGTTACTGTCCGACCCATGCCTAGTTGACGATATTAAACGCTTGCGGGTACTCAGCTTGGGCCGACACATTCGAAATACTGGACTGCCGAAGTTCCAGGGCCATCCACC
>DASYYA010000218.1:0-15269 GCA_035934355.1 Candidatus Rubrimentiphilum sp. | reverse complement strand
GTTTAACGTGTAGTGCACGCTGCCATTGAGTGGCACGCCGAGGCGAAGGTACAATCGTGACGCATCGGTCCAGGCATCGGCGGCCTGTAATTGTCCTGGAATCGCAGTAAAGATCGTACGCCCGCCGGTGAGTACAATCGCTACATTGGGGATCCGAAAGTTGTAGCCATGGGATGCCAGCCAATCGAACTGATCGGGTAAGCGGCGCAGGAATGCGTTCCAGCTTTTCGCGTTCCGCGGCGTCCAGAGAATTTCCGAGAGCGCCAATTCCCGCGGCAACGCCATATAAAAGAGGTGTTGCGGCGTAGGAATGCGCTCGGTCCATATCGCACCTTCGCCGCCCAGAACATGCGCGCGTTCGGCGGCGGATAAGCCATTGGGCATCACGTCCCACGAATAGACTTGGGCCAGCGTCGAAACGTGGCGCGTCGCCGGCGGTTCTTGCGACGGATCGCCTTGTGCCGCATCAAAATAGAGTGGCCAGCCAGAAACGATCGTGTCGTATCTGCGGTGCGCAGCTGCCGCGGCGCGCGAGAGATCGTTCCACGCCTCGATGATTGCGCCGGGCGGCGGCTGCGCATTCAGAATCTCGTCCCACCCGACAATCCGCTGACCCAGCGAGCGCACAATGCCTGCGATGGTCGCGAGAAAATGCGTTTGATTATATGAGGCGGGCACTTCATCGCCGCCTATGTGCACGTGGAGGCTCGGAAACAGTTTCGAGACGGCGTCCAGGACAGTCCCTAAGAACCCGATGGTTCCCGGCGTTTGGCAAAAGGTGTCGCCGCTACAGCCAAACTGCGGATAGGCTGCGATCGCGGCGTCCGCATGCGCCGGCATTTCGATCTCCGGCACCACCGTCACGAACCGGCGCTGCGCGAACGCAATCACCTTGCGAATATCGGCAGCGGTGTAATGAGCGCGCCCCCGCGTGAGCAATCCATAAGGCGCCACGGGCAGACGCCACGCTTGATCGTCGGTCAAATGCCAGTGGAAGACATTCAATTTGTAATGCGCGGCAAGATCGATGTAGCGCTCGACGGTCGGTACGTCGAAAAAATGGCGCGCCACATCCAAGTGCATGCCGCGCCAACGATATTGCGGCCAGTCGCGAATTGCAACCGCGTGCATCGTGGTTCCCGCGCTCGCCTCGATCTGTTGCAGGGTTTGATGCGCATAGAATAATCCGGCAGGCGTATTGGCGGCGATACTTGCTCCGCCGCGGACGATGGAAAGCGTATAACCTTCATCGCCGAGACTCGTATCGCGCGGCTTCAACAGTCGTGCGCGAACGTGAACGCGGTGCGCAACCGCGAACGTTTGCGAGCCGAACTGAATCGAACGCGGCCACGGCACGATCGAGAGTGTTGCCAATGAGAATGCGGCGATCATTGGGTTTGCATCTTTGGCAGCGACGCAAGTACCGCGGCGATTGTGGCGCCGACGAAAGCGCAAAAGACTAGACCCGCGTCGATCAAGCCGATAGCTTCGGAGATAAAGCCGACGCCGATGACCGGAATTGCCAAACCGATATACAGCAGGACGAAATACGTGGACGAGACCTCCCCGCGCTGTTCTTCGACTTCTTCATTGATCTCGGCTAAACCGAACCCGATTCCCAAACCTTGCCCAAAGCCCGCGACAGCGGCCGAGATAAAGAATAGCAGCAACGATTGCTGCCAAATTGCGGCCGCCAAACAGAGAACCCCCGCGAGCAGCGCCGCGGCGGCGAGCGGCAGCGCAAATTTCTTTTCGACGCGATTGACCGCGATCTGTCCGATTGCCGAGAGCGCGAAAAGCAGAAAGACGAGTAATCCCGGAATCGCATGATTCCGATCGTGCAACACGCGCACTAAAAACGTCGGGACGACGGCACTAAAGAGTCCGGATACGGCAAAGCCACAGATACCTGCAATCGCGGCGCGGATAAAAATCCCGCGGATCTCCCGCGGAATGCGCAAGCGTTGGACGCGCAACCGAAAGCCGCTTTCAGATGCTTTCACCGTTTCCGGCGCAAAACAAACGCCGGCGGTCACGGGAACCAGCAACGCGAGATCGACGGCAAAGGGCAAGAATAGCGGCCGCGTTGCATATTGCGCGAGCAATCCCGAGAGCAGCGTTCCGGTTCCGAGCCCACCGATGTTCGCGGCGACTGCGAGCATCGTTGCAACCGTGCGCCGGCCGTCGCCTGCAAGTTCAACTAGAGTTGCCGTTGCCGTTCCCGTAAAAATTCCCGCCGAAAGACCGGAGAGTACGCGGCCAACGAGCACCGCGGGCAATCCCGCAGCCGTCATAAAAACGACGGCGCTCAGCGCCGATAGGATTAATCCCGGGATGAGCACGCGCTTGCGCCCGATACGATCCGAGAGGTGACCGAAGAGCATGAGGCCTGCGATGACGGCAAATGCGTACGTCGCGAAAATAACGGTCACCAACGCGCCCGAAAATCCGAAAGTTTGCTGATAGATGGGGTAAAGCGGCGTCGGCAGCGTGGTTCCGATCATCGTGACGCAGAACGCCGCCGCGACGAACCAGAGTGCTCGGCTCACGTGGTCATCCCGAGCGAACGCGAGGGACCGCGAACTCCAGTGAGCGGCGCGCGCCGCGTTACTGAGCCGCTAGCTTCTTCAGTAGCCAGTTTGCCGACGTGTCGTACAAGCGCAACATGTCCGCGAACGTGATATTCTCATGCGTTTCGTTGGGAAAGACCATCTCGACCACTTCGACGCCCTTCGCGCGCAAACGCGTTGCGAGATCGACGCCTTCCGAAAAATCAACGTTCCGATCGTCATCGCCTTGACTCATAAAGACCGGGGAGCGCCATGTATCGATCGAGGCAACGGGCGAGGCATCGAAGGCAATCTTCCGCTCTTCGGGCGTGCCGACCGCGCGTCCATAATCGGAATCGCGTGTGAACGCCCAATTGTGCACGCCCGCCATATCCACCCCGGCTTTGAAAATATCGGAATTACGCGCGAGCCCGAGCGCGGTGAGATATCCGCCATAGGATAATCCGTAGATGCCGATGCGCGCCGGATCGACATCGGCGCGATTTTGCAGATAATGCGCGCCGGCTAAGACGTCTTGGTATTCGCTGCCGCCCTCGGCGCCATAGTTCTTCGGCTGACGAAAATCATGACCGTACATGATCCCGCTACGGTAATTTATCGAAAGAACGACGCATCCGTGATTCACGTAGTATTGATTGGATTCGTAGAGATTGGTGTAGGCCTCCATATAATGGAACCCCGGCAGCATCTGCCGCCGCGATCCGCCGTGATCGAAAATAATCGCGCAATGCTTGGCGATTGCGTCCTGCGGTACGAAGAGCTGGCCGTGGATCGTTAAACCGTCGGGCGCCGAGAACGTGATCAGCTGCGGATCGATTAAGTCGTTTGCCGGAAACTTCGATGGCACGACGGGTCCGCCGACGGCTTGCGTTTGGCCGTTGCGCTGCACAATCACAGCCGGCGGATCGCTGTAACCGGCCTGGACGTATGCAAAAGCACCATTTGGCAGCGGTTCAGGCGCCCATTGATCCTTGGTGCCGCTTGTGAGCTGTGTCGGCGTCGAGCTGTCCGCCGAAACGCTCCAAATATGCCGGTGATCGATGTCGCCTTGATTACTCGAGAAAATGAGCTGCGTGCGATCCGCGGATTGGACCGCCGTCTCGACTTCGAACTGCCCGGGAGTCAAGATTTGCGCGGTGCCGCCCTTCACCGAAACAGCGTACAAATGGCGCCAGCCATCCTTCTCCCACGGAAAGACGATGCGATTGTCGCGCGCCCAAAAGAGTTGCTGACGGCTGTCGGTACCGTAGTACTCGCTGCCCATGCCGGGATCGGCTTGCCAAACCTTGTGCGCATCGCCGGTTTGCGCATCGGCCACCCACAGCGCCCACGGCTCTTTGACGGAATGCTGATACGGGTCTTCGTTCTCGAGCGTTCCGGGCGATCGGATGAACGCAATCGATCGACCGTCAGGGGACCAGATCGGTGCGCCGTCATGCGCAAAATTCGGCGTCGCGTAGGTGATACGGCGCGAGCGAATGTCGAATAGAACGATGAACGTGTGATCGCCGCGCGAATTCACAAACATCGCGCGGTTCCCGTCGGGCGAAAATTGCGGATCGGAAAGCGCACCGCGAATCGAGAATAAGCGCTGCGCTTTACCGGCACGCGCAGAGATGCTCGTGAGCGCAGCGATATACGGCTGACCGCGCCAAATCCACAGGATGCGGTCGCCGCGCGGCGCGATTACGGGTGAATGCCCTTCGGCAACGCGCTGTGGCGCGCCGTCGTGCGTTGAGATGACATACACCGTTTGCTTCGGCGGAACCGGCAGCGAGAGCGGATTTGGATACTCACCGCGATCGTTTGTGCCTTCGCCGCGCACGAACGCGATTGTTTTATTGTCCCGCGAGATCGCGATCGACGAGATCGTTTCGCCATCGTCGGCCGTGTACGGCGTTACCTTGTGGGCAGTTTGCCCCACCCGTGCGAAATAGACGTTGCGTGCTCCGCGTTCGTGGGCGGCAAACGCGAGCGTTGTGCCGTCAGGCGACGTCGTGAGATCGTCAACGAACGGCGCGGACAAGATTTGCTCCATCGAAAAACGCGACACCGCGCTAGCCGGCGCCGCGTTTGCCGAGACGAGTGCAAATGTAAGGAAAATAAAAACGGCCCGATTTTGCATCGATCCGTTTTTCGCTAGTTTAGTTCGTCAGCCTCTGGTTAGGGCTGCATCGCGGCGCGCAACGCATCTTGCGACGCGGCGATGCTCAACATGACGCGACCTGCATCCGGCGGACGGCGCGGTGCGTTTTCGCCTTGGCCTTGGCCTGCGTCCGGACGGCGCGGTGGCGGGGTCGCGCCACTGGCAGCCGCCGCCGCCATGAACGCAGCCCGCATTGCTTCGCGCGCTTTTTGACCTTGGTCAAGAATCGCTGCGGCTTCAGCCGGCGTGAGAATCGCATCGATCTGCTTGACAGCATCCGGAATCGTGACTCCGCCGTTGTTAAACGACGTGATAATAGCTTGCACTTTGGTGCGATGATCCACGCTCATTGCCGCGTACGCTGCAGTCGCGGCATTCGTACGCAGCGTTTGCATTTGAGCCTGAAGCTCGGGTGTCATCCCGCCGGGGAAACCTTGCGCCAGCACAACGCTGGGGACCGCAAACGCGGATAATAGAACGGCTAAGAAAATCTTTCGCATGGGTTTGACCTTATCGAGCGACCCTGAGATTTCCCTTGGTAGGTCTGGTTACGGTTTCTCGCTTAGGCTACGAGGCAAGCACTGAGCGAATCTTAGCTTGGCGGCGTCTCGCTCGTGAGCGAACCGGGCGCAACGACAACGCTGCCGCCGGCTGAAGCTTTCGCGGAGATCGCGGCCGCAATGTCGGGTTGCTTGCCGCCGTGTTCTTCCACCCAGTGGCATGCGGCAAAGTGTCCCGGGCGATACTCGGTAAACGGTGGAATCTCAACTTTGCAGCGATCGAACGCAATGGGACAGCGCGTGTGAAAACGGCACCCTGACGGCGGATTGACGGGCGATGGAATATCGCCGGTCAGCACGATGCGTTTGCGACGCTGCTCGACCTTCGGATCCGGGATCGGAATGGCGGACAGCAGTGAGATCGTGTATGGATGAAGTGGCTCTTCATACAGATCGTCGCGGTTGGCGAGCTCCATGAGTTTGCCGACGTACATGACGGCGACGCGCGTCGAAATGTGACGCACGACCGAAAGATCGTGCGCGATAAACAAATAGGTGAGTCCCAGTTTCTCCTGGAGGTCTTCCAAAAGATTAATGACTTGCGCTTGAATCGAAACATCGAGCGCCGAGACGGGCTCGTCACAGACGATGAATTTGGGATCGACGGCAAGCGCGCGCGCGATGCCGATGCGCTGACGCTGGCCGCCGGAAAACTCATGCGGGTAACGGTTCGAATGGTAAGGCTGCAAACCCACAAGGCGTAGCAACTCTTGCACGCGCGCGTCGATCTCTTTGCCCTGCGCGAGGTGATGAATCTTAATCGGCTCGGACACAATGTCGCCCACGGTCATGCGCGGATTGAGTGAAGCAAACGGATCTTGGAAGATGATCTGCATCTCGCGGCGCAAGCGCCGGATCTCGCCTCGCGACAAGTCCAAGATCGGCTGGCCGTCAAAACAGACTTCGCCCGATGTGGCCGGCAGTAGTCGCAAAATCACGCGGCCGACAGTGGTTTTGCCCGAGCCGCTTTCACCGACGAGTCCGAGCGTTTCGCCGGATGCAATGCTAAAGTCAACCCCGTCAACCGCTTTCACGTCGCCGATGTGACGCGACATGAGGCCCGCATGGATCGGAAAATACTTGTGGAGGCCGGTGACCTCAAGCAGCGGTTGCGCCGCCCCTCCGCTCGTGCCTCGCGGTTCCTCGTTCCTCGGAATGACCGTCATGTGTGAGGCACGACCTCTGCTTCGATCGAGCGTTGATCTTTTGCGCGTTCGTCATATAAAAAGCAGCGGGCAACATGCCCACTGCCAAAGTCATATACCGGCACCGGTTCGTCGCATATCGGCATGCGATAGCGGCAGCGGGGCGCAAATGCGCAGCCCGGCGGCAAGCGCAACAGATTCGGCGGCTGTCCCGGAATCGGCTCGAGCCGCTGGCGCTCGCGAATGTCGAGGCGCGGCAACGATGCGAGCAATCCTTGCGTGTACGGCATCTTCGGGGATTCGAAGATCTGCTCCGCCGTGCCATATTCCACCATGTTGCCGCCGTACATCACCAACACGTTTTCGCAAACTTCGGCGACCACACCGAGATCGTGCGTGATCATAATGATGGCAGCGCCCGTTTCGCGTTGCATTTCATTCATCAGTTCCAAAATTTGCGCTTGAATGGTAACGTCGAGCGCCGTGGTCGGCTCGTCCGCGATCAAAAGCTGCGGATCGCACGAAAGCGCCATCGCGATCATCACGCGTTGCCGCATGCCGCCGGAAAACTGGTGCGGATACTCCTTGATGCGCTTTTCCGGTAGCGGAATGCGCACTTTCTTGAACATCTCGATCGTTTTCTCCGTTGCCTCTTTTTTGTTGTAGCCGAGATGCAATTGCACGGCTTCGGAGATTTGCTCGCCAACGGTAAGGACCGGATTGAGCGAGGTCATTGGATCTTGGAAAATCATCGCGATTTTGTTGCCGCGAACCTTACGCATCTCCGATTCGCTCTTCTGCAACAAATTCTCACCGTCAAACCAAATCTCGCTGCGCGGATCGATCGCGCCGGGCCGAGTGATCAGCCGCATGATCGAGAGCGCGTTGACCGATTTGCCGGAACCCGATTCGCCGACGATGCCGAGCGTTGAACCGGCTTCCAGCGAATAGGAAAGGCCGTTGACGGCCGTGACCAGACCGTCCTCGGTCTTAAACGTTGTTCGGAGGTTCTTAACTTCTAAGAGCGGCAAGCGCGCCTGGGAACCTCTAAATGCCCGTCAGCGACAGAATCGTGCCGATCACCACAAACATGACGGCAAATACACCGGTGATCCGCTTCAGCTGTTCTTCTGCACCAAGCCGGCTGTACGCGGACTCGACGCGGCCACCAATGGTTCCGGAAAGGCCTTCTTGTTTGGTGGTTTGCACCGCAAGCAACGTAATCAGCGCAATGGCAACGAGCACAAATAAGCCGGCAAGGCCGTGTGTCAGCCACGGCGCGTGCACTTGAAACCACGTGAGCGTTTGCGGCGTGGCAACAGGTGCTGCAGCGGGATTTACTTGCAACGGAGCTCCGGTCGGAACGGCGTTGGCCGGCACGCGTAGTGTGCCCGCCGCCGGTTTGGCCGCTGCGGCGAGGAGCGTCAGACTGATCAACGGAGGGCCCCTTCGACCAGCTCGCGGCCGCTCGCGGTGCCTTCCTTCGACTCACTCAGGACAGGCTGTTCCTCGGCATGACCTAACGCGGCACGAACTTTCGCGGCGACAGTCTCGGCGTCCAGCCCAAACAGTGCGCGCTGCTTCGGTTGCGAGTCGTGTTGCACCAAAACGTTGGGCACGCCCAGGCGCTCGACCGCCACGTCTAATCCACGATCGGAAATAAACTCGACAATTGCCGATCCAAAGCCGCCGGCCAGCGAATGCTCTTCTAACGTAATGAAATGGCTGTGATCGCGTGCGAGCTCCAGCAACAGCATTTCATCTAATGGTTTGGCAAAGCGCATATTGACTACGGTTGGTAATTCTTTGCGTGCACCGTTGCTTGCCCCGCTCGTGCCTCGCGGTCCCTCGGCCTGGGCCTCGGGATGACCATACGCGTCCAGTGCAATGTCCACAGTGTTGCCATAAGCCAGAAGGGCAACACCCGAACCTTTGCGCAGAACTTCGGCGCGGCCATGCACGATCGGCGCAACCGGATCGCGATGCTTGCCGCTGGTCGAACCGCGCGGATACCGGATGGCAGCGGGGCCATCGAGCGAGAGCGCATGCTCGAGCATCGGCAACAGCTCTTCCTCATTGCGCGGCGCCATGCACGTCATGTTCGGCAGCGTGCGCATATACGCGATATCGTACAAGCCCATGTGCGTCGGCCCGTCGTCACCCACCACGCCGGCGCGATCCATGCAAAAAACGACAGGCAGATTCTGCACGCAAACGTCGTGCACCACTTGATCGTATGCGCGTTGCAAGAAGGTCGAGTAGATCGCACAGACCGGTTTCAATCCGTTGGTCGCAGCACCGGCGGCAAAACAGACGGCATGCGCTTCGGCAATGCCGACATCGAAGTACCGTTCGGGAAACGCTTTGGCGAATTTCGAGAGGCCGGTGCCGTCGGGCATGGCAGCGGTAATGCCGATGATGCGCGGATCTTTTTCGGCGAGTTTGATCATCGCGTCGCCGAAGACGTCTTGGAATTTGGGCGCCGCTCCGGGTGAAGCTTTCTTGCTGCCATCGCGCGGTTCAAACGCATTTGCGCCAATACCGTGGAACGTGCGCGAGTCGCGCTCGGCGGGCTCGTAACCTTTGCCTTTGACGGTGCGAATATGTAAAAGCACCGCGCGCGGAATCGCTTTGGCAGTCTCGATCGCATCGACCAGCACGTCGTAATTGTGGCCATCGATCGGGCCGATATAGCGAAAACCGAGTTCTTCGAAAATAACGGCGGCTTTTTCGGATGGCGCAATGAATCGCAGCGCGCCGATCTCAGCCGACTCGAAAGCTTTCTTCGCCATCCCGCCCAGCGGCAGATGATCGAGCACGTGTTTTCCGGTCGCGCGCACCTGGTTGGCAAACGGCTTGCTGCGCAGCACTGACAGATACGACGCGATCGATCCGACGTTGGGCGCAATCGACATTTCGTTGTCGTTCAATATGACGATAAAGTTGGTGCTCAGCGTGCCTGCGTTGTTGAGCGCTTCATACGCCAGGCCACCGGTGAGAGCGCCGTCGCCGATAACCGCGACGATCGTTTCTTTGCCGCCGAGCAGATCGCGCGCTTTGGCCATTCCGAGCGCCGCGGAAACGCCGGTGCTTGCATGACCGGCGCCAAAACAGTCATATTCGGACTCGGTGCGCATCGCAAAACCGGAGATGCCGCCGCCTTTGCGCAGCGTCGGAAAACGGTCGCGCCGCCCGGTCAGCATTTTGTGCACGTACGTCTGGTGACTGACATCCCAAACGACGCGATCCATTGGTAAATTCAGGGTGCGATGTAAGGCCAACGTGAGCTCGACCACGCCCAGATTGGGTGCCAGATGGCCGCCATTTTCGGCGCACACCGCAACCAGCAACTCGCGAATTTCGCGTGCCAGTTGGTCGATTTCGGGTCGGGAGAGCGCTTGGACGTCGGCCGGGCTGTTAATACGCTCGAGCACCATGAAGGGCCGTCTTTTCGACGGGGTCCGGGGCATGGCCCCTACCTGCCCTCCGGGCCCTGGACAGGCGCACCATGACACAGTTGGCAAGTAAGCAAGGTGGTCCATAGGCATCCCACGCTGGCGCCGGTGCCGATCAGAAACCGCCGCGTGTGGCGCGATCTGGCGCGGATTCTCTCCACGATCTTTAACCCGTTTTTGACCGCGCTGGCGCTCTTTGTGATTCTCTCCCACGTGCGGGCGCGCAGCACCGACGAGTTTTGGTGGCTGCTCTTTTTGAGCACGTTTTTCACGTCGCTCGGTCCGATGCTGTTCATCTTCTGGTTATATGCAACCGACCGCATCTCCGATCTCGACATGTCGGTGCGCGAAGAGCGGGAAAAAGTCTTTGGCGTCTTCGTCATCTTTTATTTGCTCGGAACGGCAACGCTTTGGTTGACCCATTCACCGAAGTTGTTGATTGCATCGCTCGCCGGCTACACGCTGGCAACCGCGGTCGTGCAATATATTACGCGGTACTGGAAGATCAGCACGCATGCAGTCGGCATCACCGCGCCGCTGGTCGCGCTGAGTCTGCTCTACGGACGCCAACCGCTGCCCTTTCTCGTACTCATTCCGATGGTGTGTTGGGCGCGCGTGTATTTGGGCGCGCACACGATTGGACAAGTGATCGCCGGCGTGTTGCTCGCAACGTTCAGCGTCGCGACATTCTTTTGGCTCTTTCACATCGTTAGTTTGTGAAAGTTAGTCATATCGTAGATTAAAGCGATAGCGCTCGTAAATGCGGCCGACACGAAGTTCATCGAAAATATTGACGAACTCTTGCGTGTCATCAAAGACCAGCGCCGGCTGTTCGATCGTTCTCGGCAGATTGAAGATCATCGTTTCCGAATCGCTCGCACCTAATACTTTGTGCGCCGGCGTGCCGGCGACTGCGTAATATGGCTTGCCGTCGTTGTCGATCACATGCGCGCTGCTCGAACTCCACTGATAGCGTTCGCCGTAGGGACAAAACACGCGAATGTGCACGGTGTAGCGTTCACCGCCGGGCGACGGCGATCGCGTTACCCCCGTTACCGTAAAGCCGGTTTCGTAATCCCAGACGACTTTGCCCAGCGCGACCGGACGCGGCGGGCGGCCGTAAATGGACATCAAGTAAATCGCGCCCGCAAGTATGACAAGCGACACAACGACGAGCGCGCTCCAGCGAACTAACTTTGCCATGCAAAGTTAGTCTACCACGGGGAGGAACGCCTGTCTAGCGGGCTGCCGCCGCTACTGCCTCTTCGTTCACGTGGCGCAGTTTAATCTCGGCTTGCGTTGTGCTTTGCAACGTCGCATCCGGCAGATTCTTTTCCACCCAAGGCGGCCCAACTTTGGCGCCTTCTTCGGCGGCAGCTTTATCTTTGAACGCAACAAGCGTTACGACCTGATTCCCGCCTACATCCACAAGCGCATAGCTGGCATAACCGGCGACGCTGCGCAACAACGGGATTAGTCCTTCACGAATTTTTTGTGCACTCGCCTCGGCGCCCCCGGGCCATGTGCCCTTACGCATGACGCCATAGCCGACCGGCGCATCCGGAATGCCGTCACTGACTACAACCGATCCTTCGGTCACTTGCGGCGGACCCTCGACGACATCGGCAAAATTCTTATTCACCCACTCGCGGGCCACTTGCGTTGACTCTTCGGCTCCCTTCTTGTCGGCGAAAAAGCCGGTGGTAACCACCAGCGTATCGTTGGGGACCGCAATCGAGTAACCGATAAACCCGTTGATTCGATCGAATTTCTCAACGAGCTCTTCGCGAGCCGTGCTCACTATTCGATCCATGTTTCCGGGCTTGACTTTGGTTTCGCGAACAACCGCGTACATATGGCACCGCCCTTCTTGGAAATCTCTACCCCCCTCGTCGTACACTCCTCGGGGTTCCTCGTCCTTCAGTCCTCGGAATGACTCCCATTTACTGCGCGGCGCGTTCGGGCGTCCTTACGTGCTCCGGGCGGAAGCCCACGCCGATGAGATAGGCCGGAATACGGCGCAAAACCGGAAAGCGCGACATCGCCTTAACGGCAAGCGGTGCGCGAATGGTGCGGTTTGGAATATCGCGCAACACATTTCCGATGATCAGCTTTTGAATGCCCAGCTGTAACGTTTGCGTTGCGACCGTCGGGTAGGTGCGCCGGCGTTGGACGGCGGCTAGATCGGGTGCGTTGCCGCTGTTAAGAGCGGGATACAGTAGATTCGCGGCTGCCACGCCGTCCTGTATCGCAAGATTGATCCCGACGCCGCCGATCGGCGACATCGCGTGCGCGGCATCGCCAATGAATAGCAAGCCATCGCTGTACCACTCTGCGAGCCGATCGACTTGTACCGTCAAGAGTTTGACGTCGTCCCAACTCTTAATCGAGTCCAAGCGATCGCGCACAAAAGGCGCCATCAAACCAACATTTGCGCGAAACGCCTCCAGACCGTGTGCCTGGATCGCGGCAAATGAACCTTTCGGAATCACATACGCGCACTGCCAATACGATTGGCGTCCGATCAAGACAAATATCTTGCCCGGTTTAATGAAGCCAAACGCTTGGCCCGGATCGTTCGGTTCGCGAGGAATGCGCAGCCACAGCACGTCCATCGGCGCCCCGAAGTCGATGGTGCGCATCTTCGCTACTTCACGCAGCGTCGAACTGCGACCGTCGGCGCCGACGGTCAGCGCCGCCCGGATCTCGAGATCGCCCTGCGGATCCGTGGCGCGGACGCCGACCACACGCTCGGCTTCGCGTATAAGATCGTGCGCTTCGGTTTGCATCCGCAAATGAAACGTTGGATATTTTTTCGCTTCCTCGGCGAGGAAGTTCAAGAAATTCCATTGCGGCATAAAGGCGACGAATTTACAATGCGTCGGCAGATGCGTTAGGTCGACGAGTTTAAATGGCTCGTCGTTTACGAAGCCCGAGAGTTCGGTCACCTCGTCGTGTGGAAGCGCCAAGAATTTCTCGAGCAATCGCAGCTCGTACATGAGTTCGAGCGTCGATGGATGGATCGTATCCCCACGAAAATCGCGAAAGAAATCCGCGTGCTTCTCCAGCACCGCGACTTCGATACCCGCCCGCGCGAGCAAGAATCCCAGCATCATGCCGGCGGGACCGCCGCCCGCGATGCAGCACGTGACCGTTAGATTGTTTGGAATGTTAGCGCCTCGACATTGCTCGCTGCCGCGCTTAAGCGGAAGCGGTCTGGGTCGCCGCTCGTAATGCAGATGATTTTGCCGGAGCCCGGTGCCAAATGATGTTCGGCAACGAGGTCTGCGGTGCGCTCGGCTTGGACGACCGCCGGGTCGATTCGGGCAATGCGATCGCCGAGCACGGCAGCAAACTCCGCATCTAAAAGCGGATAATGCGTGCACGCGAGGATGACGGCGTCGAGCGTACGCGGGAGCCGCGCGCACACTTCTTCCACGGCGCTGCGAGCGATGGGCCCTTCCAGAATTCCGGATTCGACCAACGGCACGAGCGCCGGGGCCGCAACTTCACAGACCTCGGCATCCGGCACGCGCGCACGAATTTTTTGCGTGTACGCTTTCGCGCGGGCCGTGGCCGTCGTGGCGATGATGCCGATACGTTTGAATCCGCTCTTCTCGACCGCCATTGCGGCCGAATCGATCAGATCGAGAATCGGCACATGCGAATGCGGCCAACCAAATTGTGCCGCCGTAGCACACGATGTGTTGCACGCCATCACGATCGCGCCGGCGCCGCGCTCTTCGAGCAAGGCGATGTTGCGTTGCAGCAGCGCCAACAGCTCTTCCGAGGTCCGATCGCCGTATGGCACATTTGCCTGATCGGCAAAAAAAATAATATCGTGCTGCGGCAAAAGCGCGCGCACACGACGTAACACCGTTAGCCCGCCGAGCCCGGAGTCGAAGAGTCCTAACACACCACCCTAGTTCGAGGTGGCGTAACTTATTATCCCGTCGGCTATTGCTTGAGCCATCTTCTGCCGCCAGCTGCTCAATTGCAGCAACGCAAAGTCGTCCGGGTTCGACATGAACGCGGTTTCGATCAGTGTGGCCGGCATGTTCGCGTGATGCACAACATAGAGTTTATCTTTCACGACCCCGTTATTCTTCAGATCCAATTCCGTCGCGCAGCTGCGATCGATCGCCTGCGCCAATGCGAGGTCGGTGGGCTTATAGTAGTACGTCGTGATTCCATGCGGCCCGGCATTAACGTAACTGTTTACGTGGATGCTCACCAGCAACCGCGCACCATGCGAATTTGCGATATCATCACGCGCTTGCAGCTCATCGGATGCAGAATCATCGGGCTGATAGACATCGCGGTCACCGTCGCGCGTCAGCATCACTTGCCAGCCGTGCAAGGTGAGAATGGAGCGAACGCGCTGCGCCATGTCGAGCGTCAGATCTTTTTCGGCAACACCATTGCGCATCGTTCCGGGATCGCTGCCGCCATGGCCGGGATCGAGCACAATAAGTTTTGGATTGGCGGCGACGAAGTGCGCCGGGGTTGTGCTGGCGGCAGTGGCGGCCGGCGATGGTACGATTGTCGCGCCAACGCCAAATGTTCCGTTACCCGCACGTATCGTATCCGCAATCTCGGTACGTGTGAGCGCGACAATCGTCACGCCGCCGCCATCGGGCCGAACATCGATGGTGTTATTTTCCACCAGCGTCAGCGCGACACGAACGGTATCGGCGTTCTGTTGATGCACGCGCATTGATGCGACCGGCGGGGTGTCGGTCTGGGTTTGGTCGATCGGAGCCATGGTCAACCGCGCGCCGTGAATATCGATCCAAAACCGATTGTCGGGCGGACGTAGACGGTGCCATTCGTACGATCCGTTGCCTTGCGTGCTAATCCGAATCGTGACGCCGTCATCTTGCGCTTGCAGATTTATCGCGTCCACAATGATGGTCGCTGGTGATGGCGCGGGCGTCGCGGCTGCGAGCGGCGTCGCCGAAGGCTCAGCCGACGGCGCGGCCGCGGCCCGCATCGCAATGGCGTTTCCGCCCGAAAGCGGCGGCAGCTTCAATGCCGCGAGCACATCATTTATTGGAACAAACGCGTGGCCGTCGCGGACAAATGGCGCGAACGCTGCGGGATGAGAATCGGATCCCGCGAGATAGTGCGGATCGCCGATCGCAAAGCTGATCAGCTTTGGACCGGGGAATGCGATCAGCACATATTGATTATCCGAATCCCACGTCAGCGTTCCGCCGAGCGCCGTAACCAAACTGCGCAAAGCCGGGTCGTCAGCCGAAATCGCGGGGCCGCCGGGTTGCGCTATGGTTTGAAAGGCGTAGGTTTTTCCGTTGTAGGCGTACTGCGCCGCGGAAGCGTCGGCGTGGCCAAGAAAAAAAAGCGCGCAGCTTAATGCAAGCGCACTGCTACCA
>DASYYA010000208.1:0-16247 GCA_035934355.1 Candidatus Rubrimentiphilum sp. | reverse complement strand
CCCCGTCTTTTCTAGCTTTTCGAAGCAAGTCGGGCAAGCGCCCGGGCGCCGCTTTCCACAGCCTTGTCCACACGTGTGGAGAGCGGTCAAAATGAAGTTAAGTTTAAGGTAGTGGGTCAATTTGCGTAAGCCTTCCTTGACGCTGCCAGCTTGCTGGCCCTATACTAGGTGGCTGTGCCATGAAGCGGACTTATCAGCCTCACAATCGCCGGCGCAAACGCGTCCACGGCTTTCGCGAACGGATGTCAACCAAGAACGGTCGCCGCGTGATTGCGGCGCGCCGCAAGAAGGGTCGCAAGCGCCTGAGCGTCTGATGCGGCGCTTTGCCAGCCTGCGCCGGAACGCCGATTTCGCGCGGTTGCGGCAACGCGGGCGGCGAACGACCACGAAGAACCTCACATTATATCGCGGGCAAGGCAAGCCCCAGGGAGAGCGTCCGCTCGTTGGCATCACCGTTTCCACTCATGTCGGCAAAGCCGTGATTCGCAATCGGATCAAGCGGCGTCTAGCGGCGTCATTGCACGAGCTGGTGCCAAGCGATCCGCAGCTGCGGCTGTTAGTGATCGCTCGCCCGTCGGCGGCTGAAGCGTCATACAAAGAATTGTATGCCGAGCTTGCGCAGGCGCTGCAATGATCCGCGCGCTTGCGATTGGATTGCTGCGGCTTTATAAACGCGCGATCTCGCCGCTGTTGCCGCCGGCTTGCCGTTTCTACCCGAGCTGTTCGCAGTATGCGGTCGATGCGATTGCGGAGCATGGAATGCCGCGCGGATCTTGGTTGGCGCTGGCGCGCATTGCGCGGTGTCATCCGTGGAATGCCGGCGGATACGATCCGGTTCCCAAAGCACTGCAGCGCGCGCACTAAATGCTGCACGTCGTCTTAGCTGCATCGTGGCTCGATCCGATCGTGGGCGGCATCCGCTGGGTGCTCGATCACATCAACATGGTCGTACACAATCGCGGCTGGAGTTTGGTCATCTTTGCGCTGGGTTTCAAATTGATCACGTGGCCACTGAACACCAAGCAGTTCATGGCGATGATCAAAATGCAAAAGGTGGCACCCCAACTTAAGGCGTTGCAAGCCAAGTACGGCAAATCCGATCCGCAGCGCTATCAAAAAGAAACGATGGAGCTGTACCGCAAGCACGGCGCCAACCCGCTTGCGGGCTGCTGGCCCCTTTTGATCCAGTATCCCATCATCATCAGCGTTTACTACGCGGTTTTCGGGCAGCGTACGGAGTATGCGCACGAGCACTGGCTGTGGATTGGCGCATCGTTTACCCAGCACGCCCCTCCGTTACTATGGAAGGCATTTCTCCTGGCTCCAAATTTGGCGGCCGCAGATTTGGTGCTGGTGCTGCTCTACGCGATCTCGATGTACTTCTATTCGCGGTACGGCACGATGCCCTCAACCGATCCGCAGCAAGCGCAGATGCAAAAGATGATGGCGATCATGTCGCCGGTCATGTTCGGATTTTTGGGTCTGCGCTACAATTGGCCGTCGGCAATGGTGCTGTACTGGTTTTCCTATAACTTGTTTACGATGGGACAGCAATTCTATTTATTGGGCCGCTACCATCAGCCGCTCTCGGCCTTAGATGATTTCCATGCGATCACGGAGCTGCCCGCGGACGCGCAAGCCGCAGCGGCGAAACCCGACGGCGCAGTAGATCAGCAGCAGCGCGGCGGCTCCCGCAGACGCAGAAAGAAAAAGAAAGGCGCACGAAGGTAATCATGTTCGAAGACGACGTCGAACCCGAAGATCAACAGCCATCAGAGATTCGCGATCGAAACATTCCAGGCCGCACCGGCGGCCAATCGGGGCGCCCGTTTAGCGGAGGCCGGCGCGGCCCAATGCGGCGCAGTAACGGTCCGCCGCCACGACGCCGGCAGAAAACCGAAATGCCCGAGACGGCAAGGCCGGCGCGCGAACTGTTGGAGCAGATTTTAGAAAAGATGGGCGTGCCGCACGCCGAGATTGAGTACTTGTCACGCCCGGAAGGCCAGTATTTCGAAGTGACGGGGCCCGATCTGGCGATGCTGATCGGACGCCACGGAAACACGCTCGAGGCGCTCAATCTGGTTTTCAATAACATTCTCAATGCGGGTGTGCGTGAGAACCGCAAATACTACACGATCGACGCCGAGGGATATCGTGCGCGCCGCGCGGATCAGCTCAAGAATCTCGCGCTTGTCACGTTAGAACGATGCATTCGCGAAAAGAAACCGCAGAAGCTCGAGCCGATGCTGCCCTCGGAAAGGAAGATCGTGCACCTCGCGCTGGCAGACAATACCTACGTGCGCACTGAGTCGGAAGGCGTGGAACCCGAACGAAGGGTTGTAGTTTTCCCGAAATAGCTAGAACCGATCGCGCCATCATCGTTGATGGCCGTCCAGAATAATGAATGAGGGAACGATTTGTGCCATTGCGACGCCGCCCGGTGTGGGCGCGATCGCGATTGTGCGTGTCAGCGGACCCGAGTCGCGATCGTTAGCCCAGCGATTGTTCCGCGCGAACCATGCACTCAAGCCGAAACTCGCAACGTACGGCACGATCGTTGACGAAAATGGCGTCACGATCGATCGCGGAGTTGCGATCCTCTCGATTGCACCTCACAGCTACACCGGCGAGGACACCTTGGAGCTGCAGATTCACGGTTCGCCGATTGTGGCGCGCGAAGTTTTACGCACGCTGCTGGCGTTGGGCGCGCGCTACGCCGATGCGGGTGAATTTAGCCGGCGCGCATTTCTCAACGGCAAGATCAGCGTCCAGGAAGCGGCGGCGATTGGCGACTTGATCGCTGCGCAGTCGCGATCGGCCGCGCGCGCGGCAGCGGCGAACTTGAGCGGCGGCGTCGCACAGGATGTCCGCGCGTTGCGCGCGCGGTTAGGGGATTTGCTCGAGCAACTTGCGGCGGCAATTGATTTTCCGGACGAAGTTCCCGATCCCGATCCGGAGCGTCTGCGCACGGAAATCGGCGCGATCGTCGATGCGCTCAAAAAGCTGTTGCGTGAAGGCGAAGCCGGACGGCTCGTCCGCGAGGGTATCGGCGTGGCGATTGTCGGACCGCCCAACGCCGGCAAATCATCGCTGCTCAACGCATTGCTCGGTGAGAATCGCGCGCTGGTCTCAATGGATCCCGGCACGACCCGCGACACGATTGAAGAGTCGATCGTGGTTGACGGCGTGCAAGTTCGCCTGGTTGACACAGCTGGAATTCGCGCGCACGCGGATCGCCTCGAAGCAGCCGGTATCGAACGCACGCGGCGAGCGCTCGGCGAAGCCGGAGTGGTGCTCGTCGTGGTGGATGGCTCGGCGCCATTGGATGACGAGGTGCGAGCGATTTTAGCGCTGACGTCCGGCCGGCAGCGCATTGTATTTTGCAACAAGCGCGACTTAGGCGACGCGGGCGCCCGCCAATTGAATGGGCAGGCCGACGTCGTCGGTTCCGTCTTCGATCGCGACACGCTCGAAGCGTTGCGCCGCGCCGTCGCGGAGATAGCATGGAACCAGCGATTGCCAAGTCTGGAACACCCCCACTTGGCATCCCTGTTCGAGCTGGAAGCGGCGCGCGAGGCGATTGAGGCGCTCGAACTTTCCAGCCAAACGCTCGAGCGTGGCGACCCGGCGGACCTGGCCGCGGGCGAAGTGCAGCGCGCCTTTGCGGCGCTCGGTCATATCTCCGGCGAGGCTGCCGGCGAAGAACTCTTAACGAACATCTTTTCGCGCTTTTGCATCGGTAAGTAGAGCGAGCGGCGAACGCCCTTCCTCATGCTTACTGTATTGTCTCAAAATTGGTGGGCGCTTGCGCTTCGCGGTCTCGTCGCCATTCTGTTCGGCCTCTTGGCGCTCGTTTGGCCCGGCATCACGCTTTTCGTGCTCGTCATTCTATTCGGAGCCTATGCACTGGTCGACGGCGTGTTCGCCATCGTCGCAGCGATTCGCGCTGCCGAGGCACACTCGCGATGGGCCCAGCTGATGATAATGGGAATCTTCGGAATCCTGATCGCGGCGGTTACCTTCTTCTATCCCGGCATTACCGCGCTGGCGCTGCTCTACGTGATCGCGTTCTGGGCGATCGTCACGGGCGTTTTGGAAATGATGGCTGCGTTTGAATTGCGCAAACAGATTGCGGGCGAGCTGTTATGGATTCTCGCGGGACTGGCGTCGATTGCGTTCGGCGTCATTTTGATTCTGAGGCCATTGAGCGGTGCGCTCGCCGTGATATGGCTCATCGGAATCTACGCGATCATCTTCGGCGTGCTCTTGCTCGGCCTCGCTTTCCGCTTGCGCGCGCTCCCGACCGCAAAAACGCTCGCGTAAACCTTCCTCGCGGCGTTCCGTCTGCTAGAATGAGCGGACGGCTATGTCACGTTCGTTCACTCGCGCCGATGCCGGCGTTATAATCGTTGGCGGCGGTCATGCCGGCGTCGAAGCTGCGCTGGCATCCGCACGCTTAGGCGTGCCGACCCTGTTGCTCACCGGCGATCCCGAACGCATCTGCACCCTTCCCTGTAATCCGTCCATCGGCGGCAGCGCGAAGGGCCAACTCGTGCGCGAAATTGACGCGCTCGGCGGCGAGATGGGGCGCATCATCGATGGATGCTCGCTGCACACGCGCTTCTTGAATGAGTCCAAAGGGCCGGCGGTGCGCGCGCTGCGGGCGCAGGCCGATAAACCGGCGTATGCGCGCTTGGCGATCGAACGGCTGCGCGCACAACCAAATCTGCAGATCGAACGCGCTATGGTCGAAGCACTGCTGGTCGATTCCGGCGGCGTTTACGGCGTCATGCGCAATGATGGAACGCGCTATTATGCGCAACGCGTGGTATTGGCGACCGGAACATTTTTGGGGGGAAAGTCATTTCGCGGCGATGTCGTGCAAAACGAAGGCCGCTTTGGTGAACCGCCTGCACTTGGGCTTTCTGCGTCGCTGCGTGCGCTCGGTTTTCCAACGCAGCGCCTGAAGACCGGAACTCCGCCGCGGATCGATCGTTCGACGGTCAATACAAGTGTCATGAAACTGCAGGCGCCCAGTCCGACGCCACTGATGTTTTCATACGATAGCGCGCCGCGTTTCGCGGGACCGCAGCTCCCGTGTTATCTCACGCAAACGAACGAAGACACGCATCAATTCGTGCGCGAGAATCTGCATCGCTCGCCGCTCTACGGGCTCGATTTAATTAAGGGAATCGGGCCGCGATACTGTCCGTCGATCGAAGATAAAGTTGTGAAGTTTGCGCATAATCCGACGCATCAAATCTTCATCGAGCCTGAAGGTTGGGACGTGCCGACGTGGTACGTCGGCGGATTTTCGACGTCGCTTCCCGCCGAAGTGCAACTCGAAATGCTGCGTACGCTTCCGGGTCTTGAAAGCTGCTGCATGATTCGCGCGGGTTACGCTGTTGAGTATGATATGGTGCCGCCGACCGAGTTGCAGCACACCCTAGAAACCTATCGCGTACGCGGACTCTATCATTGTGGCCAGCTCAACGGAACCTCGGGTTACGAAGAAGCTGCAGCGCAAGGAATAATCGCGGGAATCAATGCTGCGCTTGCGGCTTTAGGGCGCGAGCCGTTGGTGCTCTCACGGAGCCAAGCATACATTGGCGTGCTGATTGACGATCTCGTGAGCAAAGGCGTTGACGAACCCTATCGCATGCTCACGTCGCGTGCGGAACATCGCATTCTGCTGCGTCACGACAACGCCGATACGCGGCTAACGCCGATTGGCCGGCAAGTGGGCCTAGTATGCGAGGAGGCCTGGGGCCGTTTCCAAGATCGCCAACACGCGGTGGAAGCCGCCCATCGCATCGCCAATTCCACGCGCACCAGCGTATGGCGCGGCACCGTTTGTGATGCCCTTCGTCGTCCGGACGTGCGCTTCGCCGATGTTGCGGCCTCTATTCCTGAGGTCGATCCTGAGATCGGGGAGCGGCTCGCAATAGAAATCAAGTGCGAGGGCTACGTTCGCCGCCAAGAGCTGGCGATCGAAAAAGCTGCCCGTAGCGAACAAGCCGCGATGCCGGGCGAGCTCGATTACACGCGGATTATGGCGCTCTCGCGCGAGGCGCGCGAGAAGCTGAGCGTGCGCCGGCCGGCGACTCTGGGCGCCGCCTCGCGGATCTCGGGCGTCACGCCGGCGGACATCGCGATTTTGAGCCTGTACGCGCGGACGCCCAGTCCACAGCCCGTGTGAGTCCCGAGGAGGCACGCGCAGCCAAACTTTTAGCCGAATCGGGAGTGGCGGGCCAGCACGTCCGCCGGCTCGCCCAATATGCGGCGCTCGTGCTAAGGAAAAACCACGGGCCGAATCTTACCGGAGCTCGGACCGTGGATGAGATGGTAGCCCATATTTCCGATAGCCTAACGGTCACGCCGTACGTACGCGACCCTTACGTCGACGTCGGCAGCGGAGCCGGCCTCCCCGGCATTCCCGTAGCGATCGCGACCGGAATGCGAACGACGTTGATCGAGGCAACTTCGCGAAAAGCAGCATTTCTTGAGGAGGCTATCGCTGAGCTGGCTCTCGACGGTGCACAGGTAGTCGCCGCGCGAGCCGAGGACGTGGCACGCGATGCGCGTTACCGCGGGCAATTCGCAAGTGCGACCGCGCGAGCGGTAGCCTCTGCCTCCGCGGTCCTGGAACTGACGGCGCCGCTCTTGGCGATAGGCGGAATTGCGATTTTGCAGCGCGGCCGGATCGACTCAGGAGAACGCTCCTCGCTCGAAGACGCCGCCCTTATTTTGGGGTGTTCCGTCGGAGCCGAGATCCCGCTCGAGGGTCAAAAGCGTCTTATACTCGTTCGGAAAACGGGGCCGACTCCCGATCGTTTCCCGCGCCGTCCGGGCGTCCCGGAGAAGCGTCCTCTCGGGCAATAATCACGGCAATGTTCCCCGGGGAACATTCGGTTGTCACCAGGGGTCCGCAGCTGTCATCCTGAGCCCGTCGAAGGATGCTAAACTGAGCGTAATGTCCGAATTGCTGCCGATCGACCGCGAGCTCGCCGAAGCCCTGCCAGCGGGGACGCTATATGCGGTGGGCGGGCGTGTGCGGGACGAGTTACGCCGCGAAACTGAGGCCGCAACGGCCGACCGCAAAGATCTTGATTACGTAGTAACCTCGCTCCCGGCGCCGGAACTGGAGAAGCGGCTGAGAACGCTCGGCCGCGTGGATTTAGTGGGCTCCGCCTTCTCGATATTCAAGGTAACTATTAAAGACGTTACGGTGGATATCGCCCTACCGCGCCGTGAGCGCTCGATCGGCGCGGGGCACCGCGATTACGAGGTGGAGAGCGGTCCGGATATCTCGCTCGAGGACGACTTGGCGCGGCGCGATTTCCGTATGAACATGCTGGCGCGCGCCATTCCGTCGGGTGAGCTCGTCGATCCTTATGAGGGCGAAGCGGACATTCGCGCGCGGCGCATCGATATTCTGACCGATACAACGTTCGAAGAGGATCCGCTGCGAATGTTGCGCGCGGCGCAATTTGCCGCGCGCTTCAGCTATACTCCCACCGAGAGAACCCGCAGCGCGATGGCCGGGGCGGCGCCCCTCATTGCAACCGTCTCCGCGGAACGCATGGCCGACGAGTTTACCAAACTTTTCGTGCTCGCCGGCCGCCCCTCAATTGGTCTGGAATTACTGCGCGAAACCGGTGTGCTGGCGCACATCTGGCCAGAGTTGCTCGAGGGCGTCGGTGTCGAGCAGAACGAGTGGCATGCCTATGACGTGTATCGCCACAGCCTCGAGACTCTAGACGCCACGCCGCCCGGCGATTTGATCGTCCGATTGGCCGCGCTCTTGCACGACGTCGGCAAACCGCGCACCAAAGAAGGGCCGCATTTTTATCGGCACGAGCAGATCGGGGCGGAGATGGCGCACGACATGCTCGCGCGGCTGCGTTTTTCCAACGAAGTCGCGCAAACGGTCTCGCACCTGGTGCGCCAACATATGTACGTTGGAGATCCCGAACTCTCCGATGCCGCGTTGCGCCGTTTGATTCGCCGCATCGGCGTGGCACATTTGGATCGGCAGTTCTGCTTGCGCGCCGCCGATATCAGTGGCAGCGGACTGCCCAAGCGCGGAAATTCCAACGAACGCTTTCAGGCGCGCGTGTATGCAGAGGTTGCGCGTAAGCCGGCATTTTCGGTCGCCGATCTGAAGATCGGTGGAGAAGACGTGATCGAAGCGATGGTTCGCAAAGGCGTGGCGCCGCGCGGTTTTCGCGGTGATGCGCGCGTCGGCGAAGCCTTGCGTGAACTTTTTGAGCAGGTCACCGAACGTCCCGAGCGTAACGAGCCCGGCACTCTGCGGACGTTGCTCGAACAACATTTCGACGCGCGCCGCAATGCAAGTTAAGGAGTTCGGTCTGCCGCGAATCATCGCGCTGGTCAATCAAAAAGGCGGTGTCGGCAAGAGCACGACCACGGTAAACCTTGGCGCCGCGCTTGCAGTGCTTGGCAAACGTGTGCTCGTGATCGATTTGGATCCGCAGGGCAACACAACCACGGGACTCGGTATCGACAAGGGCGCGATCAAACGCGACGTCTACGATCTGATAATGCATTTTGCGTCGATCGATGAAGTCTTATGCGAGACCGAGATTCCCGGCTTGCAAATCATTCCGGCGACGATTAATTTGGCGGGCGCCGAGATCGAATTGGTGTCGGCGCTGTCGCGCGAGAATCGCCTCAAGAGCGTCGTTGGCCCGATTGCGGGCGCTTACGATTTCGCGTTGATCGATTGTCCGCCGTCACTCGGATTGCTCACCATCAATGCGCTCACCGCCGCCAAGGAGATCATCATTCCGGTACAAGCGGAATACTATGCGCTCGAAGGGCTCTCGCAGCTCACGAATGTCGTGCGGCGCGTGCAAGAAGCGCTCAATCCCGACCTAGTCGTTACGGGCGTTTTGGTTACGATGTTTGACGGCCGCACGAAACTCGCAATGGAAGTGCTCGAAGAGCTGAATGCCTATTTTCCGCAGCAGATGTATAAGACACAAATCCCGCGCAACGTGCGGCTCTCCGAAGCGCCGTCGTACGGCAAGCCGGTCATTCTCTTCGATCTCAAGTCACGGGGCGCCCAAGCGTATATGGCGCTAGCGGCCGAGATGCTCGGCACCAGCATCCAGGTGGCGGCGCGATGAGTAGCACGCCGAAGCGCGGTTTGGGACGCGGACTGGGCGCGTTACTGGGTGACGCGCGCCCGATGGCGCCGGCAGCAATGGCGGAAACCGTGCGTGAGATTCCGATCGATCGCATCCGTCCGAACCCGCACCAGCCGCGCAAAGATTTCAACGCCGACGGATTGGCTGAACTTCAAGCCTCGATCGCCGAACATGGCGTGCTGGTTCCGATCCTCGTGCGTGAGCGCGGCGATATGTACGAGCTGATCGCCGGTGAACGGCGGTGGCGCGCTTGCGCGGCGCTACAACGGTCAAGTATCCCATCGATTATCCGGCGCAGCGACGATCGCGAGAGCTTGGAAGTCGCCATTGTTGAAAATCTGCAACGCGAAGATCTCAACGCGCTGGAAGAAGCCTCGGGCATGGCCGATCTGATCGAGTCGCACGGATTTACGCAAGAGCAAGTGGCGCAACGGCTGGGCAAGAGCCGCCCCGCAGTCACCAATACGTTGCGCATCCTCTCGCTTTCCGAGCCGATAAAAGCGCTGATCGCTTCGGGCGAATTGAGCGCCGGTCACGCAAAAGCGATCCTCGGCGCTCCCGAAGATATGCGTCTAACGCTTGCACGGCGCGCAGCGAGCGATGGTCTGAGCGTGCGCATGCTGGAACGAATTGTCGCGCGTCTGCACTCGCCGCCAACGCCCACGAAAGCTGTCGCGCGTACGGGTTCACCCGAGGACCACGCCTTTGAGGACCGTTTGCGCCGGCGTTTAGGCGCGCGCGTAACGCTACGTCGCAGCGGTCACGGCGGCGCGATCGAGATTCGCTACGCCGACGAGCCCGATCTCATCCGGATTGCGGAGCTCTTGCTCGGATCAGAATAGAACGTTTACGCGGCATCTACGCGATCCTCAATGAGGAACGCGACATCCTCGAGCGCGCGCGCGGAATTTTATCCGGCGGGGTGCGTCTGCTGCAGTATCGAGCCAAAGCCGGCGTCGTGCCGCATAGCGCCGAAACGCTTCGCGATCTGACCCGCGCCTGCGACGCGCTCTTCCTTATAAATGATGATTGGCGCGCGGCGCTTCGGTTCGAAGCGGATGGCGTCCACGTGGGTCCCGACGATCTCGCCGTAGAGAACTTTCTTGAGATTCGAGCGGCGCTTGAGGGCCGAATCCTCGGCGTTTCGTGCGGTACCGAGGCTGAAGCACGGGATGCCGAAAGGGCCGGGGCGGATTATCTCGGCGTCGGTTCGGTTTTCGCAACCGGTTCCAAGAGCGACGCCGGCGATCCCATTGGGATTGCGGGACTGAAGCGCGTTGCCGCTGCGACGACGCTGCCGGTTGCGGCGATCGGCGGAATCACTGCGTCGAATCTTGCGCAAGTGCGCCAATCGGGCGTTGCGATGGCGGCAATGATCTCCGCATTTGCCGGCGCGGATCCGCAAAGAACCGCCGCGGAGCTGGTCGCGGTTTGGGAGCAGACGTGAGCGACCGCATCCTCGCCTCGATCGGGACCACTCATCCGTGGAACGTTGCCGGCATTGGCATCGACATGCGGGTCGCGATCGAATACGGCATGCGTCACGCGCTGGTGATTGCCGGCGTAAGCGCACAGGACGCGGATCGGGTGCATGCCGTGCTGCCGATTCCAACGCGCATCGTACAAGCGCAGCTCGACGCACTGCCGATTGATATCTCGGCGTTGCGCATCGGAGCGTTGATCTCAAGCGAGAACGTGCGGACCGTTGCCGCGTTCGTGCAAGACCGCAGCCATGTTGCTACTGTCGTCGATCCCGTGCTCGGCTCTTCCGGCGGCGACGCGCTCTGGACGAGCGCCAGCTATATTGATGACTTGCGAAAACAGTTGCTCACCTTGCCGATTGTCGCGACCCCGAACTTGGACGAGACGGCGCTGTTACTGCAAACCAAAGCTCCGGCCAATAATGAGGAGATGCGGCTCGGCGCGCGCAGTCTTCTGGCGCGCGGCCTGACCGCCGTTCTGATAACCGGCGGTCATCTACCGGGCGATCCGCAAGACGTGCTGGCAACACGCACGACCGAACGCGTCTTTACCGCACCGCGACTTGCGGGCGAAATGCGTGGAACCGGCTGTGTCTTGGCAGCGGCGCTCGCATGCGAACTCGCGCTTGGACGCGAGCTGCTCGATGCTGTTGAAAACGCCCGCGAGTACGTGCGTCAAAAGATCGCAGCAGGTACGCGCTTCGGTCCGCTGCAAACCGCGTTTTGATGCCGACCGCAACCGCCAAACGTCCGCGCGTCATGTCGGGCATGCGCCCCACGGGCAATCTCCACTTAGGACATTACGTCGGCGTTTTGACGCAATGGGTGCAATATTGCGACACGGCCGACGCCTTCTTTGAAATTGCCGACCTGCACGCGCTGACGACGCTCTTCGCTCGACCTCAAGAAGTTCGCGACGCGCGCAATGCGGTCGCGATCGATTGGCTGGCTGCGGGAGTCGATCCCAAGAAGTCAACGATGTATTTGCAGTCGGGAATCCCCGAGATCTCCGAACTTGAAGTGTTGCTCAGCATGATCACGCCGGTATCGTGGCTCGAGCGAGTTCCCTCGTACAAAGGACAGATCGAAGCGCTGGGCCAGGAGATCGCAACGTACGGTTTTCTGGGATACCCGCTGCTGCAGCTGTGCGACATCGCGATTTTTCGCGGCGAGTACGTGCCGGTCGGCAAAGATCAGGTGGCGCACTTGGAGTTTGCGCGTGAGGTGGTTCGCCGTTTCAATTATCTTTACGGTGAGGGCGAAACTATTTTGGTTGAACCTGAGGCGATGCTTTCCGAGTTTCCGGAAGTTCCGGGAACCGATGCGCGCAAGATGAGCAAGTCGTACAACAACGTGATCTTGCTTTCGGATGACGAGGCGACGACCACCGAAAAAGTCCGCGGCATGATTACCGATCCGCTGAAGATCCGGCGCAACGATCCCGGAAGGCCCGAAGTCTGTCCGGTCTTCGCGCTATGGAAGTTCGTGAAACCGCAGCACGTTGCGCTTGTCGAGCGGGATTGCCGCTCGGGCGCACTCGGTTGCGTGCAAGACAAAAGCGACTTCGCCGAAGCGCTGAATGAATTTTTGCGCCCGCTGCGCGAACGCCGAAAAACCTACGCGTCCGACGTGGCGCAAGTCGAGCGGATTATCGCTGACGGTACCGCGCGCGCGCGGGAGATCGCCGCGACGACGCTGGCGGACGTCAAACAGGCGATGAAACTGACGTAAACTTTTTTAGGTGCCTTTTTGCGCGCCGAAGTACCGAATCCACTTCACGTAAAACGCCGGCAACGTCGAGAGATTATTGGGATTGCCGTAGACCACGTACCATTCGTTCTGCGCGGCCAGGAAGTGAAAAGCTGCGCTGATGTTGCCCGCGCTCAAGAAATCGAATCCGGGCGGTTGGAATGCGTTGGGAAGATTGCGGCCGATTAATCGGCGCAATCCAATATCAAATGACGCATTGCGGTTGAGCTGATAATCCAGGCCTGCCCGCTCGAGCCATTGTTTGGCCTCGGGCTCGGTCCGGGCATATTGGCCGAGCGGCGAGTAGTCGGTTTCGTCGGCTTCAAGTGACAGATGCAGGCTACGGTGCAATGGCAGCGTCGCCAGATACGACCACGTCGTTAGTTTCCCGTGAAAATAGCTGCCGCCGGTGTATGTAACTGAGCTCGGCGTTGAGGTTTGCGTTTTATAACCCAAATAAAAGCCGTTTTGGTTAAACGGCAAATGCTGACCGTCAAACGTTTCGTAACCGAAGTTTCCACCGAATACGTGCAGTGTAATCTGCTGGCGCAGATCGAAATTCACTTGCAGATTCTCACCGTTTTGCGCCGGGTTGCCGCTGCGGTCGTGCTGATTTACCCAGAAGCTATGGAGTGAGATGTCTTGCAACTCGGCCTTCGGACCAAAGTGGATCGTACGATTGAAAAACGCGAGCGGTCCAGCGACGTTTGCCTGTGAGACAAAGCCATCCGCCGGTTGGAATTGCGGACCGATCGTTTGCAGCGTCAATCCGTAGACGGTGTCCTTGTCGACAAATCCGCCTCCATATTCAAAATATTCGCCGAAACCAGGTTGCGAGACGGCCGTCCCGCGATCCCACCCGCCGTTGAAATAGACAAACCAGTGCGTCTTTTGCCATGCGTAACCACTGTAAATACTGGTAGTGACGTCTTGGAAACCGGGAATATTGACGGAAATACTCTGCAGCGTTAGCGCCTCAAGCTTTGAAGGGTCGCTCTTAAAGAAATTCACCACTTGTCCCGCATCGGTGCGTGCAAAACCGACCGCATCATAAGCGGCGAAGCTGAACGGTCCTTGGGTTCCTTCGTACGCATATCCCTGGCGGAACGTGGGAATCGCGGGGGTGTACAACATCGTTGGACAGTCGGTGCAACTGAACGTGTTGTTGAAATTGTTCGATAGCTGGGTGAAGAATGGCCGCACTTCACTGAACTGGCGCGCGAAGACACTGGGCGAGATTGTCTGCTGATCGATTTCAACGTTGGAGTAATCCGGGTGCAGTGACGCGACCAGCGATGAGGTTGCCGTAACTGGAATGGAAAGGTCGGCGCCGATGCGCGACGTGCTGCCGCCATAGACGTGCGTCGTAGCTTCACCCAGGGCATAAATCTGCAGCCGCGGCTGCAGACGGGTCGTGCGCGATCCGCCTGCAGGTGAGATTCCGTTCAGCGTCCCCGCGAAGGCGCGATCCGCCGCATTGCGTTGACCCTGCGCGTGCTCCCATACTTGGGTGCTATTCGTCGCTTGCGTGACGCGTTCGAACTGGACGCTCCAGCTCGTGGAACCGCCCGAACGGATGATGCGAAACGGAATGTGCATCGTAACGGCATAACCGCCCGCGTTTTGTTTCGCGCCCGCAATCCACTCCGGAGAGTACGAGTTGTTCTCGCCGGACGTTTGGTAGCGTGCACCGCGAGGGTTTGCGGTAAAGCTGTAATTGAAGCCGTTGTTTCCTTGCGGCCATAGCGCAACCGTCACGTTGTCGTCATTGGCGACGCCGGGACCGTTGGTCTCGCCGGACACGGTGACTTGGGTGCGCTGCGTTACGGCGAACGCGAAATCGAGACCGTCGGCATCCTGCGCAACATATGCCGTTGTGGGTTCACCGTCACGTTGGTACGTAAAGTCAAAGAGTACGGGAACTTGGACCGCCTTGGACCAGCTGTCGTCAATGATGCCGTTCATATTCGGTATTTTGTCGAGTTTCGGGACTAGGATCGTAAACGGTAGAGTCGCTGCGGTCGCCTGGCCGCTCAAGGTAAGAAGAAGCCCAAAAAATATCGGCGCGTAGAAGCGCACGAAGTTCTTCACGCGCCCTTGTACGCTACCGAGTTCCGATTTGTTCCAGCGTTGCTCAACCATAACTAATTCCTTAAGAGGATAGGCTTAAAAAGGACGCCTGTCAACTAAGCAATTAGTTATAAGGATTTAGGCGCTTTATTCAGGCTGTTTGCGCGGCAACGATGTACTTGGGATTTGTTGCCGACGCGCAGCCGGCGCGATAGACGGCGAAGCGTTCGGCCAATCCGCCGGCGAGCAACAGCGCGCCGCCAAGCCGAGCCATTGGTTTGGAATCCTTCGCGAAAATGGCGCAGACCGTACCCGAGATATTTAGCACGCGGGCCGCGCGCGCGAACGCGCCAGCCTCTCCCTTCGCGTAGGCTTCGTCCTGAACCGCACCGAGCTCGCGATGCAACGCTTGCAACGCTGCAATCGTGCCGGTGCCGCCAAGCGCGGCGAGCCGGCGTGCAGATCCGTTTGCGCGCGCCGGACCAAAGAGCATTCCCCATCCGCCCGCAGTTGAGGCAGATGTCGCAGCAAAGAGCGCCGGCATCGTTTTTCGCGGCAGATGCCAAGCGGGCATGACCGTGTCGCCGATCAGCACCGCGGTATAAATCGACATCACGGGCCCAATGATTCCGGCCAGCGCTTCGAAGAAACGGCCAACCGGTTTTGCAACGCCGACCAGCTCCGCGCCGCTTGCGACAAAGACCGATCCACTAAAAGCTGAAAAGATGTAGACGCCTACGCTCATGGGCGAAGTCGGTTTAAAGACGCGCAGCATCTTCAAAAACCGTTCGGGCCGCTTGAGGTCGGCGATCAAACAAAATGCACTCAGGGCGCTGCCGGCTGCCGCGCCAAAAAGCAGCGTTCGCGCCATTCGGTGGTTTTTCGCGAGGCGTTCGGCCAGGGCAAGGGTTGCCGCCGTTCCGGCCATGCCGCCGCTCCAAAAATATACCGGAATGAGATCGGTCCACGCCGGCGGTTTTACAATTGGGCGCCCGTAATAGCTCAGCTGGTTCATCGGCGCAAGCTCGCGCACAGCGTAACGACTCCAAAAAGTGCGGCGGCCGCTATTGCCGCAGTACGCCACCGCTCGGGGAGATCTTTTGTCGGCACGATCGGATGCGGCGGCAGACCGTAGATCTCGGGCTTATCGAGCAAGAGGAAAAGTGATCCACCGCCACCGACGCCATCGCTCGGATCGTTCAAATAAAGCCGCGCGCCCTCAAAGCGCTCTTGGACGTTTTGCAAGCGTTTTTCAGCGCGTTCGCGGAGTTCGTCGACCTTTCCAAACGCAATCGACTCGGTCGGACACGCTTTCGCACATGCAGGGGTTTCGCCAACTTTGAGGCGGTCGTAGCAAAGGGTGCACTTGCCCATTGTTTTTTGTTCGCTGCGCTCGCCAATGACACCGAAGGGACAAGCGACGACGCAGTATCCGCAGCCGTTGCAGATGTCGTCTTGAATCAGGACGGTTCCAAACTCCGTGCGAATAATCGCACCTGTCGGGCAAACGTCCAGGCAGCCGGCGTTGGTGCAGTGTTTGCAGACGTCGGATTCCATGAGCCATCGGCCACCGCCGTCTTCTCGATCGAACTGCTCGACGAAGGCGACGTGCCGCCAGGTATCGCCGCTGAGCTCTTTGGTGTTGTCATACGATTGCGCTGTAAACGTGTAACCGTCGGCCGGCAGCTGATTCCTTTGTTTGCAAGCCACTTCGCATGCCTTACATCCGATGCACAACGTCGTGTCGGTGAAGAAACCGACGCGCTCGCGTTGC
>DASYYA010000185.1:0-1856 GCA_035934355.1 Candidatus Rubrimentiphilum sp. | reverse complement strand
CGAGGCGCTCCATCGAGCCGTCGTCGGCCATAATCTCGCAAATCACGCCCGCCGGATACAAACCGCCTAGGCGCGCCAGATCGACCGCGGCTTCGGTTTGTCCGGCGCGCACCAATACGCCCCCCTCGCGCGCGCGCAGCGGAAACGTATGTCCCGGACGCAGCAAGTCCGACGGTTTGGTTGCCGGATCCAGTAACGTGCGGATCGTCGCGGCGCGGTCGTGCGCCGAAATCCCGGTGGTCGTCCGCCCGCGCGCTTCCACCGAAACCGTGAAGGCGGTTTCGTGCAGCGCGCTATTTTCGGAGACCATTTGCGGTAAGTGCAGCTCGTCGAGACGTTTGCCGATCATCGGCACGCAAATTAATCCGCCACCGTATTTGCGCATGAAGTTGATCGCATCGGCGGTCACCATCTGCGCGGCCATCACGAGGTCGCCTTCGTTTTCGCGGTCCTCATCGTCGAGGACGATGATCATTTTGCCGGCGCGAATCTCGGCGATCGCTTCTTCAATCGTGTCGAACGGCGAGTTGGCTTCGATCGTCGCGGTTAGGTCGGGCAATACTTGCGTTAAGAGCTGCAGCGAGCGATACGACGGTTCGCGCTGGCCAGAGCGCAGATACGAGATCGCGGCTTCTGTTAAGCCGCTCTGCTCAGCGAGCTCAGCGGCGGAGAGGCCGGCCGCGCTCATGGCGGCGTTTAGTTCTCGGGCGAAGGGCGTCACGCCGGGTTCTTAGAGTTGACAACTGTTAAGCCCTTCGAGTCGTCAGTCGTCAGTCGTCAAGTCGTCAGTCGTCAAGTCGTCAATCGTCAAGTCATCCGTTCATCTCCGTGTCATCCTGAGGAATCGAAGGACCGCGAGGAACGAGCGGCCCCGAGGAGCCTGGCGACGAGGGGTTACTCTACCGGCTAAACGGGACGCCGCTTTCCCATCACTCGTCAGTTCCCGAACAAATTTATGATGTAGCCGCAACCGGCGGCAGCGACACGTCGCCATGCTCAGATGTGCGTGGCGACGTTTGCATATCGGGCTCAACACCGACGCCACCCGAAAACACCAAATGTCCTCCGAGCACTCCGCCAAGCGACATCGCACCGTAACCCGCATACGCAAGCAGAACGCCTCGGCGCCGATCCGATCGGCGCGCCAAAAGACTGCTCGCATACAGCACCGTTGCAATAATGTTGCACGTCGCATGTGCGACGCCGATGCGAGCGGCGCGCTCCGAGGTTTCGCTCCAATCCGTTAATCCTGTAAGGGCTGTCGGCAACCCCGTCAGAATTCCGATCGCGACACACGCATCGGCCGCCCGTGCATGCCACGAATTTTCATTCCCAGGGAGCGCATCCAAAATTGCAGCCGTTGTCCACGCGCCAATGGGCAGGTCGGTCAATACCGGGTGAAGCGGATGGCCGAGCCAGTCGCCGTGGATGCCTTCTTTTATGGAAGCTCCGCCGGACCACTCATGAAAAAGTTTCTTGATCGCGGGCTGTACAGCGTTTGCAACCATCTGCGAAACGCCCAGATCCTGCACGGCCTCGACGACCCCGTGAAATATGCCCTTACGCATCGCATCCTCCAATCCGAGTGCAATCGTTCCGCGAGCGGAGCGGCAGTAAACAGTGCACGAGCCAAAATTGGGAAAGTCCGTGGATGCGTCCAAACGGAGGGTTGCGCGCATGGCAGTTCAGGGCTACGATTCCTCGCGGGCGAACCGGTATCGTTAAAAAACTCCTACTCGGCGGGTTGGCGGGTCTCGCCGCAACGCATCTCATGGACGGCGTTGGCGGTCTGTTTTACAACCGCTGGATGACCGAAAGCGATCGCAAAAAGGAGCGCGAGGTTGAGCCCAAGTTTC
>DASYYA010000180.1:0-8933 GCA_035934355.1 Candidatus Rubrimentiphilum sp. | reverse complement strand
TCGTTGAAGGCGCCTTGATGATCATTGGCTTGGTGACCGTTCTGAGCACATTCGGCGTAGCGATCGCGCCACTGGTCACGACTCTGGGCCTTGGCGGCTTAGCCGTCGCGCTTGCGCTGCGCGATACGCTGGCAAACCTCTTTTCCGGGATTCATATCGTCGCATCGCGGCAGATCAAGCCGGGCGATTCGGTAAGGTTTGATTTCGGAGTTGAGGGTGAGGTCACCGATATCCAATGGCGCAGCACGACGATTCTCGATGCGCAGCGTAATTCGGTGATCGTGCCTAATGAGAAAGTGGCCGGTTCGGTGTTGATCAACTATTCGGTAGGATCGCGGGATCGCACAACCGCGGTAACGGCCAAGATTCCTTGGAAAGGAAGCTCGCGCGATTTAGAGTTGCTGGCGGCGCGCGCGGCGCCCGGATCGACCGTGACGCTCACGGGCGTGAGCGAAGGCGGATTGGAAATAACGGCATATCTGCCCGCGCAAGGAGATCGCGCGCAAGCTTCCAGCGAGTTTCTGCGGCGGCTTTACGATGCTGCGCGCAACGCGAATATGGGCGCGCCGAGCGCTACTTCGTAGTCTTTCGCTTTCGCGCGGGAGCTTTGGGCGTAGCGGCCTTTCGCGTGGTTTTCGCGGATTTCTTCGCGGCCGGCGCGGCCGGAGCGGCAACCTTGGCTACGGCCTTTGCCAAGCGCGATTTCTTGCGCGCGGCTTTATTTGGATGAATGATTCCCTTACGCGCTGCGCGGTCGAATTCAGACTCGACCGTTTGCGCGATATCGCCCGCCGTAGCGGCCGCTTTTTTGTAGAGCGTTTTCAAGCGGGTCTTGACGTCGAGATTTTCGACGCGGCGGCGCTCAGTGCGGCGCACCCACTTTTCCGCTGATTTAATATTCGGCACGGGGCGCAGTATAGCACATCTGCAGGATCTGGCGATAGCTTTCGTAGCGGCTCTCGGCGATATGGCCGCGCGCGACAGCCAGCCGCACCGCGCAGCCGGGTTCCGAGCGGTGCGTGCAATCGCTAAAACGACAGCCGGGAGCTTCGTCACGAATCTCGCGGAAGGCGCCGGCAACTCTGTCGGCCGGTAATCGCCCCAAGCCGAACTCGTTAACGCCGGGGCTATCTATAAGGAAGCCCGACGGTAGCCGATAGAGCCGCGCGGCGCTCGTCGTCTGCTTTCCGAGGCCTGCCCGCGAGACTGCACCCACGGTAGCATCGCCGCCCAATGCGCGAAAGATCGAGCTCTTCCCGACACCCGAGACACCCGCAAGCATCGCGTGCCTTCCGGCAAGCGCTTCGCGAAGCTGGTCGATATTTTGCCGCGTTTTGGGATTGACGACGAGCGTGGGATAACGGAGCGTTTGGTAGAGCGACGCGAGTTCGAGCCGCGTGCTGGGTGCCGCGCGGTCGGGCTTGGTTAACACGACCATGGCCGCGGTTCCCTCGAGCTCGGTGTAGGCGAGGAGCTGATCCAGCGTCAGCAACCGCGGCGGCGGATCGGCAAGTGACGTTACGGTCACCAAGGTATCGACGTTTGCCGCCATAACTTTTGGCCGCCCCCGCGCGGCGTGGCGTTGTAATGTTGCGCCTCGCGGTAATAAGCGCTGGATTATGACAGTGCCATCTTCCAGCAGTTGCGCTTCGGCACGATCGCCTGGAACCGGCATCGCGCGCTTGCCGCGGGAGCGTTTGATGGCACTCACGCGCGGCACATCCTCGCCGTCAAGGACGATCCAAGCAACATTCTTGCCGATGCCCACGATGAGTCCGGGGAACAGCTCGTTCACGCGGCTAACGATTGCGTCATTGTGAATTGGGCGCGAACCATTCGCTTCGATCGATCGCTAAGAGAAGCGGAACGCCGGCAATTACACGATCGCACGCGTGAGGGCGCGCGCATTAGCTTTGGAGAGAGCGTTTCCGCGATCGACCGCACATACGCACTCATCGAAGGTTCAGTTGCCGTGGAACCGGCAGAGATCGTTGCACCGCTTGGAACCGCGCGCGTATATGACGAGGCAATCATCGTGTTGGCAATTGAACCAACGCCGCCCGATGCCTTGCCTGCGATCGCGACGACGCTATCTGGAGCTGGCGGGCCCAGCGGCGTGCTCGAATGTGTGCCCATCGGCAACGCCGCGATTGTGGAATTCCGGCCGGACCAAATTTCGCCGGCGCTTGTGCTGCAGCTCGCTGATGTCGAGCTGCGCCGGTTTCACGGTTACCGTCGCGTCCGTTCGCTCGCGCCGTTGCCGGCCGATGTGGTAGCGGCGATCGCAGCTGCCGGCATGCGGGCGCCCGAGATCGCGCCCGATCGGATTTTGGAAACATTGCTGGAAGAGAGCCGTGTGGAATAACCTGACCCAATACGTTGGAATCTCCGACGTCATTGACGTTGTTGCCACGAGCATCCTGATTTATTATCTGGTCTTGCTCATCCGCGGCACGCGCGCCGTACAGATCCTGACGGGAGTTCTGGTGCTCGTCGCCCTTCTCGGCATTGCGTCGCTGTTGAACCTGTTGCTTCTTGGTACGATTCTCAAGCTTGCGCTCGTCGGCGCCGCGGTGTCGTTGCCGATCATCTTTCAACCCGAACTGCGGCGCGCTCTGGAACATTTGGGGCGTGGTGGATTTTTTCGCGGCGAAGATCTCAGTCAGGGACGAACCGAGGATCGCACGATGTCCATCTTGGCGCGAACGGCGTTCATGCTGGCGCACGATCGTTGTGGAGCGTTGATCGTGATCGAACAGCAAACGGGACTCAAAGAATTTGTCGAGAGCGGAACGAGGTTGAACGCGGCATTGTCGGCGGAGCTGCTGGTTTCGATTTTCGCGCCACGATCGCCGTTGCACGACGGAGCCGCAGTCGTGCACGACGATACGATTCTCGCCGCGGGGTGTCTTTTGCCGCTAGCCGAGCAGTCGTTGGGCGAGCCGCGACTTGGGACGCGGCATCGTGCAGCACTCGGGCTTTCCGAGCAGACTGACGCCGTCGTCATTGTTGTTTCCGAAAGTGGCGCGGTCGCAGTGGCACGCGACGGGCGGCTGACGCGAGCCATAGAAGAAGAGCCGAGGCTCTTCCGGTTTTTGCTCGCCTCGACGCGCGTGCGTCGCGATCCGCGCGCGATACGGCGCGATCTCGTCAAAAATCTGCGAGCGCGCTTAACGCCGCCGCGTAAACATACCGAGAACCATGCTGCAGATCGTTCGTCATAACTTCGCGTTAAAGCTGCTGTCGCTATCGCTGGCGATAGTCGGGTGGGCGTATTTCCGGTTTGCCGGTAATCCATTACTCCCCGGCTACGAGCAGCAGTTCAGCGTTCCGATTACGGCAGTAAACCTGCCGGCGGGGTTGATCGCGCGGTATGCCGACAAGACCGCCGTGGTCACCGTTGCACCCCAGCATGGCGCGCCGCCGATAAAACCCGAGCAGATCAAAGCCGTCCTGGACCTTTCGAATCACACGCAAGGCGTCTATAACCTGCCCGTACAGCTGGTCGCGCCGAATGTGGTCGTGCAGTCGCTCAGCCCGGCATCGGAGACGCTCACCGTCGAGAAGATCGACCAGCGTACTTTCCCGTTAGCGGTGCATTACGGCGGCCAAGGAAATGTGGTCGTGCGAAACTTCACGCTCACTCCGTCAACTGCAACCGTCCGCGGACCGACCGAACTGCTGGCGCAGGTCGCAACCGTGCGCATCGATATTCCGCTCGGCGGAAACTCCAAGAATTTGGATGCGATGATCCGCCCTCTCGCAGTGAACTCCGGCGGCCAGGAAATTCCTGATGTGCAAGTCGTTCCCAATCTCGTGCGCGTGCAGGCGCAGTTTTTGCCGGGAACTGTCCCGGCGCGTGCCCATTAAGACGCGGCTCTTCGGCACCGACGGCATCCGTGGCGTCGCCAACCGCGATCTCACGCCGGAGCTCGCATTTGCGGTCGGGCGCGCGGGCGCAACCGTCTTAGCCTCGGAAAGCGAACGCCACCGCCCCGTGATCGTCGGCCGCGACACACGCCTCTCGGGAACGATGCTCGAAGCGGCAATTGTCTCCGGGATCACATCGGTTGGTCGCGACGTGCGGCTCGTTGGGGTAGTCCCGACGCCCGCGATTGCCGCCATCACGGTTCGCAGCGGTGCAGCTGCAGGCGTGATGATCAGCGCGTCACACAATCCAATTGACGACAATGGCATCAAGTTTTTTGGATCCGATGGCTTCAAACTTTCAGACGAGGTCGAGGATCGGATTGAAGCGCTCATCTATGCGGTGGATCTCGCTCGACCGACGGCAAGCGATCTCGGCATCGCCAAGACCGCGCTGAATCTCGGCAAGCATTATTATGAGCTGCTCTATGCGGACGCGGCAAACCTAAGTGGTCTGACCGTCGTGGTGGATGGCGCATTCGGCGCGGCATTCGCCTATGCGCCCTATGCGCTGCGCAAATTGGGTGCAACCGTCGATGAAATCAACTGCGAGGATGACGGCAGCCGGATCAATGTGAATTGCGGGGCGACTGATTTAGGGCCGCTGACCGAGCGCGTTGCCGAGTTGCGCCGCCACGGAAACCAGCGCGTCGTCGGTGTCGCGTTTGACGGCGATGCGGATCGCGCGATGTTTGTGGATGAAGAAGCGCAGGCCCGAAGCGGCGATCACATGATGCTCATCCTGGCGACGGAGCTGCAAGCGCGCGGGCAACTCGCTCGCGAGACTGTCGTCGGGACCGTAATGAGCAATTTAGGGTTGGAAGACGCGTTACGCGATCGCGGCATTGAACTGCTGCGCGCACCAGTCGGCGATCGCTACGTTTTGGAATGCATGCGTCAAGGCGGTTACACGTTCGGCGGCGAGCAATCCGGACATATCATTAATCTGCACGCGAATACGACCGGCGACGGGCCCAAGACCGCGATCTCCGTTTTCTCCGCGATGATCGGCTCAGGGAAGAGTCTATACGAGCTCGCGAGCGAGCTGCTGGTCTTCCCGCAGGTGCTCCTCAACGTGCGCACCGCGCGGAGAGAAGTCCTCGATCTGCCGGAGATTCGGCGTGCCATCGCAGATGTTGAGGCGAACTTAACCGGAAATGGACGCTTATTGGTACGTCCGTCGGGCACCGAGCCACTCATCCGTGTTATGGTGGAAGGCAAGGACCGATCCATAGTCGAGGCGCTCGCGCGCGACCTGGCCGGCCGGATCGAGCAGGCGGCTACAATTGTTGAGGCTCCTGCCGAACACTTATAAAAGCGCCTTATGTCCGGAAGGTAACTGAGGACCGGAGGGAAAGAAGGGCGCAATGGACGCCGGGCTTATTGTCTCGGCGTTGGAACCTGCCAGTAATCACTGAGTCCGGGAGAGCCCGGAGCGGGGGATACACCGGTGGGGTGAATGGGCCGGTCGGCCCTAGGGCGATCTTTCACGTCCGAACCCGTCAACTAACTCCGCAAGTGTTTTGAAAGAGGAGCAGTCTTTTGCGTTATCTCTTTGCAACCGGGGCCTTGGCGTTTTTACTCGCCGGGACAAGTGCATTTGCTGTTGCGGCGCCCACGGTCGCCCCGTCGGCCGCCGTGGCTTCTACGGCGGTTGCCGACAGCCCGGACGTTGCCGAATGGACCAATGGCGCGGCCAGCCAGGTGCATGTTTCAGGCTCGAGCCGGCTTTCACACCGCTACATCGCGCGGTTCGCCAGCCATTTCATGAATCGCACCGCCAGGATGGTGAAGACCCTCGAGCGGAGTGCCCTGCGCTATCTCGGCACCCCATATGTTTTTGGCGGCACCAGCGGCTACGGATTCGACTGCTCGGGCTACACGCAGCACGTCTATGCGGTCCTCGGAGTCCATCTGCCGCGAACCGCCGACGCCCAGTATTACGCCGGTCGCCGCCCTGTCGGCGGGGTGAAAGCCGGCGATCTCGTCTTCTTTCAGACCTATGAACCCGGCCCGTCGCACGTCGGTATCTACATCGGCCACGGCCACTTCGTTCACGCCAGTTCGAGCCACGGGGTGATGGTCAGCAGTCTGTCCGACTCGTATTGGTCGGCACGCTATCTCGGGGCGAAGCGCTACCTTTCACTGCGCTAGGTTCGTCACTATTGGATCTGAAAAGGCGCCTTCGGGCGCCTTTTGATATAATCCAGGGCGCGTCGCTGGGGCGTCGCCAAGCGGTAAGGCAGCGGACTTTGAATCCGCCATTCGTTGGTTCGAATCCAGCCGCCCCAGTACACCTGTGTCATCCTGAGCAGCGCCGAAGGCGCATGTCGAAGGGCGTTGGTTCGAATCCAGCCGCCCCAGAAGAGTCGTACGCGAGTGTCGAAGGGCGACGGATGACCCGCTGCGTCATAATTGGCGTCCTATTCGTGGCGACACTTGCCACGAGCCCGCTCAAAAATGCATCACTGACTGCAACGCGCGTTGGGCCGATTGCGCTCGGCATGACGCCGGCCGCCATTTCAGCGGTCACGCACGAGAGATTCACAACCGGCGGTTTGGCGGCGGCAGCCGCGTCACGGAACTGCGCGCGGGACGCGTCCCGGAAGTATATTACGTCGAGGGCTGTTCCTAGACTAACGCGTTGAGCACGAACAGCCTTCATATCACCAACGGCGATTCCGTGCTCTATACGTGGAAAAAGGGCGGCTTGCTCGGCACGCATCTGGCTTGGCGCGATGTGCTGCACGAAGGCCCGGTGGCGCCGAATCTTGCGCTCGAGGAGCTCAGCCGCATCCGCGCGCAATATCTGTGTGACCGCGGCTACGGTAATCCCATTAAGATCCACCACGATTTTGAAAAACGCGATGCGACACTGCGGCGAGCTCGCGAGTTCGACGAGGTTGTGTTGTGGTTCGAACACGATCTGTACGATCAACTTCACATTTTGCAGATTCTTAGCACGCTGCAAGAGATGGGGATGGGAACCGGCAGCGTGCAGCTCGTGCAGTCAGATCAATATCTTGGGACACTGGTCGCCGAAGAGCTCATGGCGCTTTCGAAAAAGCGGCGTTTCGTCACCGCTGCCACGACCGAAAGCGCCGTGCGCGCGTGGCGCGCCTTTACGAGCCCGGATCCCGCAGCGCTGCGCGATGCCGCCAATCAACAATTTGCAGGGTTGCCCTACCTGCACGAGGCGCTGATGCGGCTTTGCGAAGAGTATCCCGCAGCCGACAGCGGCCTGTCGCGCTCGCAGAAACAAGTTTTGGAGGCGGCTGCGCAGGGGGTCGCTGCGCAAGAAGAGCTGTTCAAGCGATCGCAAGCGAGAGAAGAAGCGCCGTTTATGGGCGATTCTGCGTGCTACGGCATCGTCGCCGACCTTTGCGAACAGCCGGCGCCGTTGTTGGCAAAATTGGAAAACGGTTACGATATCACCGTACTCGGCCGGCGCGTGCTCGGCGGCGATGCCGACTGGCTCGAGCAACAGCCGTTGAATCGCTGGATCGGCGGCGTACATCTGACCTCTGAACAGCACTGGCGCTGGGATGATATCGTCAACAGCTTTGTCGCAAGGCAATCTACGGAAATGACGCGAAGCGGCGATGATGGCGCATGAAGCGCTCTCGGTTGAGATTAAACCGGAGCACCACGGCGACGCGATTGTTTATCGGCTCAGCGGTACGCTCGATTTTGAAACCGCGCCATCGCTGCGCGCAGCGCTGTTAGAAGCGGCCGATGAAGGCAAACACGATATCGTTGTCGATCTCGCGCAGCTGCATTTCCTGGATTCCAGTGGGTTAGGGGCACTCATCGGCGCGCACAAACGTGCGCACGAACACAGTGGAAAGCTGCGCATCATCATAACCGATGGCCCGATTGCACGGCTGTTGACGATTACGGGATTAATGGATGTGCTAAATGTCTATGCTTCGGTGAGTGCAGCGCTTGAAGATCGCGATCGTTTGGTCGCCAAACTGTAGTTGCTGTAAGACGCATCGAGCAGCTCGACCACGTGTTTGACCGGCGCACTGTAGGCCGCTGCCGATAAGCCCGCCGCCACCTGCATCGCGCAACCCGGGTTGCCGGTGGCTACAATTCCAGCTTGCGTATTGACGATATTTGCGATCTTGCGATCGCGTAAACGTCGCGACATCTCGGGTTCGGTCAGGTTGTAGATTCCGGCGCTGCCGCAGCAGACCGAGCTTTCCGCCATCTCGATAATTCGGAGTGCGGGAATCTTCGACATCAAGCGCCGTGGTGCAGCGGCAATGCGTTGCGCGTGCGCGAGATGACATGGCTCCTGATACGTTACGGTAACATCGAGCGCTCCTAAGCGGGAATCGATCCCTATTTCGTCGAGGAATTCAAGCACATCACGAACCCGCGAGGAGAAGGCAGCTGCCCGCTCGGACCACCGCGGATCGCCCGACAACAATTCGCCGTACTCTTTGAGCGTCGATCCGCAGCCGGCGGCATTGACAATGTAATAGTCGGCGCCGCTTTGTTCGAATGCCGCAATATTTTTTTTGGCGAGCTCCTCTGTGAGGCGCGGCTCGCCGGCGTGCACTGCGATTGCGCCGCAGCACCCTTGAGTCGCCGGAACGACAACGGTGCAGCAATTATGTTTGAGAACGCGGACCGTGGCCTCGTGCACCGGCGTAAAAGCGACATGCATCACGCAGCCCACATGCAACATTACCGTAAAGCGCGCAGCTGCCGCTTCGTATCGTTGATCGCGCGGAACAAAATATCGCGATGGAATCGCGGGTGCGAACGCTTCGGTTTCGCTCAGATGGAGCAGCCGAAGAACACCGGTCGCGCGCATCAGCCGCTGGAGTCCCGAGCGCTGATAAATGCGCAGCAGCGTTGCCGCCAACCGCACCCACCCAAGATTGCTGAAGAGCAGGTCGAGCGCCAACCAGCGACCGATTCGAGAGAAGAGATTTCGCTTGGAAGCTCGTCTATTTTCAATGAGCGCGCGCGCACTTTCAACCAGCGTTCCGTAC
>DASYYA010000158.1:0-21680 GCA_035934355.1 Candidatus Rubrimentiphilum sp. | reverse complement strand
AAGACCTCGGTGCTTCCGGGCATTTCATATAGTGAAGATCCGAGGACGCGTGCCTTCGCGGAGTATTCGAACGGAATCGCGTTGCTCGAACTCGGCGATATCGAAGCTGCGATTGCGATGCTGGAGGATGCTCGCGAAATCTTCGAAGGTCATCACTACGGATGGCGTGCAGCGCTTTGCGCGGTCGGGCTATATCGTGCAACCTCGGACGAGAAATGGCTTGTAGAAGCGCGCCGAGATGTTGGTCCGTGGCCGCGCAGCTGGATTGCTCGCGAGATTGCGGAGACCAGCGAACGCGCTTCAGACCGGGGGCTTTCTAAGGCGCAGCGCCGCGTTCTCGATCTGCTCGTCAACGGAAAGAGCAACGCGGATATCGCTAAAACGCTGGGGCGCAGCCCTTACACCGTGCGGAACCACATCGCCCAGCTTTTTCGGACTTATAACGTCTCAAACAGAACGCAGCTCGCCGCCTTGTTCAAACATCGCAGTAAAATATAGGGCCGCCGGAGAGGAAAACCGGTACGGATGTACTAATAACGGGTGTGGCTAAGCCGGTCCCGGGATGGGCGCGGAAGCGCAACCTATGAAAACGCTGGCTATAGCCGTGGCGATTTTGCTTTTGGCCCCACTTGCCGGTTGGGCCGCTCCAGCGAAGAGGTCGCATCACACCTCAACGCGCCGGTCGACCAAGAGCGCGAAGACCGGCGGGCTCAACCCGCTGACGCATTGCGGGACGGAGCGCTGGCATATCAAGACGCTCGACGACGCGGACGCGGTCAAGATCAAAGCTCCGCCGCAAGTTGCAAGCGTCCATCAGATGCGCGCCCTGCCGGTGCCCAGCGGATTCGATAAGAACAACGATACCAGCCGTTACGTTCCGGTCGAAGAAACGGAGTACACCGTTTCGGCGATTCTCGTCGGCTTTAAGGAAGAGTCCGATCGCGATTTGCATATCGTGCTCGCGGACCCATCAAGTCCGGCGGACACCATGATCGGCGAAGTGCCGGATCCACAATGCTCGACCGTTGCGGCAAGTGGGCATGCAACGCAGATCGCAAAGGTCCGCAACGCATTTATCAAATGTTTTGGAACACCGCCGGTCGGCAGCCTGATGAAATTCAGCGGCAAAATGATTGCGCAACTGACCGGAGTCGGATTCTTTGACGTGCTACATGGTCAAACAGGGGTTGCCCCAAATGGACTCGAGATCCACCCAATTGTCAAAGTAAAAACCGTTAGCGGAAGCTGCCCAACGGGTTAGAGCGTGCCGCCGCCGCTGTCCCTAACAAAATCCTCTCGCTATGCTCGAGGCCGCTCGTCCCTCGCGGTTCCTCGTTCCTCGGAATGACCACATTTATATTGCGGCCATGGATTCGCCAAATGCTTTCAGGAACTCAGAGACGTCGTCGTTGTCGAAAATAAGCGGCGGCTGAATGCGAATCACGTTTCCAAAACGGCCGCCCTTGCCGACCAAGACGTTTCGTTTGCGCATCTCTTCGAGAAGTTTGGTCGTTTCTGCCGGCGCATATTCTTTGGTTTTTTGATCTTTCACCAGCTCCACGCCGATCATGAGGCCGCGGCCACGGACGTCGCCGATTAACGGGAAGCGCTTCTGCAAATCGCGCAAGCCGGCAAGAAGTTTTTCGCCTTGCCGTTTGGCGTTGGAAATCAGATCGCGCTTTTCGACCTGCTCGATGGTTACGCGGGCCGCGCGCGTGGAGAGTGCGTTGCCGCCGAACGTATTGATATGCGGGCCTTTGAAGACATCCGCCAACTCGGGGCGCGTGATGGTGATCCCGATGGGCACGCCGCTCGCCAATCCTTTTGCGGACGTAATGATATCCGGAACAACGCCATACGTGCCGGTGATCCCGAACATGCCGTCGCCCAAACGTCCCCAGCCGGTTTGCACTTCATCGGCGATGAAGAGCGTGCCAAACGGCGCTAGCGTTTCCGTGAGAACTTTGTAGTACTCCGCGACCGGCGTGATGATGCCGCCGACGCCGGCGATCGTTTCGGCGATCATCGCCGCAGGTGCGCCATTGGTCTGCGTTTCGATGACCCGTTTGGCCGCTTTGGCGCAAGCGATATCGCACGAGGGATAGGTCATGCCCAGCGGGCAGCGATAGCAATATGGGTTCGGTACGAATGCCACGTGCGGCACTTGCGGTCCAAAATTGCGCCAATTGCTTTGGCCGGCCATCGCGACCGTATAGAGCGTGCGTCCGTGATAGGCGTGCTCGAGTGCGAGAAAATCGGCGGAGTTTTTAAAGAGCCGGGCGACGAGTGCCGCCATTTCGTTGGCTTCGGATCCGGAATTGCTCACAAAGCTCTTGGTCATGCCTTCCGGCGAAACGTCGGCAACTTTTTCGGCAAAATCCAATTGTTCGTCGGTCAGATATAGCGTCGAGACGTGGATCAGCTTTTTGGCTTGATCGGCGACGGCTTCAGCGACTTCAGTATCACCGTAGCCCAGCGTATTGGTCGCAATGCCGGCGAAGGCATCGAGATATTCATTGCCCTCATCGTCGCGCACGCGCGTCCCTTTGCCGCCGACCAGCGTCAGCGGTTGCTCGTAATAGGTTTGTTGCGCCGCAAACAGATGCTTTTTGGCGCGCTCGGCGTTCTTTTTCTTGTTGAGCAACTGCATTTTCAAGCCTCCGTGATTATCTCGAACTGTTCTTCGCTCATTGCCGACCGCTCTCCGCGCATAAGCAGCCAATAGGCCAACAACCCGCCGAGCAAACTAAAGACCCAGCCGCCGTTCCATAAAAAGTGAACCGGAGCAAGGAAGTAGCCTGTAAGCGCGATTGCCCATCCGATCACCAACGCGCCGACGGCACGTAAATTGACGCCCTTAGCATACGAATAAACCCCTTCAGGCTGATAGAGCTGTGCCAGATCCAGGCGCCGCTTGCGTACCAACCAGTAGTCGGCGATAGCAATGCCGTCGAACGCGCCAAGCATCAAGCCGTACGTGCCGAGCCATATAAAAACATAGTTTTGCGAGGACTCGAGTACACGCCACGGCTGCATCGCCAGACTTAAGAGTCCAGTCAGTACCGCGCCAATAGCGAAGTTGATGTATCGCGGCCACAGATTTTGAAACGCGCGAGCGGGCGCCATCACATTGGCGCCGACGTTGATCGTTACCGATGAAAGAATTACGATAATTCCCGCGATCACGATGACCGCGAGCGGGAATTTGGCGATCAAATCGACCGGATTCCAAATCGCTTTTCCAAAGAGCACAACGGTTGCGGACGTCACCGCGATGCCGACAAAAGAGAAGAGCGCCATTGTCAAAGGCATCGAGAGGGCCTGTCCGAGTAGCTGGCCGCGTTGCGTGCGCGCATACCGCGTATAGTCGGGAATATTCAGCGCCAGCGTCGCCCAGAATCCGATCACGCCGACAACGGAGGGAAGGAACACCGCCCAAAACTGCGCGCCATGAACTTTCGCGGGCGCGGCGAGCATCGGCCCAAATCCACCGGCGCTGCGGGTCGCCCAGATGAATAACGCGATCGCGGCCAGCGCGACGGTTGGTGCCGCGATCTGCGCGAGCCGGCCGATGGCTTGCGGGCCGCGCGCGGCAATTGCCACATTAATCAGCCAGAAGATCGCAAACGCAATCGCCAGATGCGGCGCGAAGTCTTTCCAGGCTGGAAGAATCGTTAAAAGAATTGCGTCCAGCGCTTTGCCGCCGAACCACGAATTGATCCCGAACCAGCCGGCCGCAATCAGCGCGCGTGCCAATGACGGCAAATGGGCGCCGCGCGTCCCAAACCACAGCCGCGCAAAGACCGGATACGGGATACCATATTTCGTGCCGGCGTGGGAGACCAGCAAAATGGCGGTCAGCACGATGACGCTGCCCGCGAAAATGGCTAGTACGGATTCCCACCAGTTCATGCCCAGGTCGATCATGCTGCTGGCGAGCGTGTATGTAGGAATGCACAAGCACATGCCGATCCAGAGCGCAGCGAATTTCGAACCGGGCCATGAGTGCTCCGCGAGTGTACACGGCCGCAAGTCGTCGTTCCACATCGAACGGTTTTGTGCGGTGGAGTTCCGCGCGGCGGGCGTCAGTACGATGACGTCGCCGATGCGTTCTTGTGTGGGGCTCGTCGAATTCATACCTCGACGAGGTCGTCGTATGTTTCGGGGCGCCGATCGCGATAGAACTGCCACGTGTTGCGCACTTGCGTAATGAGATCGCGGTCCATGACGCCGATGACCACTTCGTCCTTATCGCGGCTTCCGATTGCCACGAAGTTTCCGCGCGGATCGACCAGATAGGACTGACCGTAGAATTCGCCCATGTTCCAGGGCGTCTCAACGCCGACGCGATTGATCGCGCCGACATAATATCCGTTCGCGACGGCGTGTGCCGGCTGCTCGAGCTTCCAGAGGTATTCGGAAAGGCCGGCGACTGTGGCCGACGGGTTAAAGACAATTTCGGCGCCGTGCAATCCGAGCATCCGCGCGCCTTCGGGGAAGTGCCGATCGTAGCAGATGTAGACGCCGACTTTGGCAAATGCGGTATCGAATACAGGATAGCCCGAGTTTCCCGGACGGAAATAATATTTCTCCCAAAAGCCGCAGCCCGGCGGACCGGCTTGCACTTGCGGGATATGGTGCTTACGGTATTTTCCGAGATATTTTCCGTCGGCATCGATGACCGCCGCCGTATTGTAATACACGCCGGGAAAATCTTCTTCGTAAATAGGAACGATCAGCACGATCCCGAGTTGCTTTGCCAGATCCGCCATCAGCTTCGTCGTCGGCCCATCGGGAATCTGCTCGACAGCCTCGTACCATTTCGGCGTTTGTTCCGTGCAAAAGTACGGACCGTAAAACAATTCCTGTAAACAGACGATCTGCGCGCCTTTTTTCTTGGCGTCCCCAATCAGCTTGACGTGCTTGTCGATCGCGTTCTTTTTGTGAACCGCGACCGGTTGCGCGCCGTCGGTGTCGTGATGGGCCTGAATCAGGCCGATGGTAACTTTAGATTCCAATGTAGCTCCTAATGGGTCAAAATGACACAGGGAAGAACGGCTTGCTCTTTATGTGTTTGCCGGCGCCCTTCGCTCCGGTAAATTTGTCGCCGTCAGCCACCATCTTGCCGCGTGAGAAAACGTAGCGGGGACCACCCTGGACGCTCATCCCTTCGAAAACATTGTTGTCGACGTTCAAATGATGGCTCTTGGCGGAGATGGTGCGTTTCTTTTTCGGGTCCCAGACGACCACATCGGCATCGCTGCCCGCCGCGATCGTGCCCTTGCGCGGAAACAGGCCGAAGAATTTTGCGGGGTTGGTCGATCCGAGCGCGACAAATTGATTTGGGCCAAGCACGCCGCTGTTCACGCCGGCTTGCCAAAGAATGGCAAGACGATCCTCGGCAGTCGGTGCGCCGTTCGGGATCTTTGAAAAATCGTTCTTTCCCAGCTCTTTTTGCCCGCACAGATTGAAGGAGCAGTGATCGGAGCCGAAGCTTTGCAACTCCATGTTCTTGAGCTTGCGCAACAGCACGTTCTGGTTCCATTTTTCGCGGATCGGCGGTGAAAGCACATATTTCGCACCCTCGAAGTTTGGGCGCTCATAGTCGGTGAAGTCACAGACCAAATACTGTGGACACGTCTCGCCATAGATCGGCAATCCGCGTTTGCGTCCGTCGCTGATGGCGTCGGCCGCCATCGCGCTGCTGACATGCACGACGTAGAGCGGAGCACCCGCAATCTCTGCCAAGCGAATGCCGCGATGCGTGGCCTCGCCCTCGCATTCCACGGGTCGCGTGAGTGCGTGCCATTTCGGCTCGGTCTTGCCTTCGGCGAGAGCTTGTTTGGTGATCACTTCGATCACGTCACCATTCTCGGCATGCAGTTGCACTAAACCGCCGGCTTTGCGGCACGCCTGCAGCGTTTTGAAGATCGTTTCGTCGTCCACGTACAGCACGTGTTTATACGCCATGAAGACTTTGAACGAGTTGACGCCCTGCGCGATCATTTTTGGAATCTCGGCCATGGTCTCGTCACGGCCATCGGCGATCGTCAGGTGGAAGGCGTAATCGATGACCGCTTTGCCCGCCGCTTTCTCTTGCCATTTATCGAGGGCGTTCTGTAACGAATCGCCGCGCGTGTGCAGCGCAAAGTCAACCACGGTTGTGGTGCCGCCCATCGCAGCGCCGCGTGTTCCGGTTTCAAAATCATCCGCCGTAACCGTTCCGCCAAACGGCATATCGAAATGCGTGTGCGGATCGATGCCACCCGGAAAGACGTAGGCGTCGCTCGCGTCGATGACCTCGTGCTTGGCGTAGTCGAGAGTGCGGCCGATTGTGGCGATGGTTTCGCCTTCGATCAAGACATCCGCAGGATAGGTATCGGTCGCGGTGACGACGGTCCCGCCTTTAATTAATATTCCCATGACCCCTCGCGCGCTCGGGGCCGCTCGTCCCTCGCGGTTCCTTCCTTCGATTCGCTTCGCTCCTCAGGACAGGCTCAAGCCTCGGAATGACCATTAGGGGGCCGCGGCGCGCTGCTTCCAGGATTGCGCCGGTAAACCGGTATCTACTTGGATCATCTCGATGCAATCCTCAACCGGGCAAACCATTTGACACAGGTTGCACCCGACGCATTCCTGCTCGTCAACGATCAGCGTCGATGACCCATTATTGGCGATACGATCGATGCACTGATGCGCGGCATCTTCGCAAGCGATGTAGCATTTATTGCAGTGGATACACTTGCTCTGATCGATCCGCGCGATAATCTTGTAATTCAGATTCAGATTTTCCCAAGTCGTGATGCGATCTTTGGCGGCACCCACGAGTTCTTGGACGCCGGCAATACCGCGTTCGTCCAGGTAATTGTTGAGGCCATCGACCATCTCTTCGACGATGCGGAAGCCGTGGTGCATCACCGCGGTGCAGACTTGCACGTTGCTCGCGCCGAGGAGCAGAAACTCAACGGCATCCTTCCAGGTCTCGACTCCGCCAATGCCTGAGATCGGAATATTGACCTGCGGATCGCGCGCACATTCGTTGACCATATTGAGCGCAATCGGCTTGACCGCGGGCCCGCAGTACCCGCCGTGGCTGCTCTTGCCGTCAACGTGCGGAATCGGATTCCACGATTCCAGATCGACGCCCATCAAGCTGTTAATCGTATTGATCAGACTGATCGCGTCTGCGCCGCCCTGGGCCGCGCCGCGCGCGCCGAAGCGGATGTCGGTAATGTTCGGCGTGAGTTTCACAATCACGGGAACGCGTGCGACCTCTTTGGTCCACTCCGCGACTTGCGCGATCAGATCCGGATGTTGTCCGACCGCCGATCCCATGCCGCGCTCACTCATTCCGTGCGGGCAGCCGAAGTTTAGCTCGAAACCGTCGATATCGACTTCTTGAACGCGTTTGACCAGCTCGTGCCACGCTTTTTGTTCGCAAACTTCCATCAATGACGCGATAATCGTGCGGTCGGGGAAGGCTTTTTTGCATTCAGCGATTTCGCGGAGATTATCCTCGAGAGGACGATCGGTGATGAGCTCGATGTTGTTCATCGCGATCATTTTGTTTTGTTTATAATCCAATGCGGCAAAGCGCGACGTTACGTTGACGATCGGTGTCCCGAGCGTCTTCCAAACGGCGCCGCCCCAACCGGCTTCAAACGCCCGCATGACCTGATAGCCGCTGTTCGTTGGCGGCGCCGAAGCAAGCCAAAATGGGTTCGGGCTTTTAATCCCGGCGAGATTAGACTCTAGATTTGCCATTATTAGTGTAGCCCCTCGACCAGCTCGGGGTCCTTCGATTTCTCAGGATGACAATTGGTTAAAAATGCGTTGATGCTTCGAGCCGCAACCTTTCCTTGTTCGGCTACTTCGACGACCATCGCCTCGCGTGTCCCTTTTTCGAAGATGCAATCGCCGGCGGCCCAGACTCCCGCTCGCGACGTGCGCAGTGAGGCGTCAACCTCGACGACGCCGTCGTTGTGACGAATGCCGAGTTCTTCGAACGTTTCGATCAACCGGCGTTGGCCGATAGCGCGGATGACCGTATCCGCCCGCTCGATGAACTCCGACCCGGCGATCTCGTGCAGCCGTCCGTCGCGGAGCTCGGTTTTTACGAACTCGACGCCGCTGACGTGAAGATTCTGTCCGATGATCCGCCGCGGCGCGCAGAAGAAGCGGAACTCAATGCCTTCCTCTTTGGCAAAGTCGTATTCAAACTGATAGGCGGTCATCTGCTCGGCGCCGCGGCGATAGTAGCAGACGACGCGCGCCTCCCTTCCGCGTGCAATCGAAAGGCGTTTTGCGCAAGTGAGTGCATCGATGGCGGTGTTGCCGGCACCGATGACGGCGACGCGCTCGCCTAAATCAGGAATCGTTCCGCCAATCTTCGCGCGCTCGATAAAATCCAGCGCGTCCCAAACGCCTTCGAGGTTCTCGCCCTCGATGCCGAGTTTGGGAACATTGCCCATGCCGACGGCGACGATCACCGCGTCGTAATCGCGAACGAGCTCATCCAGCTCAATATCGTCTCCCACTTGCACGTTGCTGCGCACATCGACGCCCATGCGCACGACTTGCTCCGCTTCCCACAGCGCGGTGTCCACGTCGAGGCGAAAGGGAACGATGCCGTATGTGTTGAGGCCACCGAGCCATCGTTTGGCTTCGAAGATGGTGACGGCGTGGCCGTACCGGCGCAGATCGCGCGCGGCCGATAAGCCTGCCGGACCACCGCCGACAACGGCAACCCGCTTACCCGAATCGGCTCCGGGTTCGAACAGTTGGATGTCGCGCTCCGCCACGTAATCTATTGAATAGCGTTGCAGATCGCCGATCCGAATCGGCGAATCGCCGGCAGCGTTGTACACGCAGGCGCCTTCGCACAATTCTTCAGTGGGACAGACGCGGGCGCAGCTCGCGCCCATCGGATTTGCATCCATGATGGTTTGCGCACTGCCCTTGACGTTGCCCGATGCGATCTTGGCGATAAACGATGCGACGTCAATGTGCGTGGGACACGCATGCATACAGGGCGCATCGAAGCAATACAGACACCGATTGGCCTCGAGTTTTACCTCGATCCCCGAAAGCGGGCGATGAATCGATTGGCCGAGTCCTTGGACAGGCTCAGGACTGCTCATTTATGCGTTGGGAATCCTAAATTTACGCCGGTGTTGGAATCGTGCCAACGCGCCGTGACGACCTTGCCGCGCGTGTAGAAGCGGTAGCCGTCCTCGCCGTAAATGTGCAGATCCCCGAACAGCGACGCCTTCCAGCCGCCGAAACTATAGTATCCGACCGGCACCGGGATCGGGACGTTGATGCCGACCATGCCCACCGGCACCTCGCTTTGGAAACGCCGCGCCGCCGCGCCGCTGCGCGTAAAGATCGAGGTCCCGTTGCCGTACGGGTTGTCGTGGAGCAATTTGAGCGCCTCTTCTAATGAAGAAACGCGTACATTCACCAGCACGGGACCAAAAATCTCATCGCGATAGATCGACATCTGCGGGGTGACGCGGTCGAAGAGGGTGGGGCCGATGAAGAACCCGCGCTCGTACCCGTCGACCTGCAAGCCACGACCGTCAACCACCAGCGTAGCGCCGGCCGCCGCTCCCTGTTCGATGTAATTCAACACGCGATCGCGCGCCGCGGGGTTAACGACCGGCCCCATGTCGTTCTTGCGATCGAAGCCCGGCCCGATCTTCAACGTTGCAATTTTGCGTTTGACTTGTTCCATCAGCGCATCACCGGCATCGCCGACCGTTACCGACGCAGAGATTGCCATGCAGCGCTGGCCCGCCGAACCGTAACCGGCCGAAACGAGTGCATCGGCAGCGGCGTCCATATCGGCATCCGGCATGACGACCATGTGATTCTTCGCGCCGCCCAGTGCTTGCACGCGCTTTCCGTTCGCGGCTGCAGTTTGATAGATATACCGCGCGATCGGAGTCGAGCCGACAAAACTGATCGCGTTGACATCGGGATGCGCGAGCAACGCATCGACAGCAACCTTGTCTCCGTGTACGACGTTGAAGACGCCGTCCGGTAATCCCGCACGCTGGAGCAAATCGGCAATCAAGAGTGACGCCGATGGATCGCGCTCCGAAGGCTTCAGCACAAATGCGTTGCCGCAGGCGATCGCGATCGCAAACATCCACGTCGGTACCATCATCGGAAAATTGAACGGCGTTATCCCCGCGCAGACACCGACTGGCTGCCGCAATGAGTACACGTCAATTTCGCGAGAGACGCTCTCGCTGAATTCGCCTTTGAGCAGCTGCGTCAGCGAACACGCATAATCAACGACCTCGAGTGCGCGCGCCACCTCGCCCTCGGCATCGGTCACGATCTTGCCGTGCTCGCTCGCGAGAATCTCGCCGAATTGCGTCGCGTGTTCTTTTACCAGATCGCGGAAGGTGAAGAAGATCTCCGCGCGTTTTCCGAGCGCCGTGCGGCCCCATGCGGGCTGCGCCGCTTTGGCAGTTTGCACTGCGTGGTCAATGGTTGCCTCGTCCGCAAAGGCAACGCGTGCTTGCACCTCACCGAGGGCGGGATCGAAGATCTCGCCGAAGCGCGTCGCGTCTTCGCCGTAGGGTTTTCCGCCAATCCGATGCGTGACGGTCCGCAGTTTCGCCGGTGCTTGCATAACAGAGTCTATTCGCCTTGATGACGCCGAAGGGCTCCCGGATCATCGATGTCGTCAAATGCGCCGTTATCCGCGGTTTGCACCGCGACCCGGATCAGGGCCGGATCGTCGCGCAGCACTTTTAAGGAATCGCCGCTGAGCACCTCGACGCGGCTTCTTGCATGAGGCGAAAAAAATACTGGGTGGCCTCCGATGCCGTCTCGTTCGGGAAAGCAGATGTCGGCGCGGGCTTCCAGTGCGGCGTGCACGATTGTGCGAGCGAGCTCCGCGGTGACGAGCGGCTTGTCGCCCAAAAAAACCAGCAACGCACTCTCAGGTTCAATCGCACCATTCGCAAGGTCGAAGGAGTGTGCCATCCCCAGTTCAGGCTTCGCGTTTTCGATCACGCGTAACCGCGGACGCGCGGCGATATGCGGCGCAAGCTGCGGTGAACTAACGACAATCGTTTCATAATCCCGGCACGCGTCGAGCACGCGATCGATCATTGGCACGCCGCGAACGGACATGAAAAGTTTCTGTTCGCCCATCCGCAACGAGCGGCCGGCAGCTAAGACAACTGCGGTGACTTCCATCCGCGCACCGGGCCGCTACCGCGCACAAGCCGGCCGCCTTCGCGACCGTGACGCAGCGCAATGATCTCCGCCATAATTGCAATTGCCGTTTCTTCGGGAGTTCGTGCGCCCAGGTCCAAACCGATCGGCGCGTTTAAGCGCGCGACCTGTTCTTGGTTCACGCCGAGCTCGCGCAATTGTGTTAACCGCCGCTCGTTCGTCCGCCGGCTGCCCATGACGCCGATATAACCCGCATGTGTTTCGAGCGCAGCTTGGATCAAGGGAATGTCGAATTTTTCGTCATGCGTTAATGCTACAATCGCGGTGCGCTCATCCACCGGAGCGTTGCGCAGAAATTCGTCAGGCCATGACACAACGACACGATCGGCTTCGGGAAATCGCTCGGTGGTGGCAAATGCGGCGCGTGCGTCACAGAGCGTCACTTCATATCCGAGCAGTTTGGCGACACGCACCATGGCATGCGCGAAATCAATTGCGCCAAAAATGTACATGCGCGGTTTGGGCAAGACGCGCTGAATAAAAACGCGCACGTCTCCGTGGGGCTCACCTTCGGGTCCGTAACCCCGAATCTCGGTTGTCTCTCCGGAAACCGACGCACGCAGCTCCATCGCAACGACGTCGTCGAGGCGATTGTTTCCAAGCGAACCCAGTGACGAATCGGCGAAGATGAAGAGCCGATCACCCAATTTGCTTGCGTCGACCCGGATTGATTCTGCGATCAACGTTTCGTTTGCGAGCTTCCGTTGCAGCGCTTGCGTCTCTGCGGTGTCGAGCGGTTCGATCAGGATCGTCAACGTTCCACCGCAGCTCAAGCCGACAGCCTGCGCATCGGCGTCGGAAAGCCCGTACTCAACGATTCGCGGATTGCCCTGGCGCAAAACGAGCTGCGCCTCTTGCGCAAGCGCCGCTTCGACGCAGCCGCCACTGATCGATCCATAGAGCGTTCCGTCCGAAGCGATCGCCATGACAGCGCCGGGATCGCGTGGGGCGGAGCGGAGCACATCCACCAGAGTGGCCAATGCCACCCGATGGCCGGCCTCTTGGGAACGGCGGATTTCAACCAGGAGCTCGAGCACGTCGCATGGCTTCAACGCGTGCTCGCTGAAGTCACTTCAGCTATGCTCTGGGAGCATTACTATCAGCCGCGTTCCTTGGCGCGCGCGCTCGCGTTGCTTAGTGAACACGGCGCTTCGGCACGAGTCGTGGCCGGCGGCACAGATGTGCTCGTCGAGCTGCAGCGCGGCATTAAGCCGGCTCAAACGCTGATCGATATCACGGCGCTTACCGACCTGAAGTACGTCCGCGACGAGGGCGATCGCATCGCCATCGGCGCCCTGGCGACCCACAACGACATCCTGGCGTCGCCGGCATGCGCGCAACGCGCGCTTCCGTTGGTACAGGCCTGTGTCGAAGTCGGCGCGCCTCAGATTCGCACGCGTGCCACGATCGCCGGCAATCTGATTACCGCTTCCCCTGCAAATGATACGATCGTTCCGCTGATTGCGATGGGTGGCGAAGTCATTCTGCAAAGCAGCGATACCGTTCGCATTATCGATCTCGCCGATTTCTTTAGCGGCTTTCGCGAAACCGTGATCCGTCCGGATGAATTACTGACGGAGCTTCGCGTGCGGCCCCTGCGTACCACTGAGCGCGGAATATTTTTGAAGCTGGGTTTGCGGCGCGCGCAGGCGATATCGGTGATCAGTTTGGCGTGCGTTCTGGATATTGAGAACGATCGCGTTGGGTCGGCGCGTATCGCGCTGGGTTGTCTCGCGCCCACGATCGTTCGTGCGAGCAACACCGAAGCGATGATTACAAGCAAACCGCTGAATGACGTGACGATCGCAGACGCAGGGCGCGCCGTGCTCGAGGATATCGCTCCGATCGGCGATGTGCGCGGCAGCGCACCGTACCGCCGCCAAACCGTCAGTGCGTTGATGCAGCGGGCTCTGGAGCGAATCGCGGCCGATGGTTGCGCCGGCGATCTTCCGGATACGCACGTATTGCTCGACACCGGCGAACAAGGCGATGTGGCAGTCGGCGAATTGGATAAATCGATTGTTACAATTGTCAATGGCGAGCGCGTCGAGTTGCAAGGCGCGACGCGCAAGACCTTATTGAACGCACTGCGTGAGAACGCCGGATTGACCGGTTCAAAAGAAGGCTGCGCCGAAGGCGAGTGCGGCGCATGCACCGTCTGGCTCGATGGTCAGGCCGTGATGTCATGTTTGGTTCCGGCGGCGCAAGCGCACGGCCATTCTATCCTCACGATCGAAGGTTTGGCCAAAGGGCACAACGGGGCGCGGCTGCATCCGCTCCAGCAAGCCTACATCGATCACGGTGCGGTGCAATGCGGTTTCTGCATTCCCGGCATGTTGATGGCTGGCGCGAAGCTGTTGCAGGAATGCGGCGATCCGACGCTCGCACAACACCAAACGGCGATCAGCGGCAATATTTGCCGCTGCACGGGTTACCGCAAGATTCTCGACGCCATGCAACATGCTGCCAAACACAGCGCAAAAGTGCGCGAAAAAGTAGTTGTATGAAACATCCGAATGGCGCACTCATTGGGCAGGCAGTTGCGCGGCCGGACGCGTTCGGAAAAGTCACGGGCGCTGCAAAATATCCCGCGGACCTGGTGCGCCCCGATATGGTGCAGCTGAAAGCTGTTTTCGCTCACCGCGCGCACGCGCGAATTCTTTCGATCGATACTTCGGCGGCGCGCAAGGTTCCCGGCGTCATCGCCGTATTCACCGCGCCCGACGTTCCCGATAATCGTTTTGGGTTGATCGAAGACGATCAACCCTTACTCTGCGACGGCAAAGTGCGCTTTGTCGGCGACCGCGTGGCGCTCGTCGCCGCGGAAACCGTCGAGGCTGCCGAAGCGGGCGCCAAACGCGTGTCCGTCGAGTACGAAGATTTACCGGCGATCTGCGATGCGAAGCAGGCGATGGAATCCGGCGCGCCGCGCGTGCACGACGATCGCGAAAGCAATCTATTGGGTCACGTGCGCATCCGCAAAGGCGATGTGGAGGCGGCATTCGCCGCAGCGGATGTGGTGTTCGAAGAAACATTCGAAACGTCGTGGCAAGAGCACGCGTATCTGCAGCCCGATGCCGGCATCGCCTATTACGAAGGCGAGAAGCTCGTTATCGAAACCGCGGGACAATGGCTGCACGAAGATCGCCGGCAGATTGCCAAGATGCTCGAACTTCCGGAAGACGACGTGATCGTTCGCTACGCCAAGATCGGTGGAGCGTTCGGCGGGCGCGAAGATCTTATCGTTCAACCGCTGCTAGCGCTTGCCACGTGGAAGCTCAAACGCCCGAGTGCGATCGTGTGGAGCCGCGAAGAATCGATTATCGGCCATCAAAAGCGCCATCCATATTTTATTCGCTCGAAATGGGCCGCGGGTAAGGATGGCAAGATCTTGGCCGCTCAGACAGAGTTGATCGCCGACGGCGGCGCATATGCGTGCACCAGTATTGAAGTGCTGAAGGGCGCCACGGTTGCCGCATCGGGAACGTACGAGATCGACAACGTCGCAACCGACGGTTACGTCGTGTATACGAATAATGTTCCTTGTGGTGCCTTCCGCGGTTTTGGCCATCCTCAAGCGGAGTTTGCGGCTGAGTCAATGGTCACGCGCTTGGCGCAGGCCCTCGATATCGATCCCATCGAGTTTCGCCGGCGCAATATCTTTCGCGAAGGCGGCATTACCGCAACGCAAACGCCATTGCCGCCCGGCGTCAGCGCTTTGCCGGTTCTGGAAGCCTGCGTCGCTGAAGCCAATGCGGTCATTCCGACGAAGGAGGAACCGCGACGAAGGAGCGGTCCCGAGGAGTACCGCGACGAGGGGAAGCTTAAACGCGGGGTCGGCTTTGCGAGCGGCATAAAAAACGTCGGCTATTCATTTGGTTTTCCGGACCAGGCTACGGCAACCGTTGAACTCCACGGTAAAAACGAAATTGAGCGCGTGACGCTGCGCATTGGTGCGGCCGAATGCGGGCAAGGCGCGCACTTGGTGATGCGGCAAGTTTGCGCGGCGACGTTGGGGGTGTCGCTCGATCGCATCGACCTGATCGCAGAAGATAGCGAACAATCGCCCAATGCCGGTAGTGCTTCGGCGTCGCGCATGACGTTTATGGGTGGCCGCGCGGTAAAAGACGCTGCCGAGACCGCGCGTACCAAGTTTCCCGGACCCGACGCGAAGGCAACGGTGCAATTCCGCCCGTCGCCGACGACGCCGCTCGAGCCGCACACGGGCAAAGGTACGCCGCATTTTAATTACGGTTACGTATCGCAAGCCGTGGAAGTGGAGGTCGATACGGCAACCGGCCTGGTTCGGGTGTTGCGGATCGTGAGCGCGCATGATGTCGGCCGCGCGATCAACAAACAGCAAGTCGAAGGTCAGATCGAAGGCTGCCTTGCGCAAGCCGTGGGCTATACGTTAACCGAAAACTTTCAATGCCGCGACGGAAAAATTCTCACGCCGTACTTCAGCACATACCTCTTGCCGACCACGCTGGACATGCCCGTTGAGGTGCATCCGGTTATTCTCGAACTGGCCGACCCAAACGGACCGTTTGGAGCGCGCGGCGTTGCCGAAATGGCCCTGGTTCCGTTTGCCGCGGCCGTCGCATGCGCGATTCACGACGCAACCGGAGCTTGGGTTACGCAACTGCCGATGACTCCCGAGCGCGTGCTGGCGGCGATTGCCAAAGCAGCCGATCACGTACCCGCAACCGCTTAGACCTCGGCCTTAAACCTTGCCTGCTTCACGGATGCTAGCGCTGATAGGCGCGCGTATCTATGCTCATCCATCGGATGCACCAATCCCTGACGGCGTCATCATCGTTGAAGATGAAAAGACTGTTGCACACGATGCGCAGCGGCAAGATCCTCTATACTCGGGCGGCTTAAACTAACCCGCGAGCTATCTGATTCGCGCGGTACACGGTCGCAGGCATATCAAAACCTACGAGATCACCGTGCTCTACGCGGACGCGTCCGTTCACGATGACGAGTTCGGCGCGTTGCGGGCGACAGAAGACGAGCGATGCGATCGGGTCGTGCACCACTCCGCCCGCAAGCTCGAGCGCATCGACCGACCACCCCGCGATGTCGGCTGCCATGCCTGGTGCCAACATTGCGATGTCGTCGCGGCCTAAGACTTGCGCGCCGCCGCGTGTTGCCATGAACAGGGCGTCGCGCGCGGTGAGGAAGCCCTTCGATGTCTCAGGGTCCTTCGATTCCTCAGGATGACAAGTAAGGCGTTGTAGCAGCATAGCTTGGCGCACCTCATCGAGCATGTTCGAAGAATCGTTGGAAGCCGAACCATCGACGCCGATCCCAATTCGCGCCCCCGCAATGCGCAGCGCACCGATCGGAGCGATTCCGGATCCCAGGCGCATATTTGAGGTTGCACAATAGGCGACACCGGTTCGTGTCGCACCCAAGCGCTCACATTCCGGCGCGCTCGGATGCACGACGTGCGCGTGCCACACATCTTCGCCGACCCATTCCAAACGTTCGGCGAGTTCGATTGGACGGCAACCGAAATGTTCGATGCAGAAACGCTCCTCGTCGAGCGTTTCGGCCAAATGCGTATGCGCATGCACTCTTGCGCTGCGCGCGAGTGCGATGCTTTCGCGCATGAGATCGGGCGAAACCGAAAAAGGCGAGCAGGGAGCGACCACGATGCGCGTCATCGCGTAACGTTCGGAATCGTGATAGGTATCGATCGCGCGCTGCGTATCTTTGAGAATCGCGGTTTCATCCTCGACCAGATCGTCCGGCGGCAAGCCGCCTTTGGATTGACCCAGCGACATCGAACCGCGCCCCGCGTGAAAACGGAAACCCATCACGCGTGCAGCTTCGATCTGATCGTCGATCCGCGCGCCATTCGGCCAGACATAGGTGTGATCGCTCGACGTCGTGCATCCCGATAACAAGAGCTCCGCGATCGCAATCTGTGTTGCAATCCGGATGGCCTCGGGCGTCATCCGCGCCCAAAGCGGATAGAGCGTTTGCAACCAATCGAAGAGCGCCGCATCCTGCGTTCCGGGAACGCTCCGAGTGAGTGTTTGATAAAAATGGTGGTGCGTGTTGATAAGGCCGGGCAAAAGCACGAGCCGCGAGCAGTCGATCGTGGCGTCGGCGCGGGCCTCGATCTGCGCCGCCGGCCCGATGGCCTCGATCGCGTTATCGCGCACTAAAATGCTGGCGTCATGCAATTCACGCAGCTCGGCGTCGAAGGTCGCGATCGCATGCGCGTTGCGTAAAAGGAGTGTTCTCATGCGTTAGATGGCGGGTACGGCTCGCATACGCGTCTAACCTCGCCGCTCGTGAACGCCGCCTCGCTGCTGGACGGTTATGACCGCTCGGCGCTGACGCTATGCTCGATCGGCAGCCATTCGGCGCTTGAAATTGCCGCGGGCGCGCGGGCGCAAGGATTACGCAACCTCGTAGTGACCGCGAAAGGTCGCGAGCAGACCTATTCGCGTTACTACGCGCGCCGCAACGATCCGCTGCGCGGGTGCGTGGATGAAACGTTGGAACTCGAGACGTTTACCGATCTGCTGCAAGGTGCGATTCAAGATCGGTTACGCGAATGCAATGTGATCTTTGTCGCCAACCGGTCGTTCGAAGTGTACCTGCATCAAAAGTATTCGTACGATGAGATCGAGCGCGGCATGCGCGTCCCGATCTTTGGGAATCGCCGGCTGCTGCGCGCCGAAGAGCGCGACGAAGAAAGCAATCAGTACGCCTTACTCCAGCGCGCCGGCATCCGCCACCCGCGCCAATTCCAATCCGCCGATGAAATCGATCGCCTAGTGATGGTGAAGGCGCCCCACGCCAAAGTCACCTTCGAACGCGCATTTTTCGTCTGTTCCTCACCTCCGGAGTTTCGCGAAATCGCGCGCCGCATGATGCAAGAAGGACTGATCACCGAAAATGGTTTGCGGCAAGCGTTGATCGAGGAATACGCGCTCGGCCCTTCGGTGAACCTGAATTTCTTTTACTCGCCGCTTTTGAACGAGCTCGAACTGTGCGGCACCGACACGCGCCGCCAAACCAACATCGAAGGGTTTAGAAACTTGCCGCCGTCAGCACATGAGGCATTGCGCAGCATTCCGATGCGGATGCAGGAGGCGGGACACATCGCCGCAACGCTGATCGAATCGATGCTCGAACCCGCATTTGAACTCGGCGAACGATTCGTCACGGCGGCACGCGAGATGAATCCTCCCGGCGTGCTCGGTCCATTTGCGTTGCAGTGTGTGATCTTGCCCGGCCCGCCGAAAGAATTTATTTGTTACGACGTCTCGCTCCGCGTTCCGGGATCGCCGGGTACGCGATACACGCCGTACTCGGCTTATCGTTGGGGACGCGACGTTTCGGTCGGCGAGCGGATCGCGATGGAAGTTGTGTTTGCGCGCGATAGCGATCGATTGCACGAGATCGTCACGTGACCGGCTATCCGCGCGATCTCGTCGGCTACGGAGAACATCCGCCGGATCCGCAGTGGCCGGGAGATGCACGCCTCGCCGTGCAGATCGTGATGAACTACGAAGAGGGCTCGGAATATTCAATTCCCGACGGTGACGCTGCGTCCGAGCAATATTTAACCGAAGTTCCCGGCGCGACGCTCGGGCCGGGGAAGCGCGATCTCATCGTCGAGTCGGTTTATGAGTATGGGAGCCGCGCGGGTTTCTGGCGGCTCATGCGCCTCTTTAAAGAGCGCGAGCTTCCGGTGACGGTCTTCGGTGCGGCGTTGGCGCTGGAACGCAATCCGGACGCGGCGCGCGCGATCCGCGACGCCGGTTACGAAGTCTGTTCGCACGGATGGCGCTGGGTCGGTTTTCAAAATATGAGCGAAGCGCAAGAGCGCGAGGAGATGGGGCGCGCAATCGCGTCGCTCGAGCAAACCGTCGGCGAACGACCATACGGATGGTACTGCCGTTATGCTCCTAGTGAGAACACGCGGCGTCTTGTTGTGGAAGAAGGCGGCTTTCTGTACGACTCCGACGCGTACAACGACGACTTACCATATTGGGTGAAAGTCAGCGGCAAGAACCATTTGGTTATTCCGTACACGCTGGATGTCAACGACATGAAGTTTTCCGTCGCGCCCGGGTTTACATCGCCATCGGGGTATGCTGAGTACATGAAGGACGCATTCGATGTCTTGTATCGCGAAGGTAAGCGCCATCCAAAGATGATGTCGATTGGGTTGCACACGCGCTTGGCGGGGCGACCGGGGCGCACCGCTGCGCTTGAACGGTTCTTGGATCACGTCCTCAAACACAAACGCGTTTGGATCTGCCGGCGCATTGACATTGCCCGCCATTGGATTGCGGTGCACCCACCTCAATGAGTCGCGTCGTCGATCGCCTGGAGCAGCTGGCGCAATTCGGAAAATACGAAAGCGGCATCAACCGTCCGCTGAGCACGCCGCAAGAACGCCAGGCGCGCACGCTGTTTGCGCAATGGGCGCAAGAGTCCGGATACGCGCTCAGCCAAGATCGCGTCGGCAACCTTTTTGCGCGGCGCGCCGGAAAGCGCGCGGATCTCGATCCCATTCTCGTCGGTTCGCATCTGGATACAGTTCCGACCGGCGGCGCGTACGACGGCGCGTACGGCGTGATGGCGGCACTCGGCGCGCTCGAACAGCTCGATCGCGATCGCGCGAGCACGCAGCATCCAATCGATGCCGTCGCGTGGGTGGGTGAAGAGGGCAGCCGTTTTCCGATCGGTTGTTTGGGAAGCGCAGTTTTTGCGGGATTGACATCCACCGACGATGCGCTCGCGATGCGCGACGAAGCCGGCGTCACACTTGGCGAAGCGCTGGCATCCAAAGATGGCGGCTTGCTCGATCTTCCGATGCGCCCCGATCAAAAGACGGCGGCTTATCTTGAATTACATGTGGAGCAAGGGCCGGTACTCGAAGCGGCAGGCGTGCGACTTGGCGTGGTCAGTGCAATTACCGGCCAGATTCGGTATCGCGCCGAGGTGCAAGGGGCCAGTGGCCACGCGGGAACGGTACCGATGGATCACCGTGCCGATGCGCTCAGCGGAACGGCCGAATTAATCCTGGCACTCGAGACTGCGGCCAAAGAAGCCGGCGGTGCAGTTGTGACGGTAGGCCGGCTGACGGTTGAGCCGGGAGGAACCAACGTGATTCCGGCGCGCGTGAGCTTTTCGATCGACAATCGCTCGCCGGATGCCGCCAAAATGGAGCTCATCGAGAACGCATTTCACCGCAAAGCTGAGGAAGTATCGAAGAGACGCGGCGTGCGCGTGGTGCTCGAGCGTCTGGATGTGCACAATCCGACGCCGATGGATGAACGATTACGCGAAGCGCTCCACCGTGTCGCATCGGCCATGAACCAAAAAGCGCTTGACGTTCCCAGTGGCGCCGGCCACGACGCGATGTGCATTGCAAGGATCGCTCCGGCCGCCATGTTGTTTGTGCCGAGTATCGGCGGGCGCAGTCATGTCGCGCAAGAGCGCACGTCCGATTCGGATTTGGAACTCGGAGTCGATGCGCTTGCCCGCGCGATCGTGGAGGTTGACCGTCTTTTAGCCTGACGTTTTCGCGAGTTTCGGGAGGCGCAATTCTCCACATTTCACGCTTGTTCGGTTAACCACCGGTACTGTTCGGCGCGCGGCTGCGCACCGCGCGCCAGCCACGGTTCAACCCAACCAAACGCCTCAATCGGTTCCATGTATGCCGTTTGCCCGAAGTGGGCAAAAAATAGCTCATGGCCGATCACCGCCAAAAGAAGCCGGCGCTGCCGCAAAAGCTAGCAGCCGAGCTCATCGGCACGTTCTTTGCGACGCTCGTGCCGACGAGCGTCGACATTTTGTACTACACGGGAAGCCATGTGGATTTTGTTTCCCGCTGGCTGGCGCGTGGCTTCATTGCGACGGCAATGATCTACGCTTTCTCAGAGATTTCGGGTGCGCATATCGATCCCGCAGTCTCACTCGGCTTCGCGATTCGCCGAACGCTGGGGTTCGGCCAGATGCTTCTGTACTGGCTGGTGCAGTTTGGCGGCGCGTTCGGCGCCTCGTTGTTGGCTTGGGGCTTGTGGGGATCGCGCATGGTTCTTGGCGCCAGCCATCCGGGACTGAAGTTTACGCAGTTGGAAGCGGTGCTTGCCGAAATTGTCCTCACGTTTTTGTTGATGACGGTCATCCTGGCGACGGCCGAAGAGAATGCCGTCGTGGGCAAGCAATCGGCGCTCGCAGTCGGCTTGACGATCGCAACCTGCGGTTTCTTTGCGGGTGAGATTAGCGGTGCGTCCATGAATCCGGCGCGTTCGATTGCGCCGCAGATCGTCGGCGGCGCGTACAACATCATTTGGATCTACGCCCTCGGCCCTTGTATCGGCGCAGCGCTGGCAGCGCTGCCCGCCCGCTTCATTTTTGGAAAGCCGCGGGAAGGCGAAATTAAA
>DASYYA010000141.1:0-42506 GCA_035934355.1 Candidatus Rubrimentiphilum sp. | reverse complement strand
CGCGGCGGCGATCATTTCCGCGATTCCACCGGCCGCAGATTCGATGAACACGTCGAGCGCTAGTTTGGCTTCGGCATTACCGTCGCCGGCGCGCTGTAAAACGCGGCGCATATCCGAGTCGCCGCAGAGCGCTTTGAGTCCTGATTCTTGGTAGAGTCCGATTTGCAGCGCTTCGTATGTGACGCCTTTCTTCATTAGATAGAGCAGCGCACCGGGGTCGAAACTTCCGCTCCGCGTTCCCATGACCAGGCCCTCGAGCGGCGTAAAGCCCATCGTCGTCGCCGCACTCCGGCCATTCACGAGCGCCGCAACGGAACACCCGCTTCCCAAGTGTGCGCAGATGGCTCGACGCGGATTTCCGTGCTCGCTCAACCATTGCGCGGCATACGCATAGCTCAAGCCATGGTAGCCGATGCGTTCGATGCCGAAACGTTCGCGCCACTCGCGCGGGATCGCGTACGTCGTGCGCTGTACGGGAATCGTCGCATGGAACGCACTATCGTACGCAACCAGCTGGCGCGCCTGGGGAAAGGCGTTTCGTGCTTGAGCGGTCAACTCGAGCGCAACGCGGTCGTGTAACGGGGCAAGGTCGGCGCGCGCCGCGATTCGCGCCTGGACGGCAGGCGTACATTCCTCGACCGTCTCTGCCTCGCGTTCACCCAAAACGATCCGATGCACCACGAAGTCGGGTTGTAAGCCACCGATTTGCGCCAGCCATTGCTCGCGGGTTACCGAAACACGTTCGCGCTCGCGCAGCGTCTGCAGGCCGGCCGCAGTCGCGCCAAAAGCCGCGATCCGCAAACTCGACGATCCCGTATTCAAGCACAGGATCGTCGCCATTTGCGGCGCGTTACTCTTGCGGCGGGTTGGGGTTACGCCACTCTGTGCCGTCAGCATACTTGACGCGTATCACGGCGCAGTACGGAAACGATGTGCCGATAGGAAATATTTCGGGGCTCACATCAAACTCGTGATCGATGTTCACGCCAGGCGAAAACGTTCCGCGATCGTTGGCAACCGCGATCAGCGATCCGCGCGAGACCAAACCAAAGTCCACTTCGGTGGCGACTTTCGGCGCGTTGTTGGAATACGTGATCGCGAGGAAACCTTCTGAATAGGGAAAGTTCGCGGCGGTGTGGAGGTTCCCGTAGGGATCGATCCACGGATGGCCGACGGTCCCAACCGCGTGCCGATGGGGATCGCACTGCGAAACCGTGATCTGGGAGCCCGGTGTTTGTTTGAGCCCTTGTGCGACGGCAACCGATCCAGCCACCAGAATGCAGACAAACCCAAAAACAAATCGTGTCATGGACGAACCTCCGGCATATCAATGCCATACTCTGTAATATAAGCGCGATGCTGTCGGAGTTTTCCCTCGCAGAACCGCTGAAAGCGTTCTGCTGCCGCCGTCGGCTGGAACGCGAGTTTGGCGCCGGCCTCGACCAAGTCGAAGCGACTGATGCGATTGCGCACCAGCATGTCGAAGGGCGTCGTCGTTGTGCCTTCTTCGATGTAACCCCGCACGTGGAACCGTTCGGCGTTTTTACGTCCGTGCAGCAGGCGGTGGATCACGTGCGGATATCCGTGAAAGGCGAAGACCACGGGAACGTCCGGTGGAAAGAGCGTTTCGAACGCTTCGTCGGAGATGCCATGCGGGTGTGCGGCCGGCGCTGCAATGCGCATCAGATCGAAGATGTTCACGACGCGTACGCGCGCACGCGCGCTCAGAATACCCGCAGCTGCGAGAGTTTCTTGGGTCGGCACATCGCCGCAACACGCCAGCACTATTTGCGGATCCTCGCTCCCGCGCGAGGCCCAATCCCAGATTCCTAAACCCGCAGCGCAGTGGCGTTGCGCCACTTCCGGAGAAAGCCACTGCGGCATCTCATTCTTTCCGGCGACGATGAGATTAATGTAACCACGGCTTTGCAGAGAGTGATCCATCGCGCAGACCAGCGAGTTTGCGTCCGGTGGTAGATAGACGCGCGTGACTTCGGCTTTACTCGTGAGCAGCGAATCGATGAACCCCGGGCCTTGATGGGAATAGCCATTATGATCCTGGCGCCAGACGTGCGACGTCAGCAAGATATTGAGCGAAGCAGTCGGCGTGCGCCACGGCACTTCGCGCGACATCTTGAGCCACTTACCGTATTGGTGCACCATCGAATCGACGATGGGAATGAAGCCTTCATAGCATGCCAGGACGCCATGCCGGCCCGTCGCCACGTAGCCTTCGAGCCAACCGGCGCACGAATGTTCGCTCAAAATTTCGATCGCACGGCCTTCGGGCGAGAGATACTCGTCGGTGTCGTACAAGGGGCCCATAAACGCGCGATCGGTGACATCGAATATCGCGCCGAGTTTGTTCGACAGCGTTTCATCGGGACAGAAGAAGCGGAAGTTTTGATCGGCAACGTTCAGTTTGAAGACGTCCGCGAGATACTCTCCCAAGCGTTGCGTGGCCGACTCGGCTCTGGCAGCGGGGAATGCAAGAGGCTTGAGATGTTCTGGTCCCGGCAACGTAAGATTGCGCAAGAGATTGCCGCCATTGGCGTGCGGCGATCGTCCGATGCGGCGATCTTCGCGCGGGAGCACCGATCGCACGACAGCGTTTGGCCGCCCAGCGGCATCGAAGAGTTCGTCCGGACGATACGATAGCAGCCACGATTCGAGTGTGGCCAACTGTTGCGGATCGTTCGCGGGATCGGCAAGCGGCAGTCCATGTGAGTGAAACGTGCCGGCAAACGGTCCACCGGCGCCTTTTTCCGAACGCAACAGGATCACCGGCCAGCGCGGAACTTCTCCGGAATACGAGCTGAAGCGTCCTTGGATTGCGCGGATCGAGCCGTACGCGCGATCCAATGCAGCCCAAAGATCGCCGTGAACCGCTATAAATGGCTGTTCGGCATCAACGAGGATTGGCTCAAAACCCAGGCCTTCAAAATAATTGCCCAGCTCGGCGTCGCTCATGCGCGCGAGCAGCGCCGGCCCCGAGAGCTTGTAGCCGTTGAGATGAACGATTGGCAACACCGCCCCCGATGTGCGCGGATTCAAAAATGCATTGAAACGCCACGACGCCGCGAGCGGTCCGGTTTCCGCTTCACCATCGCCGACGACGCAGGCGACGATGAGTTGCGGATTGTCGAGCGCCGCTCCGAACGCATGTGATAGCGCGTACCCGAGCTCGCCGCCCTCGTGAATTGTTCCGGGCGTTTGCGCGGTCAAGTGGCTGGGCGCGCCGCCCGGCCATGAAAATCGTTTGACGAATTCGCGCACGTCGAAGCTCAGCGTCTCTTCGAGATAGAGATTGGCGAGAATCGCCGGTGCACCGTGACCGGGGCCGACAACGAGCAATAGTTCCGTTCCGGTGTCGGCGACTAACCGGTTGAGGTGCGTATAGATCAGGTTGAGACCCGGCTGCGTGCCCCAATGTCCGAGCGGCCGGGGCTTGATATGTGTGCGCTCGAGCGGATCGCGTAGCAGCACATTCTCTTGCAGATAGAGCTGCGCCGCGCCCAGATAATTTGCGGCCCGCCAGTATTGATCCATGGCGTCAATCCGGCGATCCGCGCCGCGAGCTATTCGCGGAGCTTCGGTAAGCGCCGCGGTCGTCACGCGGTCGAACCGATCCGCCCTTTTGCGGCTTCTTCCAGCTCGTAGCGGGTTTCCATCACGTGCGCCAGCTGTTGGAGCAGCGTGCGCGCGGTGGCAGCGGCGATGCGAGAACCGACGAGCAGATCGAATGCTTGGCCGAAGGTGCCGAGCGGCGGCACATATTCACCCCGAAGCTCAAGGATCGCACTGCGGTAGCTGTAGTCGGCGCACACCGTAATCTCGCCATCAAAGTCGGGATACGGACCGCCGCCTTCGGGCGTCCAATGGACGCGCCACGGCTCGTCAAAGCGCATCGGATCCACACCGCGCTCGTAGCTTACGACGACCGGTTTCTCGAGCATGCCGGCTTTGAGCGACAGTGTCGTCGTGCGGTGATTCTTGACCACGCTTTCGAGCGCTGCATGCAGATACTCGCGAGCCCGGACATAGGGGCAGTTGGTGACGTAGCGTTCGTAAACGTGTGTGACCATGATGTCGGAATTGTCGCAACAAGCGAAGAATCGGCGAGGACCGCCTTGGGAAGGACTGAAGAAGGCCGCGCTCACACCCTTTTCCAAAAGGAACCGTAGAGTCAGCGAGATGGCGTTGCGAGAAGACGAACCCTTACCGGCGACCCTAACCTTCGTATTGGTGATGGGCGCCGTTTTCGCGGTCCTCTGGTTTCTGATGTTCGTGCTGCTGAAATCGCGCTGGTAACGTGCACATTCACAAGTACGAACGCTGGTGGATGACGTTCGGGATCGCAATGCTCATCGTTTTTCTCGTCACACTTGCGGTCGCCGCCTTTTCGGAGAACATCGATCCGCCCAGCGGGATGCAGGCGATCGATCCAACGAAAGTTGCGCAGACGCCACCGTTCGATCATCCGGGTCTCCGCCGTCTAGCGGATGGAACGTATGAAGCCTACTACGTCGCTGAAGTGTTTGCGTTCGAGCCGCCCACCCTGACGGTACCGGCAGGCAAGAAGATCACGTTCTACGTGACCAGTCCCGACGTGGTGCACGGGTTTTTTATCCCGAAGACCGACATCAACATGATGGCGGTGCCGGGATGGGTGAACGCGCAATCACATACCTTTACGCAGCCGGGGACCTATCTTTTGATCTGCCACGAGTATTGCGGCATCGGGCATCAAAACATGTTTGCAAAGATCGTGGTGCGTTGATGCTGCGTGAAAATCGCGTGGTGATCGCGCACATCTACACGGCGACAGCGGCGCTTGTCGTCGGCGCTCTTTTCGGCGCCGCGCAAGGAATGTCGCGGGCCTCGGCCTTTACCGCTCCGAGCTGGTTTGATTACTACCGCATCCTGACAATGCACGGCGTCTTGATGGCGCTGGTCTTCACCACGTTTTTCATCTGCGGCCTCTCGCTCTTTGTCACCTATCGCGCGATTCCGCGCGAACGAAGAGTCACACTCGCATGGATTGGGTTTTGGGTGATGCTTGCGGGCGTGCTGATGGCGGCGATCGAGATCCTCGCCGGTAACGCCACGGTGCTCTACACGTTTTACGCGCCGCTCAAAGCGAGCCCGTGGTTTTATATCGGCGCGACGATCTTCATTATCGGCACCTGGATCATTGCGGCGGATATTTTCGCCAACGTGTTATGGTTTCGCAAGAATAACCCGGGGGTGCCGCTTCCGCTCCCGGCCTTTACCGCCGCGGCGACGTTCCTGATGTGGTGGATCGCCACGCTGGGCGTCGTCGGCGAGATGTATTTCTTGATTCCCTGGGCGTTCGGCTGGACGCACGGTATCAACGTGATGCTGACGCGTTTACTGTTCTGGTATTTCGGGCACCCGCTGGTCTATTTTTGGATCATGGGCGCCTACATTTGCTGGTACAACATCGTGCCGAAGTTCTATCAAGGCAATCTGTTTAGCGACGGCTTGACGCGCCTGACGTTCATTATGCTGCTGCTGCTCTCGACGCCGGTGGGGATTCACCACGAGTTCATGGAGCCCGGCATTAGCAGCGGCTGGAAGATGCTCTTCACCGTAACCACCTACGGCGTCGCCATTCCGTCGTTCATCACGGCATTTGCGATCTTCGCATCGTTTGAGCTCGCGGCGCGCCGCCAAGGACGGCGGGGTTTTTGGCAGACGGTGACGGCGTTGCCGTGGGACAATCCGGCTTTTTGCGGACCGGCATACGGCATGCTGCTCTTTATTCTGGGCGGCTTCGGCGGATTGGTGAACGCATCGTACGCGATGGACACGGTCGTGCACAACACGATCTGGATCGTCGGCCATTTCCACGTGACGGTCGGCGGCCCGGTGGCGCTCACGTTCATCGGCATCGCCTATTGGATGATCCCCAAGCTCACCGGTCGCGCGCTGTTTAGTCCGCCGTTTGCGCTGTTGCAGACGCGCCTGTGGTTTTTGGGCATGCTGGTGATGTCGTTTTCGATGCACTTTGCGGGGCTGCTCGGCGCGCCGCGGCGGACCGCCGAGCTCAGCTATTTGGGATCGGCCCCGAACGAATGGCTCGGTTACATGTTGGTCGCCGCTGCCGGCGGCTTGATCTTGCTCACGAGCATCGTCATGTTTGCGATCGTGGCGATCGGAACTGTCGTGAGCAACAAGAAGACCGAAGACATGCACGTGGAATTCGCGCAACCGCTCGAAGGCGCCGAGCCGGCGCCGCCGATCTTTCAATCGCTGTTTCGCTGGGGCGTCGTCGCTTTGGCGGCGGCTGCGATCGTCTATGCCGGTCCGCTGCTGGACATGCTGCATCACCCCGCCTTCCTTGCGCCCGGTATGCGAACGTGGTGAGCGGCGACGCGTCAGGCGCCGGCAAGCGCATACTGATCGTGGATGATGAGCCGCAGATTGGCGAAGTGTTGAGCGCCTATTTGAAACAGGAGTCATTTGAGACGGTTGTTTGCGGAACCGTTGCGAGCGCGCTTTCCGAGCTGGAACGCGAACGGCCCGACATGATGATCCTCGACATCACGCTGCCCGATGGCAGCGGCTTAGATATTTTGCGCCGGGGTGTCGAGGCCAAGCGCATCCCGACGATCATGCTCACGGCGCGGAGCGACGAAGTCGATCGCGTCGTCGGGTTGGAGTTGGGCGCCGATGATTATGTGGTGAAGCCGTTCTCGCCGCGCGAGGTCATCGCGCGGGTGCGCGCGGTAATGCGCCGCGCCGCCGCGCAGGCCGAAGGCGACGGAAGTAAAGCGCTGCGCGTCAAGGATTTAGAGATCGACGAGGGCGCGCATGAAGTCCGCGTCAACGGATCGCTGGTCTCGATCACGCCCGCGGAGTTTCGCATTTTGCATGCGCTCGTACAGAATGCGGGCCAGGTACTCACGCGCGCTCAGCTGTTGGACCTCGTGCATGACGAGGGCAGCATCTTCGAGCGGACCCTCGACCGGCACATTAATAACCTGCGCCGCAAAGTCGAGCCCAATCCCGACGATCCGGTCTACATCGTGACGGTGTACGGCGTCGGGTACAAGTTGCGCAAAGATTGATGCGCGAGGAGCTCTTCAAGGCACTGGACTTGTGCCTGCAAGAGAATTGGGATGGCGCCAAGGCGATGCTCGCCGGACTGGACGATCCCGCCGCCGATCGGTTAGCCATGCTCATCACCATGCAGCAAGACCGCGAAAAAAAACGCGACCAAGCACTCACCGTCGCGCGCCATGAACTCGGCAACGCGCTTTCGGTGGCGCAAGCAAATATCGAGGCGATGCTCGACGGCGTCATGGAAACCACGCCCGAACGCCTGCGCGCAATTATTGAATCATTGCGCACCGCCGGCACGCTGGTGGTGGATTTGAAGTACCCGAAAACTTCCTAAAACATTCACTATCGGGTGGCACGATAGCCCCATGATTGTGCCGCTTCCCGACGACGAAGTCGAGAAGTTACTGAACGAGCAGGTTGTCGGGCGCATCGGATGTCACGCCGACGGGCGCACGTACGTCGTGCCTGTCGCGTACGCGTATGTCGGGGGTTCCGTGTATGCGCACAGCACCAATGGCGCGAAGATCCGCATGATGCGTAAGAATCCGCGTGTCTGCTTTGAGGTCGACAGGGTTGAAACGCTTTCCAATTGGAAGAGCGTTATTGCGTGGGGCACCTATGAAGAGTTACAGGATGAAGCGGCACGCGAGGCGATGCGCATGCTGCTCTTGCATTTTCTAAACCAGAAAGCGCATCCGCTCGCGCACTCCTTTGCGCCGGATCGACCGGGAATCTCTGACCGCGATGCCATCGTTTATCGCATCCGCCTCACCGAAAAAACAGGGCGCGCCGAACAGCCCATTGCCGTTTAGCGACATCTGTCGCAGCCTTCCTGACTTTTTCTCAATCATTCTCGGCGCTTGCTCAGCGCCTGCTCAGTGCCTGCCCATTGCCACGCTACGCTTGAACCATGAAAAACCTCGTTTACGCAGTCGCCATATCAGCACTCACGGTCCTCTGCGCAGCTCCGACTTTTGTCAGCGCAGCGTCTCCGGCGAGTTATGATGTCGCCGCTTCAAACTGGAAATTTACGCCCGGCATTATCACGGTGCATGTAGGCGAGACGACGACCCTACGCGTCACATCGAAGGAAGGCGTGCATTCGATCGGCTCATCTGACCTCGGCATTCCCGAAACCGTGCTCACGCCCGGCAAATACGTCACCTTGACTTTTACGCCGAAGAAGGCCGGCACGTACCAGCTGCATTGCGCGCTGCCGTGCGGACCGGGCCATCCCGACATGATGCTTGTCGTAAAAGTCGTGCAATGAAAAAACTGCTGCTTGCTGCCACCGTTCGCGCAATCGTATGGTGTTGATTGCAACACCTGTCACACGATGGTGCCGGCGCTCAACTCCTATGGACGCTACATCCAAAGGACCGGATATGCCGGCTTGGATTTTCACCTCCTCAAGAGTAAGTCGCCGTTTTGGATCAGTGAACGGGTTCGCGGCAAGAGCACGGACAGCTTAGATCGGTCGGCCGGTATGTCGTCTCGACGAAATATCTCGATCGGTACCATTTGGGCGGCCGACGTGGCAGTGGGGATTCCGCTGGGCGGGTCCGCTCGGTAGTCCGTACAACCGCATCCACTAGCACAGCTCGCCGGCGAGAGAAAAGAGGAGCGCGGATCCCGCGCTCCTCAAATTATATGCCGTGCGTTGCGCTTGGGTCGATGAAAGTCCGTTGATGATCGCGTATCATGACGACGAGTGGGGCGTGCCCTTACACAACGATCGCAAACTCTTCGAATTCATCGTTCTCGAAGGCGCGCAAGCCGGTTTAAGCTGGCGCACGATTCTGAACCGCCGCGAGGCCTATCGCAAGGCCTTTGCGGATTTCGATCCCGAGCGTGTGGCGCGTTTCGATAAGCGCAAGATCGAGAGCCTCATGCGCAATGACGGCATCATTCGCAACCGTTTGAAGATCGCGGGCGCGGTACAGAATGCACGCGCTTACTTGCAACTGCGTGAGAAAGCGGGTTCGCTGGACGCGTTCATGTGGAAGTTCGTGGACGGCAAACCGATCGTCAACCGCTGGAACAAGAGCGCCCAGATTCCGGCGGCCACGCCGGTCTCCGACGCGTTAAGCAAAGAGATGAAGCAAGCCGGTTTTACATTTTTCGGAACCACGATCTGCTATGCGCACATGCAAGCGACCGGAATGGTCAACGACCATCTTACGTCCTGTTTTCGCTATCGCGCGCTGGCTAAGGGAGCTTGAACAGCCCGATCAGATGGCCTTCAGGATCGGTGAAGTGCGCGATCGTCGGCCCACCGGGCACGTCAACCGGCGGCGTAACGGTCCGCCCGCCAAGCCCTTCGATTTTCTTTAACGTCGCGCCAAGATCGGCGACGCCGATATAAAAGGTGGCGCAACCTTCGCCGAACTGCGCTTTTCCAACGCCGCCGGCAATCTTCTCGTCTTCGCCCGTATGGACCATCGCGTAGTCGGGGCCGGCGGGTTCGAGGCGCCAATCGAACGCCTTCTGAAAAAAATCTTGAAGTTTCTTGGCGTCTTTGCCGGTGACTTCAAAATGCAAGACTGGATTTGGCATTTTCAAAACCTCCGGCGCCGGTGATTCTGCAGCCCTACGATTCAAACCCCGTGTTTTGGATGGTGATAGCTTCGGGGCGCACGCCGAAGCGCCGGGCAGTGTCGCGAACAATACGCTCAACCTGATTCACATGCGCCCATGCCACATCCGACGAGCTCGCGTTACTTGACAGATTGACGTCCACGCCCTGCGGCGCGCCGTGCGCTGCGACATCGGAGAGTCCGAAGACGGAAACGCTGCCGCCCGTCGAAGTGGCGTATGTGACTCCGAGTGCAATCGGGCCGTTGTCATGCACGATGACCATGGCTTCCACACGGCCTCGTAGCGGCGTGTCGTTTGCGCGATTGGGTCCCTGAAATTCGACCACGGACTGGATCGCGCCCAGGCGCACATTCATGCGTCCGGCGATTCGCGCTGCTTTGTGCCGCGCGTCGTCCATCGCCGCATCATACGCGTCTGCGTTTGCAACCGATGGTTCACCGGAGCCAAGCCACGCATTGACGTTCAGATTTACGCCGGCTCCGGTCGTCGCATTTTTTCGCAGCGCCACAATGAAGGGCTGAACATCCTTTTCCGGCATGCGCACGACCAGATCTTCGCGGACGTTCGAGTAATTCGGATACTGTGGGCGCACCGAGCACGCCGCTGCTAATAGGAGAAGAACTGCGCCTGCTGCGATCTTCATAGGATAATAACGCGTCACCAAATCGCAGCGTGACGACGTGCGGACGTCGAATTCTCGAACATGATGCCAGCGAATCGCTCAAGCGCAGTTGTGAAGGGCGCGGCCATGATCGCGATGTCCTTGTCGGCGTGCTCTCCGAACCGCGACGCCGCCGTTCTACATCTATTAAGGGCGCAGCTGGGCGATCAATATCGCGCCTGCGTGCCGCTGGGTTGGGATCCCGTGCCGATCGCAACAACGTTCATCCCGGGGTTCAGCGCGGAGTACCGCCCGCCAGTGGAGTGGCTGCCGCCATTTTGGCTCGGCGCGATTCAAAACGACGAGCTGCGCGATCCGTCGGCTAGAGTTGCTTTCGATCTGCTAAACCATCTTGCAAAACAAAGCCTCGTCGAGAAGCACGTGACGCCGTTCGGCTTTCGCTATAATCTAACAATGGCGGGGTTGGCATTTTATTTGGAGAGCAGTCAGTACGGAAATAACGTCGATCATCTGCCATATCTTTGCTACTCCAGGATCGTTCCGACCAAGATCGTTTGGGCGCAGCCGATACGGCAAACGTACCGCGCGGGCTTTCAGTGGAGCGCCGGCGACGGCGCGCCGTGGGCCAACGATCCATTCCTGCGCTCGCATAGTGTCATCTTGGCTCCGACGAAGAGTCCGGCGATTGCAAAGATCGTGAGGTTCGGCGGTTCGTGGGAAGTCGTGCGGCTGTACGCCGGCTCGATGCTTCCGCAACTCTCCGATGCGGCCGTTTGGCCGCGTGGAGAAATGCAACCCCGGGCGCGGCGGGCGGTTCGGTAACCTCGTGGCCAAGCTCTATTTCCGCTACTCTGCAATGAACGCCGGGAAATCGACGGCCTTGCTGCAAGTGGCGCACAACTACGAAGAACATGGACGGCGCGTGCGCATTTTTACCGCCGCCATCGACGGCCGCTTTGGAACCGGGATCGTGACCTCGCGCTTAGGCCCGCAGCGGACGGTTGAGACGTTCGACGAGAAAATGAGCTTCGAAGACGCGCTCAAAAACGAGAACGACCTTTCATGCGTACTGGTTGACGAAGCGCAGTTTCTGACCGTCGCCCAGGTGCGCGAGCTCCACCGCATCGCGCATGTGCGCGGCATTCCGGTGATTTGTTACGGAATACGCAGTGATTTTTTGGGCAATCCCTTTCCCGGCGCGGCGCAACTGCTGACGCTGGCGGACAGCATCGAAGAGTTAAAGACGATCTGCGCCTGTGGACGCAAAGCGACCATGAACGTGCGCGTCGATGAAAACGGCAAACGCATCACCACCGGCTCGCAGATCGCAATCGAAGGCGAGACACGGTACATCCAAACCTGCGGCCGCTGTTTTTATTCCCGAAGCCTAAGTACATGACGTAATTGCCCGCTTTGGCCAAGAGATCGTCCGGGGCGATGGTTGCCAGCAATGCAAGTAAAGCAGCCGTCGTACCCGTTACCTTAAAGGTTTTTGTGAAACGCGGCAAGCGATGGACGCGTTTTCTGCATGAGGTACACACCACATGATACGCTCTCTTCGTTTCCTCGTGCTCTCTGTAGCTGCGGTTGGGTTAGCCAGCTGCAGCGGCGCAAACCTTTTAGGCGGCTTAACCGGCGGGAACCTGGGTGGAGTTCTTGGCGGCGGCGGTTCGTGCAATCCCGGAACCCAAGTGCAGCTCGCCAACCCGTTACCGTTTGCGACCGGCGTGAGTCCGAATATCGGCTCGGTGACCATCGTCGCCAGCGGCAACAACAATTATCTGTATTCGAATTATCAGAGCATGAATATCACGCTGCTGGATAACTTTGGCGATCAGATTCCGGGCGGTACGCTGCAACTGGTTTCGTATCCCAATGGGCCGCACCCGTATAATTCGGACTTCTACTACCAGTCGAATTTTGGGACGTTGCAATCGAACACCACGTACACGGCGTATTTAACGCTGGTCAATGGGTTCGGCGGCTTTAACTCCTGCAGTTACGCGTTGCAGTCGTTCCAAACGTAGGCCCGGCTACTTAACGGTAATCGTTTCGTGCATCGTCGGATGATAGGTGCACGTAATCGCATAGGTGCCGGCTTTGGTAAACGTGTAGCTCCAGGACTTGTGTTCGTCCAAGTTACCTGAATCAAACGCGCCGTTGGTGGCAGTTACGGTGTGCGGATACGGATCGTCGTTAACAAATTGCACGGTGTCGCCCACTTTCACGGTGGCGGTTGCGGGTTTGAACGCGTAGTCCGTCAAGTGTACGACGAGCGCGGGTTTGGGTGTTGCTGCGGTGAGCAGAGCAAGCGCAGCAATGGCGATGAACGATTTCAACTTATTGTGCCTCCACATACCGCACACCCGGTGGCGCGGTGAATAAATTGGGATTGTTGATAAGACCCGTCGAGTACAGGTCGTACCGTATTGCGATAACGAGTTTGCCCTCGTGAAAGTAGCGCGCAAAGACCGGCGTGTTTGTCCCCGCTCGCTCGAGGACCTCAGTCGCATCACTGCCGGCATCAACGTGATAGACGTCGTATCGGGTTGCTCCGACTTGCTCCGAGCGAGTGGGGGTAGGCGCATTTGCGGCAATCCACTTGGCTTCGCAGCCCAACTCTAAGCTCGCAAGCTTCGCTGGAAGGCCTGACATGCCGAAGAGTGGCACAATTGAGTTGAACGTTGGGCCTGGATCCACGATGTGTTTACCGCTGTTGTCGTAGAGGTTGACCATCCAGATATTGGGTTCTGCGACCACGATCAGTCCGTGAATGTGGTTGGCCGAATCGACCGCCTCTTCGATACGCGTCTTGTCGCTACCAATGCGATAAAAACTTCGCGGCTGCGCGCCGAAGGACGCCGGATCGATGCCGGGCGTTACGTCAACCGTCACGATGTGCACGAGGCTCTTGGGCGCGCAAGTCGCAGCGTACGTGGGGCTCGCACAGAACAAAAAGATGCACAGCGCAAGCCATACACGGACCATGTTCATATCCCACCTCCAACGGCTTGTTTGTTTTGCCGATGGGCATAATAAGCCTATGAAAAACGCAATCCTGGTCATCATTTTGTTGAGCGTTTGCGCCTGCAGCACCGCGCAGCAGCAGAACGCCGGGGCGCAGGCCGTGACCGACGCCTACCTCACCACCGCGGTAACGACGAAGCTCGCCGTCACGAATGCGGATTCCGTGCGCTGGATCCATGTGTCGGTGCGCAATGCGGTCGTGACCCTGCGTGGCCAGGCGCACTCTTTAAAGGAAGAAACGCAGTACCTCGCCACCGCGAAGTCGGTGAACGGCGTCCATAGCGTCGTCAATCAGATCACCGTCAATCCGCACCTGACCAGCCTAAATCAATCGGCCTCGGATGCGGCGCTGACGGTGAAAGTATCCGGCGCGATCGCAGGCCAAGCGGGCCTCAACGTCTTTCATGTCTCGCCGGCGGTGCGCAACGGTGTGGTTACGCTTAACGGCACCGTTCCAAATCGCGCCGTGGAACAAACGATCGTGCAAACCACGCAGCACGTCTCCGGCGTGTCACGCGTGGTCAGTAACCTGCGGATAACTCCTTAGTTGCTTTGCGGTGGGCCGCTCGCAACGTTGAGTAACATACCGCCGTCGACAAATACCGTGGTGCCTGTCATGTACTTGGATTGGGGACTGGCGAGGAAGAGCGCTACGCGCCCGATGTCTTCGGGATAGCCCACGCGTCCGATCGGAATTGTTTTCTCATGCTCTTTACGCTCTTGCGGGTTTTTCGCGAGGTCCTCGTTCATCGGCGTCATGATCGTTCCAGGCCCGATGTTGTTGACAGTGATCTTGTATTTGGCCGCCTCAAGGGCCAAGCAACGCGTGAACATCATGAGCCCGCCTTTGGTCGCGCAATATGCGGACATGCCGATGGCAGGCATCGTCTCGTGCACCGATGTTATATTGATGATGCGGCCGCCGCTACGTTTACTGTCGCGATACGCCTGCATGTAGCGTCGCGCGCATAAGAACGGCCCGGTGAGGTTGGTTTCCAGTGTTTCATTCCATGCCTCAAGAGTGAGATCGGCAACCTCGGCCTCTTCACCACTGATACCGGCGTCGTTCACCAGAATCGTCACGGGTCCGAACTCTTTCTCCGCCGTCGAAAAAAACTTCTCGACGTCGCGCTCTTTGGTAACATCGGCATGGACGGCGGCGGCGCGCCCGCCCGCGCGCTCGATTGCCTCGACCGTTTCCCGCGCACGATCGGGATAGGCGAATTCATTGACGATGACGCTTGCGCCGCTTTGGCCGAAGAACTGAGCAATCGATTGGCCGATGCCGGATTCTGCGCCGGTGACGACGGCGACTTGACCTTGCAATGCTTTGTCCATGGGCAGCTCATTCCCAATTTTCGCCGCGCTAAAGGCGATCGAAAATCGGAGCGGAAGCGCTAGTGCGATGGAGGATTCATGCGAACGTTGCGGCCGTTCACTGCCGGCTGACGCCCAGGCGCTCGCCTGTTCGTACGAATGTACATTCTGTCCGGACTGCGCTCAAGCGTTACAAATGCGCTGCCCGAACTGCGGCGGTGATCTCGTTAATCGCCGAGGCGGTGCGTGAGCTTGGCTCGGACGGCGGGCCATTCCGATGCAATAATGCTGTAGACGTAGGTATCGCGCAGGCTTCCGTCTTTATGGTGCCCGTGACTGCGCAGGATGCCGTCGAATTTTGCGCCCAGGCGTTCGATTGCAGTGCGGCTTTGCACGTTAAACGATGAGGTGCGAAATTCGACCGCGATACAGTCGAGCGTATCAAAGGCATGCGTCAGCAGAAGGAGTTTACACTCAGTGTTGAGCGCGGTGCGCTGCACGCTCTTGCGATACCAGGTCGAACCGATTTCTAAGCGCCGGCTCTCCGCATCGATGTTCATGTAGGTGGTCATGCCGACGGCTTTTCCGGTCGTCTCCTCAATAACGGCAAAGGGCAGCATCGAGCCGATTTCTTGCAGGCGTAGACGACGTTCGATCTCCGCGCGCATTTGCGACGGCTCCGGGATGTTGGTGTACCAGAGCTTCCAGAGCTCGCCGTCGCGAACGGCCGCAACTAAATCGTCGTAATGCATGAATGCCAGCGGCTCGATGATCACGTGCTTGCCGCGCAGCGTCACGGGTTGTGGCCACGCCATTTCGCGATACGTTACAGGCGCAGCGTTCCGGTCGCCACCGGTACCACAAAGCCGCCGACTTCGATCCCATCCTTGCCATAATCGCCATGGATGAGCACATGTAAGAGGCTACGGCGGCCCATCTTGGTCCCTTGTTCGCTGACAAAGCGCGTGCCGTCAGCGTGGGCTACGAGGCGATTGTCCATCATGAATGCGGCAAGCGGCCCGGTCGCGCTGCCGGTTGCGGGATCTTCCCAAATACCTTGTTCGGGGGCGAACATTCGCGAATACGCGCCCTCACGCGTTGGTGCAAAAACAAAAATACCGGTGAAGCTGGCATCACCGCTCAGGAGTGCGATAGACACGGGCTCCGGCGATGCCCGATCGACAACCTTTTTCTCGCCCACCGCCACAAACAGAAATGGATTACCGGCCGAATAGACCTGGCAGGGCGATTCGGTCGGAAGATCGTCTTCGTTCAGGCCCAACGCGCGGGCGCAGAGCGAGTGCGGAAAGGTCTTGCTTTTGCCGATTCGCGGCGTCGTGAGCCACAGCGAGCCATCCTTATCTGCGCGGATCGGCACGGCGCCGACGTTCTCTTGCAGCGAGAATTTCGGCGGACTCTTCGGAACCATGCGGACTGCACGCGCGATGTAACTCGCGCCAACGGTCGGGTGCCCGGCAAATGCCATCTCCGAAAACGGCGTGAAGATGCGTAACCGCGCCACACAGTCTGGGAGCGTTGGCGGCAAGAAGAAGACCGTCTCGGATTGGTTCATCTCGCGCGCGATGCGCTGCATCGTGGAATCGTCGAGCTCGCGCCCGTCCAAAAAAACCGCCAGGCCATTGCCTTCGAGCGCATTTTGCGTAAAGACATCGACGACGCGATATTTCAGATCCATTCACCCTCCAAGTAACGATAACAGCCGCGGATCGAAGTGCAGCCGGATTGCCTTTGCAACGCGGCACCCACGAATTCCCGCATGCAATGGGTTGAGCAAAAGATTCGATTCGAGTGGGTTGACCGCCGATGGGACACGCAAAAATAATGTTCGCTTCGCTTGCTGCCACGCGGAACCGAGCGCTACGCATTTAGGATTCCCGATGGATTTCCAGTCTGCGGGCAGAGCGTCGACACTTATCGCCTCGCTCTCCGCGTTTTCCGGGATCGTTATTTGCACGATCACCAGATTTTTCGGCAGCCGCTGGACGGATGTTTGTACCAGCGTTTCCAGCAGCGCCAGCGATGCGTTCTCCGAGGCGTAGATAAGAGGAAGGCCGGGTTCGTTCCACCGGCCTCCGGTTTCTCGCGCGCCGCTGCCACTCAGGACGGCTCGGCGCGTGGCGTATTTTCGTTTGGTGATGCGCCAGGCGATCACGAATACACGCCGTGCTCGAGTTGATTGAGCACGCGAATCACGCGCGCGGTCCCGGTTTCCGTATCGAGAAGATCTAGCGGACGCTCACCGCTCAATGCACGATTTGGTTCGCGAAACCATTCGCGCGTATTTTGGTCATCTTCGAACACCGACTGCGCCAGCGTAAAGACACGGGCCAGCCGAAATGCGCGGTCCGATTGTGCGGCGCGCAGTGCTTGCGCACCCTTGGCTTTCTTACGATATCCCGTCGCGCGTGACAGCCCAATCAACGTGAGAATCTCCGACGCCGGGGCGCCGAACGCGTCGGCCAGACGATCGATCACACGCGCCGGCAGCCCTTTGCGCACGAGCTCCTCAGCAGCGCGCTCGGCTGACTTGCTTTTGCTGGGTACGCGCTGCCCGAGAAGACGCAGCGCCGTAGGCGCATTTATCATTTGAGACTATTATAGTCTCAAATGCGACTCGCGTCCAGCGCCTTCATCAACTAAGTCGGAAAGGCTCGTTTCGGTTCTGCGGATGACGAAGTTGCGCGTGGCTACCGCGTCATACCGTTACATTCGCCGTCGTCGTGTTGTGCCTTTGTCATTCACTGTTTAGTGCCCAGTATCACAGCCGCTCGTGCCTCGCGGTTCCTCGTTCCTCGGAATGACACGCCGGCGGATCCCGCGTCAACTAGCGCGAATTTCGCAGGTATTCGACGTCGATGCGATCCTGGGGCCTTCCGGCGGCTTCCTTGTTCGCGATAAGGTCCGCCTTTCCGATATAGTTTACTTCAACGCCGCCGTAGGTTGACGCGAACCGATTGCTCCATGCCCGGTCGAACGTCACTCCATCGATTGTCGTAATGATGTCGATTTGATTCGGCGCGCGTCCCATAATAAAAAATGTCCCCGGCCGGGCCAAATCCTGGACGTGCAGTTCATCCAATGGAGCGCCGAATGCACTCAAGGCTTTCCAAACTCGCGATGCGTTCTCCGGATCGGTTCCAACGAAGATATCCGTGTCTTTTGTCGCGCGGATCTTCCCATGCACCGCGAAGGCGTAACCGCCGACGATGAGATATTTAGCGCCCTCTGCGTTCAAGGCGCGCAAGAGATCGATCAAGTCGGAGTTCAGATCCATCGCTTCCTCGTGCGACCGTAAGGTCTCGGACAATGCTCCAAATGGCCTGCGCGCGTTCGAACGGCAACAGGGCATTTTCGCGCTCGTGTTCCAGGGCAATTATCTCTTGCTTGGAGCGAGCCACGCGCGCGGTCATCGTTGCTCGACGTTCTTTCGATCGCTCTTCAAACGTCTTGCCCATTGCAAAATATTTCGCCAAGCAGCACGCGGGGTACTCCCGCGATTAGCGTAGGGATTGTCAAAACGAGCGAAATCCTGTAGAATTCCACCCGTTATGCGCTAGCGACAAGACCTCGCTTTTTCGCCACCCCACCGTTGGAGGTTATTGTCGCATGTCAGCCGCAGCCGCGCCTTTTCGGCGCAGCATCTTTTCCTCTCGAAGTTTTCGCCGGTATTTCATCGGCCAAACGCTGAGTTTGCTCGGTGACGGTTTCCGTTTGCTCGCGATTCCGTTGCTGGTATTTGGGATTACGCATTCCGCGCTCTCGACCGGCGTCTCGTACGTGTGTGAACTAGCGCCGTTTGCGCTCTTTAGTTTGGTCGCGGGTTCACTCGCCGACCGTTTGAATCGCCGGACGCTGATGCTCGGTGCCGATGCTTTGCGCTGCGCGGTGATGCTCGCATTTGCCGCGCTGTATGCCTTGCATATCCTCGTTGTGCCTGAAGTGTACGGCGGGTTGGTGATCGTGTCGCTGGCGGCGGCGGTCTTCATGGGCGGCCAGACGCCAAGCATTGCGTTTTTAATCGGAAAGGATCGCGGCACCGAAGCGATTGCCGCTTTAAGCGGCGCGGAGAATTTCGCAAATCTGATCACGCCGATGATCGGCGGCGCGCTCTTTGCGATCTTTGGCGCGTTGCCCGCATTGCTGATTACGGCGACGGGGTATTTGTGCTCGCTGATCTCGCTGTGGCAGATTCGGTCGCTCGGACCGGAGCAAACCTCAAGCCTGCCGCGGCGCCGCGAAATCGTGAGCGACGTGAAAACCGGCTTTCGGTTGCTCTTTAGCGACCGCGGCATGCGCGCGCAAGCAATTATTGCATTCGCGGGCAACATGCTGGGCTTCGGCGCCTATGCCGTCCTCGTTCCGTTTCTGAAGCGCGATTTCGGCGCGCACGATCACGAGGTTGGGATATTCTTTGGCATCTCGGCCGCGGGTGCGATTTGCGGTTCTTTAGCTGCCGGAAAATTTGCTACGCGGTGGCCATTCGGGCGCGCGATCACGATTGCATATTTAATGGATGGATTGATCTTTTTGCCGGTCATCTTTGCGCGCAATATGTGGGTTGCCGGCATCTTTTGGGCGCTGACCAACGCGCTGGCACAATTTGAGATCGCGCAAATCATCGGATTTCGTTTGCGCGTCACGCCGGAAGCCTATGTCGGGCGCGTCTTCGGTGCGGTGCGGCTTTTTGTCCTCAGCGGTATTACGCCGGCGGTGATTGTGTTCGGGTACGTCGCGGATCATACGGACGCGCGCGTAGCGATGGCGATCTCAGGCTTCGGCTATTTGGCGGTTGCCATTAGCGCCTTTCTTTCACCCGCGATCCGCTCGGAGACTCGCTAGATATATGCGTGAACGTGCCGAAACCTTGGCTATGCCAAAATCAGCTGCGAAAGATTTTAACGACTATGCGGCGCGCTTTCCAAAAGACGTGCAACAGCTCTTGCGTAAGGTTCGACAAACCATTCGGGCTGCAGCGCCTAATGCGACGGAGACGATTAGCTACGGCATCCCGGCGTTTCGCCAGGACGGAATCCTCGTTTGGTTCGCGGCGCAGAAGAACCATATCGGGTTTTATCCGGGCGCTTCGGGAATCCGAAAATTCAAGAACGAGCTTGCGGACTACAAGTACGCTAAAGGCTCCGTGCAGTTTCCGTTGGATGAACCGCTTCCGCTCGGGCTGATTACGCGAATGGTGAAGTTTCGCGTGAAATCAAGCCGTTCGTAACCTCGTACGTCGTCGTTATTTCGCGCGTTTTACCATCGTCGTAGCCGCTGACGCGCTGGTGTTCCACGACGACGTTGCCATTTGTTTCGCGTGACGTCGTCTCGACGTGCAGCTGCGGGTATTGTTGGAATAACTTGGCGTACGTTTGCGCCATTCCGGCGCCTGCGTATGCTTCGGCGAGCACTGCAACGTCGTGGAAGTTATAGGCGTTGTTACGCCGCTGCACGATCTGCGCCGGTGATTCGCGGACGATTGCGTTTGTGTTAAGGACATGTCCATCTTTGATCACGTGCGCAACCGAAGCGATCGCGCGAATGTTTTCAAGCGGATTCTCCTTGAGGACAACCAGATCGGCGAGCTTGCCGGTCGCCAGCGTGCCGAGATCGCGCTCGCGCCCCATCATGGCCGCCCCACCGCGCGTCGCCGTGAGCAGAACCTCGCGCGAGGAGAGGCCCGAGGCCACCATCGTCAACGCTTCGTCGTAAAACGAGGACGCGTGCTGCGTGCCGATGTTCCCGGCATCGGTGCCGGCGGCAATTCGAATTCCGGCTTCGTGGACGCGCTTGAGGTTACGCATGGCGGCATGCGGCGGCTCGGGTTCGCGGCGCGCCCGAATCGCATCCAACGTTTTTAGCGGGAGTGCGTTTTGCACATCTTGCATTTGAAAGAGGGTAGCGACGACATCCGGATTTGCGACGCGAAGATCGACGCTCGACAGATTTGGTTTCTGATGAAAGGTGTAACCATAGTTTCCGACGACGATCAACGTCGGACAGTAGATAACGTTGCGCGATTTCACGAGATCGAGAAATTGCTCGTCCACATTGGTATCAAAAACGCTGTGGGCCAGAATGTCGGTGCCTGACTCGACTGCCAACCGGGCCGTTTCCAGTTCGGTCGCGTGTACGATCACGCGCGCTCCGTTGGCATGTGCGTACTCGATGGCAGCGGCTGCAATCGGCTGAAACGCCGCGGCAGGACGGTCCGGCGAGAGCACCCACCAAAACTTCACGTAATCGGTGTGCGCCGCGATCTCGCGATAGATCAGCGCGCGGGCGGCTTCGACGGTATCGATTTTGACGATCGGCGGATCGTTGTACGGATCGAGAATCTCACGCTCGACGCTGGAGATGAGCGGTCCCGCGGCCATCACGCGCGGAGCAAGAAGCGTTCTGGCAGCTTGCGCGCGGACGTCGTAGTTCCAGAATGGCCCGCCGACGTCGACGACCGAGGTGATTCCCGCGCGCAAATAGCGGGCGAACGTGTCGTTAAGGTTTTCTTTTATCCATTGCAGTTCGTCGGTGTATGGACGAACGGCGCGCAGATCGATGGCGTCGGGGCGTGTATAGAGTCCACCCGACTGAAAGAAGTGCACGTGACTGTCGATGAGGCCGGGGATCGTGAACATGCCGCGCGCATTAACGCGATATGCGGAGGTCGGTATCTCAACTTTCGCCTGCGGGCCGATGGTTTCGATGCGGTTCTTGTGCAATAGGATCGTCGCATCGTGCAGCGGCGTCAAATCGTCGCCGATGAGCGCGGTCGAGCCTACGATCGCAGTAAACTCGCGTCCGTTATTTTCGGCTTTTGGTGAGGGCTGTGGACTTAGCGATGGCATGACCGGCAGCGCGCTAAGCGCAGCCAAGCCGATTACAGCTTCCCCGCGCGTGATTGGTCCTAAGGCTGCGTGCAAGAAACACATTGCGTGACGCTCTTAACCCCTCGATGCCTCAGGGTCCTTCGATTCCTCAGGATGACAAGGGCGGCTCAGGATGACATGCGACCGGGAACTTTACCGAGCGGGCGATGAAGCACAACTCGTGCGCCCGGTGATGTAAAGCGTCGGCTTCGGTGCGGCGCGATTCGTCTGCGAGCGTGACGCGCGGATGTAACGTGGCGTCGGTGAATTCGCCGCTGCCGTCCGGGTTCAGTCGCATCGATCCCTCGGCTTCGTCCTCGTAAGCCGTCACCACAATGCCGCCGTCCGCGCATAGATGCAAATACGCCAACATGTGGCAGCTCGAGAGTGCCGCGACCAGAAGCTCCTCCGGATTGTAACGCCGTTCGTCACCGCGAAACGTTTTGGCGCTCGATCCGAAGATGGTCGAGCCTTTTAAAGGTGCGGTAATTTCATGATCGCGTGCGTATGCACGATAGCCGCTGGTGCCGGTGCCGAGGTTTCCGGTCCAGCGCATCGTCGTATGGAAGGTGTGGGTCATGGGGTTCTCTAGCCGCTCGTTCCTCGCGGTTCCTCGTTCCTCGGAACGACCACGGGAGACTTGACAGAAGCGATTGATAACCATATAGTTATATAACCGTATGGTTAATAATTCGCAGATGCTCGATTCGGTCTTCTCGGCTCTCGCCGATCCGACGCGGCGTCAAATCATCGAACGGCTGGCTCGCCGCCCACTCACGGTCGGCGAAATCGCGGCCGATTTTCCTATCTCACAACCGGGGATCTCCAAACACGTTCGCGCGCTCGAGGAATCGGGTCTGCTGACGCGCGAGGTGATTGGCCGGACGCATCGTTGCACGCTTTCGCCGACGGCCATGCACACCGCATCGCGTTGGATCGAGCGGCAGCGCACTTTCTGGATGGTTTCGCTCGAGCGTCTCGATCGTGCCCTCCAATACTCTTCGAACGGAAAGAAGAAGAAATGAACAAGACAGAGGTTGCACCGATCGTTTTGCGCCGCACTTACAAAGTGCCGCGTCAACGCGTCTTCGACGCATGGACCGATCCGAAAATTGCGGCAACATTTTTAGGCCCCGGCGAAGTCAAAGCCGAAATAGCGCAGATGGACGTGCGTCCCGGTGGTGCGTATCGCATCGTGATGCATATGCCCGACGGAAACACGATGCCGGTTTTCGGTAAATACCGTGAAGTGCGCCCGCCCGAACGCCTGTCGTTTACCTGGAGTTGGGAAGAAGACAATCCCGCCGATCAGTACGAGTCGTTGGTGACGCTGGATTTTAACGAGGTTAACGGTGACACGGAACTCGTGCTCACGCACGCGGGACTGCGCACCGACGAATCGCGCGACAATCACACGGACGGCTGGACCAAGATCGTCGACGGACTCGCCGCTCTGCGCTAAGTCGCAGCCTCTCACCCTGGAGCCAGCGTTGCCGACCGCCGGTTTGCCGTGCCGGCGGTAGGCGGCCTATATATAAGGAAGAAACACCACTGCTGAGCGGGGCGGCGCCTGAGCCATGGTATGATGAAACCGCTAGATCGGAGACATTATGATCAAGCGGCTCTTGGCGTTTGGAACAATAGCGCTCTTTTTTGCGGCTACGTTTTCGACGACCATCCCAGCGCGTGCAGGTTTTTGCTGCGCATTTAATTACACGGTTACCAATCGTACGAGCAAGGGCGCAAAGCTCACCTTTTGGCGCAATAGCATTCTCAAGAGCGGCCATCGCATAACCGTTGAGGCTTGGGTGGGCGCCGGCGAGCGCGTAAAAGTCTCGCTGCCTGAAGATAAAGTTTGGTGGAAAATGAACGCGGCTTTTAAATCCGCGGGCGAGAGTTCACGAACGATCGCGACCGCCGACCAGGATTGGTACCTGCAGAAAAATTCGTCCGATAGACTCGTCGAAGAAAATGGCCGCTACGAATGGGCCGCCGGGAGCTAATGAAAATCTAGGTTTTCGCAAACATTTCCGCGTCGTCGGCTTCCAGCAAATCCACCATGTATTCGATGTCGGGCCGGCGTTCTGCGATCGGATATCGTGTGAGAAAATCGGCGCTGGCCGCCTGAATGTCGGCGACGCGGCGATTGAGTAAGCGATCATTCCATTCCGCATATTTGCTTGGGTCCGAGTGTGCGCGCAGCCATACAGCGACGTCCTCGTCGGTTTTCGCTTGCTTCACCGCCTCGCGAAATTGATCTTCGGTCACACCGACCGTTTCAAGCATCCGAGCTGAAAAGCCGGCGATCTTATAGACGCCCGGGCTGCCACCCGGCAGAAGGGCGCGCATTTTATCGATCGTGCGCGGCAAGTTCGCGAGTCCGTCGAGCTCCGCACGCGGCGACCGCGGCGGTCTTTTCGTGAGGTCTAACGGTTCCATTTTGGGGTCAGTTTTTGAGGCTCGGATGGATCCCTGGCGAACAAAAAATTCCGCGAACTTTTGGCAATGCCGGATGACGGGCTGGCCGGATACGCCTCATCGTTCATCCCACGCGATTTTTTGTCGCGAAACGACGGCTCAACGCGACTTGACGAGGTGAATGTGGTCCCCGAATCGCTCAGGATCCGGTTGTTATCGGTTCGAGCGTTGGACCAGCCGCTTCACCAATGGCCGGAGTGCTGCACGACACGGTCGTTTTTGAAAATAAAGACTAACGGCGTTGTGAGTCCTGCGGCCGGCGCGGGGTAGTCCCAACGTCGCGCACGCAACAGTGCGCTCTTTGTTTGTTTGCCCGGTGGAAATCCCAGGATAAACGCTACGTCTTCATGCGTCATGCCGAGACGGACTTTACTCCCGAGGGCGCTTCGTGGCGGCTTGAACGAGTACAGGCGCTCAAAATCCCAGCGATCCGCAGCATAAGCGTATGCGCGACCGCAGACGAGTCGCGGCGGAAGATGCCCGGCATCGAAATCGATGACGAGCGGATCGTCGGCCGAATAATGGAAGCCCGCATCATACGTCGGTCCCAGCAGCACGGTCGCGCCGAAGGAGCGGTCGACGTGCGTAATTCGCAGCGGCGCCCGGAAGCTCGTGGTCACGAACTGCGAACCTGAAACGCGCAGGGACGGGACGCACACAATGGTTTGTAGTCCGTAGAGCCAAACGCGTTTGCCCTGAAACTCGCGGTTCAGTAGTGACAAACTGTCGCCTGGGACGTAGGTTTCCACGACCGGCGAGTCGGGCGAAATCGCGCCCGACGTAACGCGCACCCGATGAAAGCCCGTTCCAAACTTCTCTACCGCTAAATGAACGCGAAGATAAACTTGTTGTTCTGGGCCAGGTGGCCCCGACTTGCGTCGTTCATCTTCAATCGAAAAAGGAAGATTTTTATGCAGAACGCCGGTGCGTTGGTCCAGTACCTGGAAATGCAACGCCTTTGAATCCACGACGATCGGCGGCTCCGGCTGATCCGACCACAAGTTGAGATCGTAGTGATCGACGCCGGCGCGTTCATCGTCGCTCAACCACATCCCGTGCTGTGGCGGGGCTGGGGCGGCGGCGCTGCACGCCACGAGGACGACCGCCGCGAGAAACGTTCGCCCAGTCAATCTATCAGCACAAAATACGGTGTGAGAAGAGAATCACGGTACGGGTGTGACGTCGCTGACCGTTACCTGAATTGTGCCGGCGCTGGTGGCGATCATTGCTGCCGACGCTCGACCGCCGATGATTTGAGTCGTAACGTCGTTGCCGCCCGCGGCGAACCGGCCATGACCCGATACATGCATCTGCGCGGTAAAGCGTTTGCTTTTGTTCGCTTCGGTCAGACCCATTAGGGACACAGATCCTTGAAACGTTTGTCCGACGCGAACATGCGGCGGCACATCCAAATGCACGCCGACGGGATTAACCTCGAGCGGTTGAGTGAAATGGCCGGTGCCGTTTTCGACGATCACTGTCGCGATGCCGGGGGTCGAGCGTATGGGAATCAACGTTCGGATATCGGTATTCGAAAACGCCGCCGGATCGAGCGATTCGACGCTCTGGCGCGTGCAAAGGAAAACTTCGGGCTCCCGTTGCGGCGCAAATAGGCTCCCCGTAATGTTTGCCATGCCTCCGACCGGAAGAACCATCGATTGTTGGTTCGCTTGATCGACCCGGGGCCGGGTCTGCGTTCCCACGTCTGACATGTCAATGTGCGCGGTGTCGCTCGAGCCGGCGTAGCTGGCGGCGACGTTAAAACGTGCCGCTGCCGTGACATGTTTTATGGCATCGAACGCGAGCGCACCTAACGTGTAGTAAAAAATATGCGACCACCGGCCTTTCGCGGTATCCGCAGTGACCGTGGCGGTGACGGTTCCGATCGCCGGTTCGATCGTTCTGCTGCCGTCGGCGTCGGTGACTTCAATGGTCGCGCTTCCTTCAATAACGCCGCGCGGATCCGCGGTGTGCGGCAGAACCAGCGCAAAGCGTTGATCCGTCGGCACCGCCGGGAGGGAAGAAATGGTTCGCCATTCATGCTTGGCGGGATCGTATTCAATGCCGGTCTTCGTGCGTTTGATCAGCTTGCCGGTCTTCGGATCGGTGAGCCGTTTCGTGTCGGTTTCCTTGCCGCCGGTAACGTGCCCGGTTTTGTCCGGACCGCTAAATGTCGTCGTCGACTCGATCCGGCGCCATTCAAGCTGTCCGGTCGATTCGATGAGCCGCGTGTCCTCATCGACGATTTCACGCGTCGACGTTCCATCGTCGTTATTGGTGATCGACTCCGTGCGCGCGCCCGTCCGGCTGCGATATTTCTTGATGACTTTGATAACCTTGCCGGTGGTTTTATCGCGGACCGTGATGGTGATGTTGCTGTCGTTGCCGCGTGTTTCGCCCTCGACCGTGATCGAATGTCCCATGCCGTCGTCGGCCGTCGACCCGCCCCACGAGTTCGATGCGACGCCCGTAAGCGGCGCGAGAATGAAAAATATGACCGCTAGAAATGCAAAACGTGCGCTGCGCATAGCCTGCCCTCCGCGAAAGGAGAAGCGTTCTTCGGAGGGACCGGGCCGCCTGCTGTCAGATGACGCAGGCATGCCCGAGCTGTTTCGCGGCAAAGCATCGCTGCGCGTTCGCAATGAATGGCTGAGCCTGGCCATCACGCTGGCATTCGCGCCGCTGCTGGCCGTCGTGATCGGTCGCGTGTTTCACGAAGTGCTCGGCGTCTCGTCGTTCGCCGTGTTGATCGTCGTGGCGATGGTTTATGTGACGATTGCGCGCGGCAGCTTACTGGGGAGCTGCGTCATGATCACGCGTACGCAGTTTCCGGAAGTGTTTGCCGTCGTCGAACGGTGCGCGTCGATGCTCGATCTGCCCATGCCGATGATCTTTCTGCGCGACGACATTCACGTGCCGATCGTGGCGGTCGGCTTCGGCGATCCGTATTCGCTGATCATCTCCACGCACTGGTTGGAGCATTTCAAGGAAGACGAACTCACCTTCATGGTTGGCCGCGAACTCGGGCACATTGCTGCCGGACACGCTCGCCTGACATCGATCTTGAGCGTCAACGGGCGGGAGAACGTCGCGATCTCGGTGATCTTCGGCGGGTGGTTGCGCCGCACGGAGTACACCGCCGATCGCATCGGACTGCTCTGCTGCGGTTCGACCGACGTTGCCTACCGGGCGATCGCGCTCTGCGAATTTCACGCCTTCGCGCGAAAAGTGGATCTGGCAGCGTTTGCTTTGCAGCGCTCGGAAATCGCGCACGACTCGGTGCTGCGTTTCGGTGAGTGGCTCTCATCCAATCCGTACGCCACCAATCGCATGGAGGCCGTGCGCGCGTTCCACCATTCTGCGCTCTACGATTACTGGGAAGAGCGGCTGGTCGCGCGGCCGCCTGCGCCGGCGCCGATCCACCACCGCGCCGATCGCGTGCGCAACGCTGACGCGGCGAGTTTCGGTCGCCGGTTAGCCGCGATCGCGATCGACCTGGCACTGGTGACGGCGTTAGGGAATGTTCTCGCGACACTCACGGGTACATCGTCGCCACATGTAGCGGTGCAGCACCCCACGTTGTTTTACCAGATGGTCGCGCCATTGCTCAGCGCGAATATCGGCAACAACGTTCCGATGCCCGAATTTTTAGCCTACAACATATTGCTGGTTGCCGTCGCGGGCCAAACCTTCGGCATGATGATCGTGTCGGTGCGCGTGACGGCACTCGATTTTGGGCGGCCGCGAGTGTGGCAGGTGATCTGGCGCTATCTGATCGCGCTGCCGCTCTTTATCCTTAGCCTGCTGTGGCCGGGATTCTGGCGCGTCGAGCTGCACGATCGTTTATCGGGCACGCGCGTCGTCGGTTTGGAGCGAACCCAGCAGCGCGCGGTGCTGCCGGCGTAACAAACTCGTCTACGCGAGCTCGGGCGAGCGGGATTCTCCTTGCAGATGACCCGGAATGAACGGGTCCACCATTTCGCGCAGCAGATCGTTTTGCACGCGCAACCGGGTCGCTTCGTTGATCAAATTCTGCACGTTGACGTGCTCGTAAGCGCTTGCGGCCGCATCGCAAAGACGCACGAGCACGCCTTGCTCGTCGGGGTCGAGTGCTTCGCCGCCAACGTGACCGCTATATAACGCAAAGCCTAAAACGTCATGGCGCACGACAAAGGGAATCGCGAGCAGCGGTTGCGCGTTTTCGTCAGGCGCCTCGTGTTGCGGCCAGCGAACTGTCGTGAGGTCGATCGGTTGCAACTCCGCCAGCAGATTGACGACGAGATGGTCATCTTTTGTGAGCACGTGCACGTGCTGCGACTGCCATCCACGTTCGTACACGCGCTTGTACGGTTCGTCGCCTTGACGACGGAAGACGGCGGCGGAAGCCAATGCCAACGCATCGCACGCCTCCACGACGAGCGCTTCATCAATAAAAGGCGCCGACTCCGTATGGCCGAGCGATCGGCCGACGCGCTCAAGGCGCGCTTCGGCCAGATGCCGGCGGCGAAATAAAACGACATCAACGAAGCGGTCGATGCGCGCGTGCAGTGCATTTAACCAAATGCCGAACGCCAGTGCCGCACAGGCTTCGAGCGTCAGCGTGACTTGCAAACGATCGAGCATCTTGGACGACACGAAGTCGATCAAGATAAAAACGCCGACGACGATCGAGGTGAGCGCCGTATACACGATCGTGCGGCTGACGGCAAACGATACGTCGATCACGCGATGGCGAATGATGCCGTGGGCGACGGCAATCGCAAGGGCGACCATGGAAAACGTCAGGATGCCGTTGACAATCGCTGTTTCGGTGACGTCGGTGATCAAATCGTTGAAAATGGTTACGGCCATCGTCGATCCGACAAAGAGCGTAAAGGTCAAGAGGACTGGAATAATGCGCTGCCGGTCGCTTCCGCTTGTCACGATGTAGGCTGTGATCAGCGCGCCTAAAGCGACAACGATGAAGAGGCCTTGAATGATATACTCATAGAGCAAAATCAGAAACGCGGGCGGCGGCGTGGGCGAGAATGCAGTGAGCAGCACCACACTCAATGCGAGGGCGCCAGCCGCAACGCCGAACGGGATCGCAGCGCGATCCCACACGCGCAATGCGCCGCGCGGATGATCCGACGGGAACCGGCTCATGAAGATCAAGATTCCGGCGGCCGAAGCTCCCGTGAGCAGCGCTCCACCGCCATTTCCGAGCAGAAACTTCCACAGCGCGTCTTGCGTCCATAATTGGTAGACGCCGGCAAGCGTGCCGAGGAATGAGAGCAAGAAGCCCCACGTCATGCGTGTGGGGCGGAGATAGACAAGCACAATTCCAATGGCGAGCAAAAAGAGCGCCGCGAAATAGACCGCGCGCTGGGATTGCTGTACCGCGGTGCCCCACGGCACCGCGGTCAACGTTACGCGGTGGCGCTGTCCGTTGCGAACAATCGTCACGGTCAGTTTGTCGCCGGGCGCCGTTGACTGCACGAGGCCCAAATTTGCACGCCCTAAGAGCGGCAGGGTTCGCCAATCGATCTCATCGTTTACGCGAATGCCGGCGCGCGCCGCCGGACCGCCGGGCGTGACATAGATTAGCGTCTTGCCGTCGGGGCCGAGGTTCCATCCAAAGATTCCGCCGTCAACGTTTGCCGTGGCGACGACCACAAAGAATGTAACGACGGCAAACAGCGTCACTAAAGTGAGAAACAGCGTGCGCTTAAAGCCCCGCAAGCCGGCCATTTAAAAAGCGCTACTGCGGCGGCGGCGAGGGGACCTTCTGAGGTGCAGTTTCTTGCGCGATTGCTTTCGCGTACTCAGCAGCGGAGGCGCGCTCTTTAGCAGTGGGTGCTGTTCTCGCCAATTTCTCGATTGCCGGCAAAGCGTTGCTATCACCGAAGCGCATAAGCTGCAGCATTACTGCATAGCGAACGTCGATGTTGGGATCCGCAAGCCGCGATTCGATAAAGGCGAGCACCTGTTTGTTGTACATCTGCATCGCGCCGAACGCAGCGATGGCGCCGGCCCGGACGGCGGGGCGCTTGTCGAGCGCGTAGCGGCTCAGTAACGGAACCGCGCCCAGTCTGTGAAGTCCGCCGTATGCCGAAAGCGCGGCGATAAGGATGTCTTCATCGCCGGAATGTAAGCTGCGTGCGATAGCATTGTCATATGCTTGGGCGTCGTGCGTTATCGCAACATCGGCAACCATTCCCCAATGCATGTTTTGAAGTGAAGCGGCGACAACGGCTTGATCGGAATCGCCGTTTGCGTGTCGCAACAACGCGCGCCCATCGTCCGCAATTAGGGCTCCCCACATTGCATTCGCGGCACCGACGCGGATCGCGGGATTGCGGTTCTCGAGCATCGTGAGAAGCACGTCATTTGCGCGGCTGACATACGGGCTGTAATTTCTTGAATTTTTATCACGACCGAACGACAAGATAGAAATGGTCGAGAGCGTGCGTGCGCATGCATTTCGAGCATGTGTATTGTGTCCGCTCAGGATGAACTGTTTTACAGCGGCAAACGCGGCTTCGCTATTCTCGATCGATATCTTGGGGACCAGCGCTTTGCAGGCGTCAATTAATTGTTGGGGGTTTGCGGAATGCTCCAAGACCGCGATGTTTGCAGGGACGTTGACGGTCGCTGCTTGCGCTGGAGTCCAAGCAACCACGACCAGGGACACAATGATGAATGCCGCCAGGGTCTTTGCGCTGTTTACACCCATTTGCGTTGATTCTTCGGCGCGCTGCGCTTGCTTCCGCTCCGACTCCGGCTCATTTTGGCGGCGGTGCGACAAGGTGTGTTATATTGACTGGTTCTTCGAGCAGCCCATTGACGTGTTCTTGCAAATACCTATCGGCATTGGTGACGCGCTGGTGTTGACGCAGATGTTCGATCCACGATTCTATGTAGAATGTCTCTAAGAATCGGCGCGGCTCGGCGATATCTTCGAAGATTCCCCACTGATAGGCGCCATCGCGCAGTCGTTCGCGTCGCAGGCGATTCATTGACGAAACGAAGGCTGCGACGTCCTTATGGTGGGCGACGCGATATTCGAGCGTCACGAGAACGGGACCGCGGTCGTTTGCGACTTCGCGCGAAACCACCGGCGTCGGCCAGTGGGCTGACGGCGTCAGATCGATCGTTCCGCTCGTTTGCAGCTTCCAGCGCCACGTTAGCGGGATTGCGATAATTACGCCGACAGCCGCTGCCAAGAGCGCGCGCGGCACACCGATCGCTCCGGCAAGTTGTCCCCAGAGCGCGCTACCGGCGGTCATCGAACCGAAGAACACCGTCAAGTACATTGCGAGCCCGCGGCCGCGAACCCAATCGGGTACCGAGACTTGCGCGGAGACACCCACCGATGCGATCGTCGCGATCCAACAGACGCCTGCGATCAGACTTGCCACCAATGCCGTAAGCGGGTCGCGCGCGAGGGCAAACATGACAAGCGCGAGTGCGGTACCGATGCCGGCGGCGCCGACAAGCCGGTCGGGGCCGATTCTTGCGGTTAACGCCGGAATCATAAACGCGCCGCCAACCGCACCGATGCCAATCGCGCCTAACAGTAGCCCATAAATTTCGGGACCGCCGCCGATGCGATCGCGTGCAATCAGCGGTAAGAGTGCCCAATATGCGCTCGCAAAAAGAAAAAACGCAACGATTCGTACGAATGTTGCACGAAGCCCTGCGCTATTGAGCGCGTAGCGCAAGCCCCTGCGCATCGCGTTGGTAAAACGTTCGGCCGGCAACCCGCTTTCGGTTTTTTTTGCGGGCCGCCACAATATCAGCGCGCCGATGACGCCGAGATTACTGACCGCGTTAGCAATGAACGGCGCGACAATGCCAAACGGCCGGATGATTTCGCCTGCAATCGCAGGGCCGATCGCGCGGCTGACGTTGATTCCGGCGCTGTTTGCCGAGACGGCCGCCGGCAGGACTTTGCGCGGAACGAGTTCCGGTACAACGGCTTGCCATGCCGGTGCGGTGAGCGCGCCTGCGGCGGCGATCAAAAACATGAAGAGCAGCAACGTCCCGGGCGTCACGTCGTGGAACCACACCATCGCGGCGAATGCTGCAGATAAGATCGTCGTGGCGATCTCGCCGGCAATGAGGTAACGGCGCTTATCGAGAATATCTGAAAGCGCACCGGCGACAAGCGCAAACAAAAATACGGGGAAATTGCTCGCGACTTGGACGAGCGAAATCGTGAATGCGTTGCGCGTGAGATCGGTCATCAGCCATCCGGCGGCGGCACTGTACATCCAGGTGCCGATGTTGGAAACCACCGTTGCGGTCCACACGACCGCGAAAATCTTATAGGTGAATGGCGCCCACGGCGAACGCTCTTCCCGTTCCACGAGACGGCTTTCGCCGAACTTGCCAGAACTGCTTGGCACGGATCTGTTTACGACGTCCGGTAAACAGCTGGGCGGCAGGCCCAATACCGCTGATCGCGCAACCTTCCCGACTCTAGGGGGACGCTTTTAATGGCCGGACCTATTTTTGCTTTTTCTCGCATGGTCGGTGTAGCGATCGCTCTGGCGGTGGTCGCTGCATCGTGCACGCCGGCGAACAACACTGCGCCGCAAAACGTGGGCGCGACTCGGCCGGCGTTCCACGAACCGGTCGTGCTCGCGAGCAAGAACGGCGTCCTGGAAGTGACACTCACCGCGCATCAAAGCCAAGCGCAACTCGACACCGTCGCAAAGCCGGTACAGAATATGTTGCTTTTCGCCTATGCGGTTAACCAAGGCACGGCGTCCAATGGGCAAATGTCGGCAGATAATCTCTACCCGGCGCCGACGCTGCAAGTATTTCCAGGCGAAACGCTTATCGTTCATTTGAACAATGCCCTAACCGGCTTGAGCATCCGCGACTTCTACAATCCGGCCTACACCGCTAAAGGACAGCCTGTATCAATTTATCCGCAACAACTCACCGAGTCGCCGATGAATCTGCACGTGCATGGTCTGCATGTGAGTCCCAAGGGCAATTCGGATAACGTTCTCATCCATATACCGCCGGGAATGGCGAACACGTACACGTATCACATCCCCAAATCAATGCCGCAAGGCGCGTATTGGTACCATAGCCATCTGCACACTATCACGGCGTCGCAGACCTATTACGGTCTGGCCGGTTTACTCGCAATCGGACGCACCGACGGCAATCTTCCGGTCGTTACGGCACGCAATATTCCGATTCGCAATATGGTACTGCAGTATAATGCGGTCTTCGACCGCATGGACGGCCTGGCGCAAATCAACAACGTGAATTGGCCGCAGTACGTCAGCACGCTCGTGCCGCCGTCCGGCGGACAATTGGCCAATGGAACCTATCGCCCGATCTTGGCGCCCACGAATTTCTTACAGTCGCAAAAGGGTACGCGCTATTTTACGGTGTGGTGGGGCGGGGCGCTCTCGATCCACAATTACCGCGGACTATTTCAATTTGTTCCGAGTAATCTGCAAACGTTCAAATCGAGTAGCGGAACTGTAGTGGCCGCCGATCCCAGCCTGCCCGACTATAAGCGCGACGTACAGTTTACCGTCAATGGATCGTTTGAGCCGGTGCTGCAAGTCAAGCCGGGACAAACCGAGATCTGGGTGTTGGCAAACGTCAGCGACATGGCGTACATGAACGTCGAGTTGACTGAAACGGCAACAGGCAGACATCCGCCGATTGCGATCGTGGGTTACGACGGGAATCCGTCACCGGCGGTGCATTACCCGGTGCGGTATAACGGTACGCGTCTGACGATCCCGCCGGCGTCGCGGTTTGCGATTGCGGTCACGATGCCGAAAAACGGCGGTTTACAATTAGATATCCCACCGCTCGGTCGCAAAAAACCGATGACGGCGCTCGGAATCCTGTACACCAATAACGGTACGCCGAATCCGCCGGCCGAGCTGGGTACGCTGACCGTCAATCCTCCGGCGATCAGCTACGTGGATGGTTTCTTCGTCTTTCCAACGCAAACTTTGCTGCGAGCCGTTCCGGCGACGGGTCAAGGACAGACCACGCCGTTCGTCGCTGGGCAGCGACTGAATGCGTACACTTCGTTTAAAGATCTTTCGCAAATGACGCCCAACGTGAAACGAACCCTGCTGATCAACGGCGGTTTTTTAAACAATCACGCGAGCGCATCAGATCCGAAGGCGTTCGTCTACGCATTTGCCGGGAATGCTTTTCCAAATGTTGCCCTAATTCAGCCGCGCTTGGGTTCGGTCGAAGAATGGACGTTCATCAATCACAACAACGACGAGCATCCGATGCACGTTCACGTGAACGATTTCCAAGTGACAAACACCTTCGATCCCGCAATTGGGTTACGGACCGGGCCCGAAATGTGGGGTGAAGATAACGCGAACGTTCCCGCGCCAAAGTTAGGCGCAGAAGAAAGCCTTATTGCGGCGGGCACGCTCTCGATGCGAACGCATTTCGAGGATTATATTGGGCTCTACGTGATGCACTGCCATCGCCTCAATCACGAAGACAACGGTTTGATGGCGCTAGTGAACGTCATTCCGGCCGTGTCCGCTTATGCGGTTGGAATTGCGGGCACGCGCGGCCACCCGGCACAGGTGAATGTGTATGACGGAAATGGCGACCGGCTCATCCGAACCCTCACGCCGTTCCCCGGTTTCGAAGGCGTTCCCACCGTCGCGATGGGTGACGTGGACGGCGACGGTGTGCTGGATTTGATCGTGGGCTCCGGCAAAGGACAGCGTCCGCAAGTCGTTGTGTACTCCGGCGCAGCGACGGCGGGCAAGCCGTCATTTGAAACTATCCTCGCGCGGTTTTCGGCATTTGATGCCAACGAGCGCAGTGGCGTTAGCGTCGCATCCGCACAGATCGACGGCACGACCTCCGACAACATCATTGTCGGATCGGGTGGCGGCGCGCGCGATCGCATCAATGTCTATCGCTTGGCAAAGGCCGGCACCACGCCGCAGCTGTTCGCATCGTTTGCGCCATATGCCAACGATCGCTCGGGCGTAAGCTTGGCGGTCGGATTTGTGGACTTTATGTCGGGCCGCAACAGTATCGTTACGGCTCCGGGGGCAGGTGGCCCGGGGCAAGTAAAGGTGTTTGCGTTTTCGTTATTGACACCGATCGATGCGAGCGGCAAGCCACCGCAAGAAGTTCCGATGACGACTGCGACGTTTATGCCGTTCGGAGCCTCGTATCGCGGCGGTGTCTCACTCAGTACAGGATGGCTTGATGGCGCAATCGGCGGCGCGCAAAGCATTATCGCGGCGCAGCGCAGCGGCGGAACAACGGTGAAGGTTTATTCCAGCGGATCGGCGTTGCAAGGCGCACCGCCGATGTATTTGGAGAGTCCCGCGGCGCACGATCGCATGGTCGATTTCAATCTCGTGGCGACGTTTAACCCGCTTGCGAGTTCATCGGGACTGCAATTGGCGACTACAAGCACGACAACGGGTGCCGATCTGCTCGTAAGCGGGGTGACTGCCGACGGCCAAGGACGAGTCATGAAGTATCGTTTGTCCCGGCCGAGCCCCAACGCGATCACGCTGCGCGCGGTTCGCGTGAACACCGTGGGATCGTGGCCCGGGCAGCAGCTCGCCGCACTTGGCGGTTACTGACCGCATGTCAGCAGGTGCGGTCGAAAGCTCAATCTCGCGGCTACTGATCTGCGCGTGCCCCCGCGCAGGCGCAGACGATCAATTTGCGGCATGGCCCGCGCGTTTGCAGAAAGCCGGGCTGGCTTTTCCGGGGTGTTCGAGTTGCGAGTTTTGGCCCCCGACGCCGCCCGATCAGGAAGAGTGGGTCGGCGTCATGCGCTTCGCGACGATCGATGCCCTGCGGCAATGGCGGACGTCGGAAACGTATCGCAATTTGATTTCCGAAGCCGCGCCGTTGGTTGAAGGCGGTCGCATCACCGAACTCGTTGGCGGCGCCGCGACCGAATTCTACGTTCAAAACAGCGCAACCGAGGTGATCGTTACCGAGCTCAAGCCGGGCAAAGAAGCTGCGTACCGCGATTGGGCCAATCGCATCGATAAAATGGAAGGCACGTTCCCCGGTTTTCGTGGATCGTATGTGCAGCCGCCCGAGCCCGGTGGAAACGTTTGGACGACGCTGCTGCGTTTTGACACGATCGAAAAGCTGAATGCATGGTTGAACTCTTCACAGCGCGCGGAACTGTTGCGCGAATCGGACGACTTGGTCAACCACGTGGTGCTGCAGCGCGTCGATACGGCGTTCCCCGGATGGGTGCCGCACGATCCCGCGACCGGAAAATCGCCGCCGAATTGGAAGACGGCGGTGCTGGTCGTGCTCGTGCTCTTTCCCATCGTGATGCTCGAGGTGAAGTTCCTCAATCCGCATCTTCGCGTTCTGAACTCCGCGCTGGCGACGCTTATCGGCAACGCGATCAGCGTGGCCCTCGTCACGTGGCCGTTGATGCCGATCGCGATCAAAGGATTTCGCTGGTGGCTTTTCCCCGAAGGCCGTCCGCGCTGGGTGCACATTGGCGGTCCAGCGGTGGCCGCGCTCGGCTTTGCCATCGAACTCGCTGTTTTCTGGCGCCTTCTTTAAAAGGAAGCAACTTACATGAATCTCAACACAATCACTGACCTCAAGCGACCCAAGTCGGCCGATGAGATCGGGCAGTGGCGCGAGGGATATGCGTGGCTGGCGGGGGGCACGTGGCTTTTCTCTGAGCCGCAGATCCACACCGACACGCTGATCGATCTGCATACCCTCGGTTGGCCTGCGTTGCGGAGCGGAGATGACGGACTCGAGATCGCGGCGACGTGCCGCATTGCCGAATTGTACGCGTTCGATCCGCCGAAAAAGTGGGCAGCGGGGCCATTAATCGGAGAATGCTGCCGCTCGTTTCTTTCGTCGTTTAAGATTTGGAACGAAGCGACCGTGGGCGGCAACATTTGCATGTCACTGCCTGCCGGTCCGATGATCTCCTTAACCACAGCGTTGGAAGGAATCTACACGCTCTGGCCGCGTGAAGGCGCACCGCGACAGGTGCGTGCGGTTGATTTTGTCACCGGCAATCACGCAAACGTGTTGGCGCCCGGAGAATTATTGCGCAGCATTCTCTTGCCGGCAGACGCTCTGACGAAGAAGTTTGCGTTTCGCCGTTCGTCGCTAACGCATTTAGGACGATCTTCGGTGCTGTTAATTGGGACGCGCGCGGCCGGCGGCGATCTCATCGTTACCGTCAGCGCCGCGACCGTGCGCCCCGTGCAGCTGCGATTTACCGGCAGTCCGCCGGCAAACGACGTGCGCGAAGCGATCGACGCGGCGATTCCCGATGCGCTCTACCTGGATGATGTGCACGGGTCGCCGGCGCATCGCAAACACCTGACCTATCGCTTTGCGGAAGAGATTCGCGAGGAGCTGGGCGCATGAAACTCACGGTCAACGGCAAGAGTTTCTCCGCTACGCCGGCGCCGGGCGAATGTCTACGCATGTTCTTGCGCGAGCTCGGATGGTTCAGCGTCAAGAAGGGCTGCGATGGCGGCGATTGCGGCGCGTGCACCGTGTGGGTGGATAAGAAGCCCGTGCACAGCTGTCTCTATCCTGCATTTCGCGCAGAAGGACGCGACGTCACGACGCTTGAGGGGCTGGCGCACAACGGCGAGTTGCATCCGATGCAGCGCGCATTTCTCGATGCGCAGGCATTTCAATGCGGCTACTGCACCGCCGGCATGATCATGACCAGCGCCGCGTTGACCGACGAACAGAAAAAAGATCTGCCGCACGCGCTCAAAGGGAACCTCTGCCGGTGCACGGGTTACGTTGCCATTCGCAACGCGCTCGACGGTACGAAAAACATCGAAGCGGACTCTGCCGGAAAATCAAGCGGCGTCAGCGTGGCTAATCCGTTTGCTGAAGCAATCGTGACGGGCCATGCGCGGTATACGACCGATGTTCCGCCGCCCGACGGTTTACTCCATCTCAAGGTGCTGCGTTCACCGCATCCGCATGCCAAGATTTTGTCGATCGATCGCACCAAGGCGTTAGCCGTGCCGGGCGTCGTTGCAGTGTATACATGGGAAGATGTTCCACGCCGGCCGTTTACCACAGCGATACATGAAGATAATCGCGTCGATCCGGACGATACGTATCTGCTCGACAATGTGGCGCGTTTTGTGGGACAGCGCATTGTTGCGGTGGTGGCCGAAACCGAAGGCGCGGCGGAAGAAGGCTGCCGCAAAGTCAACGTTGAGTACGAAATTCTTCCTGCCGTCTTCGATCCCGAGGAAGCGATGGTGCCCGGTGCGCCGGTGCTGCACGAGAGAGGCGTCGATTCGCACATTTTGCATCCCGAGCGGAATATTTTTCTTGAGCTGCACGGTGAGATCGGCAACGTTGCCGGCGGTTTTGACGAAGCCGACGCGATTTATGAAGGCGACTTCGATGCACCGCGGCAGCAGCACGTACATTTGGAAACGATGCAATCGCTCGCGTGGCGCAGCGAGGACGGACGTTTGCACGTGCGCACCAGTTCGCAAGGGCCGTTTATCGTGAAGGGCAGGCTCTGCTATTTGTTTGGGATCATGCCGGCGGACTTGCACGTGTTCACCGAACGCGTCGGCGGCGGTTTCGGCGGCAAACAAGACATGATGACTGAAGATCTCACGCTTTTTGCGGCCATGAAAACCGGGCGCCCCGTGAAGTGGGAGTTTACGCGCGAAGAGCAATTCATCGGCGCGACGACGCGCCATCCGATGAAAACGCACGTGAAACTGGGTGCCAAAAAAGACGGAACGCTGACCGCGATCCAGTTTCGCGTTGTTTCCAATACCGGAGCGTATGGTAATCACGGTGGCGAGACACTCGCCAACGGAATGTCGGGGCCATGGGCAATGTACAAGTGCCCCAATAAAAAAGGCGACGGATACGCGGTCTACACCAATCTGCAATGCGGCGGCGGCTTCCGCGGTTACGGCACCACGCAGCCGACCTTTGCGATTGAATCCGCGCTCGACGAATTGGCTGACCTGCTGAAGATCGATCCGATCGAAATGCGCCGCAAAAATGTGGTCCGGCCCGGCGATAACCTGGAATCCATTTGGAAAGAATCGTCGGATCTGATGATGGGCAGTTACGGTTTGGATCAATGCATCGACGCGGTGGAGAAAGGTTTGGCGAGCGGACGCGGGCTGCCAAAACCCGCCGGCGAGGAGTGGTTGGAAGGCAGCGGCTTCGCAATTTCAATGCTGGACTGCGTGCCGCCGACCGAGCAGCGATCGGGCTCGGAAGTGTCGTTGCTTTCCGACGGGAGCTATCATTTTACCGTCGGTTCCGTCGAGATCGGCAACGGTTTGGTGACCGCGCAGCAACAGGTGGTGGCGCAAACCATGAATTGCCCGGCAGCGCGTGTGTCGCTGCTCAATTCGGACACCGACAAGACGCCGTATGATAGCGGAACCTTTGCAAGCGTCGGCATGATGGTGCCGACGAAAGCGGTCGAAAATGCCGCCGTTGCGTTGCGCGATAAAATACTGGAATTTGCCGCCAAGGCGAGCGGCTCGAAGGTGCAAGATTGCCGGCTCGATGGTGACGCCGTGGCGTGCGGGAAACGGCGCATTCCGCTTACCGAAATATACGCAAGCGGCGAAAAGGCGGGTGAAGAGTTTGCGGCATTTCGCAAAGCATATGGCTCGCCGCGCACCGTTGCCTTCATGGCCTATGGCGTGCGCCTTGCGGTACACCGCGTGACGGGCGAGATTCAGCTACTTTTCAGCATGGAAGCCGTGGACGCGGGAACGATCGTCAATCCAAATCAGGTCCGCGGACAGGTGATCGGCGGCGTTTGTCAGGGCGTCGGCTACGCGCTTCAGGAGAAGATGGTGTACAACGACAACGGGGCGGTGATCAATCCCACGCTGCGCAATTATCGGATTCCGGCGATCGCCGACGCCCCGAACACCGAGGTTTTCTTTGCTAAGACACACGACGCCATCGGTCCGATGGGTGCCAAGTCGATTTCAGAAAATACCATTAATCCGGTTGCACCGGCGATCGGCAATGCACTCAAAGCGGCGACCGGCGTGCGCTTCAATGCGCTGCCGTTCACCGAAGATCGTATTTTTTCTAAGCTTCAGGAGATTGAGAAAGTTGCAACGCCGGCTTAGCCCCGCTATGAACTCCGCCATTTCACGTAAAGTATTGCTGGGAAGCGTCGCAGCGATCGGATTGGCCGCGGCAACCAAATGCGTTGGCGAGGCCGCGCAACCCGCAGTCGTCGGCGCATGGAGGCTCGAGAGTTTTGACGAGCGCGTTGCCGATGGTTCGTTCAAACCGCGACTCGGCGCCGATCCCGTTGGCTATCTAATCTATACAGCCAGCGGGCGCGTTTCGGCCACGCTTTCGGGCATCCACCGCCAGCCTTTGACGTCGGGGAGCGCGCCGTCTGGGCCGGCAAATTGCAACGAGTCGGTGCACGATTTTCTTGCATACGCTGGCCGATACGAGATCACGGGCTCAACTGTGCTGCATCACATCGAAACCAGTGTCTTTACCAACCTTGTCGGTGTAACGCTCAAGCGCAGACTTCAGCTGAGAGGCGACACGCTCACGATTCGTACGCTGCCTCCGTACATCTGGGGGAGCCAAAGCGTTTTGGTATGGCGGCGGACCTGACGACAAGGGTGGCGTAGCGCGAGTTGGATGAAGCTGACCTTTGCCGGGATCGCGTGATCGTCAGCCCTCAGGCTGCTAGTAAGAAACTAATTTCAGGGACACGTTTCTTGTGGCCGACGTTGCGGCGGCCATGGGTCGGTGTGAGACTGTGGCAATTTGCGCACAACATGCGGAGATTTTCGAGCCGGTAGTCGTCGTTAATTCCGTTGATGTGATCGATCTGGATGGAGATCGGCTTCGCTTGCCATTCGGAGATGCCGCAGCGCGAGCACTTATTCTTGAGTATGCCTTCGTCGAGCAACCTACGCTTAATGCTGCAGCGGCTTTTTGACGCCAAAAGCAGCAAATCGAGAGGCTTTCTTGCAGGTCGGCTCGTCACTGCGCCGCGCCTCTGCGCCTTATGCAGCGTCGCTTTGTTAAAACCGAAACTTTCGAACGCAGGCAGCCCAGGAGTGCCCCTGATCGTAGTACGCTTGAACCTCGGCCCAATCGTAGCGCTTGTTATATTTCGAGCCAGAAATTGTCCTCACACGGCCTTTTGCCCTCGCCCTATACCAGCCCCCAATGCTGAAGCCGAACTTCTCGCAACATTCACGCACCGAATGGCCCTGCTCGTGGTAGCGCTGTATTTCGGGCCATTTAAAGTTTTCCGCGAACTCCCGCGGCGTCTGATAACCGATTGCCGAGTGCGGGCGAACCTCGTTGAAATCGAGGCGCCATTTCTCGGCTGCATGGCGGGCCTCGAAGATGTTGGTAAAGCTATGCAGATTGAAGAGCTCGTCGCGGATCTTGCCATTGAGCGACTCGATGTTCGCATTCTGCGTCGGCTTGCCGGGCTGAATGAAGTGTAGATGCACGCGGCGCTCTGCCGCCCAGCGCAGCATCGCGTGACTGGTGAATTCGGGACCGTTGTCAAAACGAACCGTCTGCGGCAATCCGCGCTCAAAAGCGATAGCCTCAAAGACGCGGATGACGTCGGCGCTGCCAAAGGAGTGGGCCAGCTCCAGCGCCAGGCACTCCTTGGTGAAATCATCCGTAATCGTCAGGGCACGATACGTTCGGCCGTTCGCCAGTCGATCGTGCATGAAATCGATCGACCAGCGTTCATTCAGTCGAAAGGCCGGCGGCAAGCTTGCGCCGCGCACGTAGGTGACCTTTCGCTTCTTGCGAGGCCGCACTTGGAGCTGCAGCTCCCGGTAGATCCGGCGAAAACGCGTTTCGCCGATGGCGTGCCCTTCGCGCCGGCGCACGATAATAAACAAGCGTCGCCAACCCCAGCGCGGCCGCTCCTGTGCCAGCTCGTGCAGGCGCTGCGTGACCGGTCCGTCGTCTTTGCGCAGGCGTCGATAATACAAATTGCTGCGCGTAAAGCTGAGCAACTTGCATGCACGAACGGTCGGAATTCCACGCTGCTGCGACGCCCTCACCGCTTCTTGCCGCTGCGAGGGCCACAGCCGTTTTTTTCGACCAGCTCTTTCATGGCGTCGATTTCGAGCGAGAGCCGCGCGATGATGCGGTCTTTGCGTCGACTTTCTTGCTCGAGTTGCTTGAGTCGGCAAAATCGTTGGTTTCTAGTCCGCCGTACCGGTCTCGCCAAAGTCGAATCGTATTCGCGTGCACTGCGTGTCGCCGCGCCAGCTCCGTTGCCGGCGTTCCCGCATCCAGCTCTTTGAGAATGCCGACGATCTGCGCGTCGGTGAAGCGGCTCTTTCTCACGTGAGTCTCCTGACTGGGCTTTACGCCCGAAAACTCACGGTCTCCGTTTGTCCGAATTCACGCCCTCAGGTCACATCACAATGGTTTTGGGATAGCCGCGCAGCGCGGCGATCGCATCGAGAACGCGGGTCATGCGTTCCCCTGAG
>DASYYA010000135.1:0-6379 GCA_035934355.1 Candidatus Rubrimentiphilum sp. | reverse complement strand
ACGTGCGCGCGCGCTAAATTCGCGATTCCTTTTGCGGGTGCCAGTGGATCGATCCGCGCGACACGCGCGAAGCCCGCTGCGCGCAACGTTTCCCGCAGCGGTCGATCGCGAGCAATGCGGCGCATCGCTTCGATCCATTCGGTGCGATCGTCCGGCGCAACCAGGAGTGCCGCGCCGTCACACGCCTCAGGCAAAGCCGTTGCATTAGCCGCGATAACCGGCGCTCCGCATGCCATCGCCTCGAGTGCGACGATGCCATACCCCTCCGCCAACGATGGTATCGCTACGGCAAGCGAGCTTCCGTACAGCGTTCGGAGTTCTGCGTCGCCCGCCACGACGCGACTCTTGCGCGCGCGCAGCTTTTCAAATGCCGTCGCATCGCGCACACTCAGTTTTCCGGCGACGCGTAACTCAACCGATCCATCGCCGAAGGCTTGCTCGAAGGCACCGAAGAGAAAGCGCGCATTCTTCCGCTCTTCCGGAGCGGCGACAAAGAGTATGAAATCGCCGCGCTCTGCATCGGGATCGACACGCCAAAACGAATCAATGATGGGGGGCAAGATCGTTATTTTTTCACGAGCAATGCCCAATTGCGCGTACAGTTGTGCCGCGCTCCAATTCGAAATCGTCGTAACTTCGTCAGCCATGCGAACAGCTCGCCGAATGGGCCGCCGTTCGCGTAGGCGCGCGACAATATTACGCGCCGGGAACGTGAACGCGAACGCGTCGTAAATCGAAACGATTTTTGGGACAGGTAACGTAAAGCGGATGCCGTTCCAGGGATACCAGAGCACGTCTACGTCCGTTTTGCGAAGGTCGCGCAGCATGTTGCGGAAGATCAGGCGTACTTCCACATCCTTGATTGTTTTCAAACCGCGAAGCACCGAGCGCACGTAACGCCCCATCCCGCGACGATCGGCTTCCAGATTGAGGGCGTCGACGCCCAGAATCACTTCGCCAGTTGCGGCGCCAAAAAGATCGCGATCAGAGATCCAGCGTTAAATAATGCGTGCGTTATCATTGGCGCCCAAGCATTTGCCGTGCGGTAGTACACAGTGGAGAGGATGATACCGCCGAGCACCAGCGGGAGGAGGGCAAAAAGATCCAGGTGGACCGTTGCGAAGAGCACGCTGCTGGAGATTGCGGGCACCCAAAAATCGGCCGAACGCATGAATGCGTTAAATAAAAAGACTCGGAACGCCAGCTCCTCGGCGACCGGCCCGAGCAGCACCGCGTACAAGGCAAATTGCACGCGCACGTTGGGATTGCGGATCCCTTGGAAGATTTGCACGGGCAGCTGCTGATGGTGCGTTCGTAATGCCGTGTCGATGATCGATCCAAGGCCATTGACAAGCACGAACATCGCGATCGCGCCAACGATTCCCGCACCGATCGCGCCTGCCGATGGCGCGCGAAAACCTAAGGAACGAAATGAACTGCGCGCCGCCCATTGGAGGAGCGACAGCAAAACGATGATGGCGGCGACGTCCATGCCGACTTGAGCAGCGATGAGCACACCAATCGGCGGATGGAGGAGCGCCGCGCGATCTCCGACGTGCGCGAAGGCAAACGGAATGACAGGTATGGTGTTGCCGATGATCGCCGCCAACAGCACCGCGCCCGCAGTGACAAGCGTGCGGCCGAGCGGAAATCCGTCAGGGACTCCTAAGCGCGTTGCCGATCCTTGCAAAGTCGCCGATGGCGAGCTGTTCTCCACGTATCTCCGTATTGTAACCGAGTTCTGACAGTGTGGTGGTGATCGCCGCGCGCGGAATCTCCAGCGCTAAGGATAGACTGTTCGCGAGCGTTTTTCGGCGGTACGCGAAGCCGCCGCGGACGACCTGCAAGAAACGGGCCTCGTCGGTAACGCGTACGGCGCGCTCCGTGCGACGTATCAAACGCACAACAGCCGAGTGCACTTTCGGTTTTGGAAAGAAGACGGATGGCGGCAGGGTGAACTCCCCAGAGATCTCCATCGCGTATTGCGCGATAATGGACAGGCTCCCGTACGCGCGCGTTCCCGGGCGCGCTCCCAAACGGTCGGCGACATCTTTCTGCACCATAACGGTGAGGGCTTCCGGCGCGTTGTGCATCTGAACGAAATTTACGATAAGCGCTGTCGCGATATTATATGGAAGATTGCCGGTAAGCGCCCACGGGCCCGCGGCGCCAAAGCGCGCATAATCGAAATTCAGCGCATCTGCTTGTACCAGCGTTACGTTCGCAAGATCGTCGCGCTGGCGAAGGAGCTCGACCATATCCGGATCGATCTCGATTGCCGTAACATCTGCGCCGCAATCGAGCAATGCCCGCGTGAGCGTCCCCGTCCCCGGTCCAATCTCGATAACCCGCGCATGCTCGCCGGACACCGCAAGTCGCGCGATGCGCGCTGCGGCTGCACTATCCATGAGGAAGTGCTGGCCGAGACGCTTTTTCGGGCGGTAACCGAAGCGTCGGAGAAGCTCCCGCGCGTGCACGGGAACTCCTTCGTTAGTGCAGGGTGTAAACTTTTATGGAGCGGCGTCCGAATGCGATGGCATCGTCTGTCGAATCGAATCCCAGGTCGATCCGGTAACCGACAATGTCGCCGCCGGTGTCACCCGCAATAGCAAAGCCGTAGCCCGGAATATAGAGCTTCGTCCCGAGCGGAATGACGCGCGGATCCACGGCCACAATACCACGGCCCGCTCGGAATCCGCGTGCGGTGAATCCACTGCAGCCAAAACACGAAGCGGTGTACGCGGTTGCGACCATGTCGATGGCGCGCGAGGCAATGAAGGATGTTTTCTCCAAACCGCGCGCCGCGAAATCCGCGAATGCTGCGTAGGTTCCGACGCCTTCTGCCACCACGCGAGGCTGCGGCCGGCGTAAAACGCGCCAAACGAGCGTCTTTTTCCGGAGCGTTCCGTTGGTACTCACAAAGCTTACGATTGCCACCTGTTGCCCGAAGCTTCCAGGTGAAAGAATTTTTGTTTGCCCGGGCGCCAGCGCGAAATCGATGCGCCGAATCGTTGAAGGCGCGACGCGAAAACGCTTCGCGGCAATCCATTTGGAGATACGCGAAATACGAATCGTCGTTTTCGGGAGGACCGCATCGGAAAGCGACGGCGTCACCACATCGTACTCACCCAAATGAATCCCTTGTTCTTCAAGAACACTTCCAACGTCGGCGCCATTGCTCACGATCGCCTTACGCGAGCGTCCATTGATTATGGTGATAGGCACGGCGGCGGAATATTCGACTTGCATGTCACCGGTGATTGGCGTATCGAGACCGGGAGCAATATAATCCTTATCGCCAGGTGTAATCCCGCGCTCTTTTAAAAACTCGGCGACGGTGCGTGCGGTGGTGCTTTGCACCGTTTGGGTTTCTTGGGAGTTGAAAAGAATCGTATGCGGAACTTGCGTCGCCGCGGAAGCGGCAAGCACGCTTGAGGGGTGGGTGAAAAAGTTCGTGGTTGTGAGGGTGAGTGCTAGAGCGCCGGCAGCAATGTGCTTGCACGACCGGCGAAATCTGCGTCCTTCCAAATACACTCCTTTCCTATCAAGAGCCCACAACGGGGCAAAGGGCGGCTTACGAGCTGCCCTTGAAGCGAGTGGGCTTCAAACGGGTGGAGGAGAGTGCCGGAGCCTCGCAAGGCGCCCGGCAGTTCCCGGGCACTATACCATGCCTTTACAGACGCCGGCCTACGTCAAAAGTCACAAGCCGAGAAGGTGTTCCCTCTTTTTGGGGCAGGCACCATCGGGCGCTCCCTGAATTTGGGGACCCCGGAAGAGGTCGATGCACCGATTGTTTGTGCCGCAATGGCTGCAGGTCCGAGGAGACGACGAGGAAGCATGCCCGCAGCGGCCTGTGACCGAGTGGGCGACGACGGAGTTGCGGCCATTGCGGCCAAACCCTATGGGCATGGACATTTCCGGCGCAGCTCTTCGTTGGCTCCTCGGTCACAGAGCGCTTTGCTATGCTTCCTCGGATCCGCCTCAATCTGCGCCGGAAATGCTTCATGCGATCGGTACAGCGATCTCTTCAGAGGGTCCCTAGGCTCCACAATGCGCGTCGGGTTTTTCACTGAGGTTTACCGGCCGGTACAGAACGGGGTTGTGGTTTCCGTTGATGCTTTAGCCACGGGATTGCGCGCGCTGGGTCACGAGGTGCAGTGTTTTGCGCCTCATATGCCGGGCTCGAGCGAAGCCGACGGATCGTTGCGCATGCCGTCACTGCCGTTACCGATCTCGACCCCCTATCGTCTCACGCTCCCGCTCGTGAACCGTCACAATCGCCATGCAATCCTCAACCGGCTGCACGTGTTGCACGCGCACTCTCCTTTTGTCACCGGATGGATGAGCGTGCGCTATGCGCGGCGGCTGCGCATTCCGCTCGTGTACACGTACCATACGCGCCTCGAAGAGTACGTGCATTATTTTCCGGTCGATGCGAAAGCTGCGCGGTATGCGGCCTCGACGCTTACGCGCACGTTTGCTAATCAGGCCGACGCGGTGATCGTCCCGACCCCAGCGATGGCGCGGCGATTGCGCGATCTGGGGGTCACGGTCCACCTCGAAGTCGTCCCGAGCGGAATCGAGACCACGCATTTTTCGGCAGGCCGACGCCGCGAGGATTTGCGTGCATCCTTCGGCACCAAGGCCAACGAGCGGTTGTTGCTCTTTGTCGGCCGGCTGGCGCGCGAAAAGAACGTGGATATTTTGCTCGAGGCGTTGGCGTACGCAAAAACACCGGCGCGGTTGGTTATCGCCGGCGACGGCCCCGAACTCCAGACGCTTCAAGCGAAAGCGCGCGCCTTACGCATCGATAACCGGACGGTTTTTTTAGGCGCAGTTTCGCACGCAGAGCTTCCCGATCTGTACGCGAGCGCGGATGCGTTCGTCTTTCCGAGCGTTACCGAGACCCAAGGCCTGGTGGTCGCCGAGGCGCTGGCCGCGGGGGCCTTGGTTATCGCCGCCGATTCACCGGCGATGCGCGACGTACTCGAAAGCGCGGGCCTTTTGGTCGAGTCCTCGGCATCAAGCTTTGCCGCCGCGATCGCGCAGATTCCGCAAACCCCCGATCGCGGGCGAGCCGAGGCGGCGAAGACCTCGGCGGAGCGGTTTGCGGCCTCTCAACAGGCGAGCAAAGTGGCGGCTCTCTACGAGCGCCTCATCGCAGAGCGTTTAGCGACGGCCGGGACCCCGTGAGGGCTTGATCCCGAACATATGTTCGATCTACAATAGGAACATGAAGACGGTGCAAGCAGCGGCCGGGTATGCAGCCGACGAGGCCGGCAACGGCGTCGCATACGTTCGCGCGCAGCTGCACGCGCGCGCCCCAATGATGTTGCGCGTGCCTTTCAAAGTCCGGCGTCAGCCGGCGCTCTTGGGGCGCGAGATCGGATACGCGGCGCTAAATGCCGTTGCGCAGAGTCTGCGGCGCCGTGGTTTTGAACGTGTTGCATTGACGATCGAGGATGCGCGTTTAATCGACGAACTGCAAAAACGCGAGAGCGTTCCCTCTGCGTTAACGTTGCCATATGTTCGCCTCGGATGCGCACTAAATCAATTTCGGGAGTATGGACTCGCGCCGCTCGGAGCAGCCGACGCAGATTTGCCGGTGCGCGCGCGCTCGGAGATCGACGCACACATCGCTGCCTAAAGCGTGCGCTTTCGGCGGCTAACCACGGGCGCGCTGCCCAAAGAGACAATCGATCTCGCCAAAGGTTTGATCGGATGCGTGCTTGTCCGTGACTGCCCGGACGGCCGTACCGCGGGGCGGATCGTCGAAACGGAAGCGTATGTCCTCGGCGATCCCGCCTCGCATGCTTTTCGCGGAAAGAGCGCGCGCAATGCCTCGATGTTCTTGCCGCCGCATCGCGCCTACGTCTACAAAATCTACGGAACCTCGTTTTGCGTCAACGTCACTAGCGAAAACGTCCATGAAGGCGCCGCCGTACTGATTCGGGCGCTCGAACCGCTTGAAGGGTTGCGCTTAATGGAGCTCCGTCGAAAGACCACAAGAGTGCGCGATCTTTGCCGCGGCCCGGGCAGGCTATGTCAAGCTTTGGCAATCGACCGGAATTTGGATGGCGTCAACCTCTTGCGCAGTCGCGATCTCTGGCTGGCTCGGGGCGGCGCAGGCGGAACGCCGAAGATCGCTTCCAGCCGGCGGATCGGCATTAACAAAGCCGCACACCGCCGGTTGCGTTTTTTCGAGCGGATGAGCCCGTTCGTCAGCCGCTAGTGTGCTGACAGCACACCGGGCCTGACCGTTACGCGCCATTGAGAAGTGTTACTGAGGGAACTAGTCTTGCGCACGGGTTCTCACCACGGCATTGCGCGCTCCGTAGATGATTCTGGCGCCGTTGGAGCTGAAGGGCTCGGTAAGCGC
>DASYYA010000129.1:0-16594 GCA_035934355.1 Candidatus Rubrimentiphilum sp. | reverse complement strand
ATCTCAGACGAACGTCGTGCGATTCGCCGGCGCATTCACGAACGCGCACGATCACACCGTTACCGTCTTCGGACGGTTTGCATGCCACGACCAAAACCTGCGCGTTATCGGATGTAAACAAACGCACGCGCGGCTCGTGCGCAAACGCTATCCACGTTCGCTCGAGTGCGCCGGCACTCATCGGATGAAACGCTGCAAGCGCATACGAGAATGACTGTATGCCGCGATCGGCATTCGGATCGGGCCAGGTTGTGCCGCGCAAGAGCGAATGCCCGAGCAAGATCTTTCCGTCCTCGGCGCGGGCGCTCCAACCATAGGTATCGAGCGATAAAAGAGCCACCCCATCGGCATTGCGATCGATAACGGCGGCAAAACGTTGGCCCGGCACCTCAAACTTCGCGCGCTCGGTGGGCGTCTGGTTCAGCGCCGTGCGCGTAATCGTCCCGTGCGGTGTGCCGTAAAGTACGGAAGTTGTGTCGGACGCGAAACTATTTTCGACGCGCAAGAGCTTCTTACGTTCGCGCCAATCGACTTCAAGATCGACTCTTACGAACGCTTCGTTTTCCAAGAGCCGCATCTGCATGGTTATCGGTGAGCGTCCGGCACGAAACTGCACGACCAAAGCATCGTCTTCGATTCGGGAACTCTCCGCTCTCAGGCGACGCATGGTTTTTTGGTAGCCGTCATCGATGTTCCACGCTTCCCAGCGCCGCGGACGATCGCGATACAGCGCTACCATATTTGCTTGCATCCGCCGGCTGTACTCGCCGGAACTATTGAGTTCGAGAATCGCGCCGTCCCGCGAAATCAGCGCACGTAACAGCCCGTTGTCAAAAACGTAGTGGCCACCCGATCGACGAGGCGTTGCGGCAACAACGCGCTTAGGAACTGCCCGGCGCGGTAACATTGCTTCTGCACTTGCAATGATGTCGGCCGCAAGCTGTTGCGCCCGCGCGTGTTCGCGCGCCGCATCCTGGTAGACCGATTCGATCGATGTTCCCGGTAGCACGTCATGGAATTGATTGCGCAAAACGATCTCCCACGCTTCACGAAGCTGTGCGGTAAAACGCGTCCGCGCCGCAGACGGCGCTCCGACGGCAATGCACCACGCCGCCAATTCCTCGGCCTCGGCGAGTGCGCGCTCGAGGAGCGCGTTGGCGGACTTTGTATCGTGATGCGTCGTGTAGACGCCGCGATGATATTCGAGGTAGAGCTCGTCGCGATGCCGTGGCAGTCGGTCGCGCTTGGCGGCGAGTTCGGCGAACCACTGTCCAGGCAAGATCCATCTGCCAAAACTGCGCACCTGCGCCAGCATCTTGGGAGTGACCCCTCCGCCGCCGTCACCGTAGCCGCAAACGAGGGGCTCTTCGCGGTGCCGCGCGCGCAGGATCCGTATTGCGTTCGGCGGGCCATCGTACGATTGCAAAAGCGCGCTAACGACGCCGCTACCGTCGGGCCCCTCCCACACAAACTGAGGATATGGGAATCGCGTCGTGTCGTTCCATTGCAATTTGGTTGTGGCAAAGAACGGAATGCCGGCGTGCGCCAGCAGCTGCGGAAGCGTATTTGCAAAACCGAAGGAGTCGGGAAGCCATGCAATCCGCGGCGATCGCCCGAAACGATCCATGCAATAGCGATGCGCAAACAGCATTTGGCGCAGTAATGACTCGCCGGAAGGAAGATTGCAGTCGCTTTCGACCCAAAGCGCCGCGGCATCCGGATCGAAGCGTCCGGTGCCGGCGAATTGCTGCACGCGCTCGAAAAGTTGCAGATCCCGTTCTTCGACGAATTTATACAGTTGCGGCTGACTCTGCGCAAATCGAAAACCCGAATCGCGCTCGGTTAGATCGCAGGCGATCGCAAATGTGCGTTGCGCTTTACGCATCGTTTCGTCGTAACGCCAGAGCCACGCAACATCGAGATGGCTATGGCCGATGACGGCCGTCCCGTCATCATTGTAGGGTTGGGGCTTCTCATCCGTCGCGCGATCGATTTCAATGATGCGTTCGGGACGTTCATGCGAACGCGCATTGAGCCACCACCAGATGATCCCTGGACCTGCGGGCAGGCCGTTTGTAGGCAGTGCCTGCAGCTCGACTTCCACCGTAAACTTTCGTTGGCGATCCGCCGAAGGGATCACGACATCGTGATGCTCGCGATCGAATGCGCCAATCGCAACACCGTCGAGGCGCGCCAACGCACCGGTCCGAGTATGATAGCGAATCACCGCCGGTTCAGGCCGGGCGGGCAATACCGCCGCAAACGTTGCGACGCTCCCGTCTTGCGATTCCGGCGTCAGCTTTATGCGCATGTTTTTCGCTTTCGCGCTAAACAAAAAACCCCCATTGGTGGGGGCTTTTTGCGCTTAGCGCTTTTAGCGCTACATCATGCAGGCAGCTTTGAGTCGCGCATGCTGCGCCGGTGTTAGCTTCATGCCGGCATAGGCTTTCATCAGCGCGCGGCACTTTGCCGACATCGCCGGATGATGCGCAGGCATAGGCATTGCGCCTTTCACCGAAGCCGGCTCAGGAGTTGGCTGCCGGTTGAATTTTTCCAGCCACGCGGAACCATTGGGATTATTGTTGAGCATATCGGTTCCGGGCGACGGTGCCGTCGCGGGCGGATTTCCGGCGGGCGTGACGACGGGGTTGGGCATTGGGCTCGCGACCGGCGTTGCTGCCGGACTCGGCATCGGCGTTGCTTGTGCCAGCGCCATTTGAACCGGTGAAGCGCTCCACAACGTTACGGCCAATCCGCAAGCCGCGAGGACGGCGCTCAAAATGCGCGGGATTGCCTTATTCATTGGTTTCCTCCGGAAAGGCGTATTCGTACTAATACCGCTTTCCCGGTTTCTCACCCAACCTCACGAGAGTGGGCTTGCTAGCTCCCGACGAGATCCCGCAGCGCATGTTCGAAAATCTTGGGAGCTTTGCCGCCGAATAAGAGCGACTCGTTGCCGCCGATCTGGCGACGCAGCTCGATTAGTTCATCGCGCAATGCTGCCGCTTTTTCGAACTCCAGATTGGCGGCGTATTCGCGCATCTTCTTTTCGAGATCGGCGGCCATCCGCACCGCCACGTCGCGTGGCAGCTTCTCGCGACGCAGTTCCAACTGGGCTTCTTCGGTGGCACCGACCATTGAAAGAATGTCGCGGATCTCTTTGCGCACGCTCTTGGGTTCGATGCCGTGTTCTTTATTGTATGCAACCTGGCGTTCGCGGCGGCGTTTGGTTTCACCGATCGCACGCGCCATCGATTCGGTCACGGCATCGGCATACATGATGACCTTGCCTTCCACATGACGGGCGGCGCGCCCAATCGTTTGGATCAGAGACGTTCCGCTGCGCAGATATCCCTCTTTGTCGGCATCGAGAATTCCAACGAGCGAAACTTCGGGCAGATCCAGGCCCTCCCGCAGCAGATTAATGCCAACCAGCACGTCGAAAACGCCCAGCCGGAGGTCGCGTAAGATCGCGACGCGCTCGAGGGTGTCCACTTCGCTATGCAGATACCGCACGCGGAAACCCATCTCGATCAAAAAATCAGTGAGATCTTCGGCCATCTTTTTAGTCAGCGTCGTGACCAAAACGCGCTCTTTGCGCTCGACGCGCTTACGGATCTCTTCCATTAAATCGTCCACCTGATTGCGCGTCGGCCGTACCTCGACTTCCGGATCGACCAGACCTGTGGGACGTATGATCATCTCGACGACGCGAGCACTGCGGCCAATTTCATATGTGCCGGGAGTTGCCGAGAGATAGATCACTTGGTTGACGTGCCGATCGAATTCATCGTAGGTCAGCGGACGGTTATCCAGCGCGCTCGGCAACCGGAACCCGTGTTCGACGAGCGATTCTTTGCGCGAGCGATCGCCGGCATGCATGCCATGCACTTGCGGAAGCGTCACGTGCGACTCGTCCACGAATAGCAGATAATCTTTGGGAAAGAAATCGAGCAAACAGGTCGGCGTTGAACCCGGTTCGCGCCCAGCGAGATGCCGCGAGTAATTCTCGATGCCGTTACAGTAGCCGACTTCGCGCAGCATATCGAGATCGTAGCGCGTGCGCATCTCGAGCCGCTGCGCTTCCAGTAACTTGCCGTGCTCTTTGAAAAAGCGCAAACGTTCGGCCAACTCGTCTTCGATCGAAACGATTGCCCGCCGCAGCTTTTCGTCCGGCGTAATAAAATGTTTGGCCGGAAAGATCGTGAGGGACTTCTTGCTCGCGACATATTCGCCGGTAAGGATATTGACGACATTAATCGCTTCGATGTCGTCGCCGAAAAATTCGATGCGGTGGACCAACTCTTCGTCCACACCGATGAACTCGAGCGTGTCGCCCCGCACGCGGAATGTGCCCCGCACCAGGTTTAGATCGTTGCGCCGGTACTGCATATCGACCAGTTTGCGCAGCAGCGCATCGCGGTCCATCTGCGCCCCCACCTGGATTTTTTGCGACAACTCCATATAGTCCGCAGGCGATCCCAAGCCGTAGATGCACGAAACCGAGGCCACAATAAGCGTGTCCGGACGCGTCAGCAGCGATTGGGTGGCGGAGTGGCGCAACCGTTCGATCTCGTCGTTGATCGAAGAGTCTTTTTCGATATACGTATCGGTGTGGGCGATGTACGCTTCCGGTTGGTAATAGTCGAAGTACGAAACAAAAAATTCGACGGCGTTTTCGGGGAAAAACTCGCGAAATTCGGCACAGAGTTGCGCCGCCAGGGTTTTGTTGTGGCACAAGACCAGCGACGGTTTCTGGGCGATCTCAATAGTACGCGCCATCGCGAGGGTTTTGCCGCTGCCGGTGACGCCGAGGAGTGTCTGCGCGCGGTCGTTGTTGCGCAGGCCCTCGCCTAAGGCTTGCGTCGCTTGTGGCTGGTCCCCGGCAAGCTGGAAAGGCGCGACGAGCTTGAAGCGTTTGGCCACGCCGCTCTGGACCGCCGCCGCCGCGCCAGGGTTGCGAGCCCCTGTAATAAAAGGCCTGGCCCGGAGAGGAAATGACCGTTTGAGCAACAGCCCGCTTATTTTTAGCGGAAATTCGAACCAGCGGCTGGCCGAAGACATCGCCAAGCGCTTGCGGCTGCACGTCGGCAAAGCTACTGTTTCGAAATTCAAAAACGAAGAGACGCGCGTGCAAATTGGAGAGAACGTGCGCGGCTCCGAAGTTTTTGCGATCCAGTCGATCTGCAAAGCGCCCAACGGCAACGGCGTCAATGACTCGCTGATGGAGCTGCTGCTGATGATCGATGCGCTCAGACGCGCCTCAGCCGCACGTATTACCGCAGTTGTACCGTACTACGGCTATGCCAAGCAGGACAAAAAAACCACCGGGCGCGAGCCGATCTCCGCAAAAGTCGTCGCCAACATGCTCAAATCGGCCGGTGCCAAGCGGATGGTGACGATGGACCTGCATGCGGCGCAGATTCAGGGCTTCTTTGACGGCCCCGTGGACAATCTCATGGCGATGCCGACGTTGTGCAACTATCTGAAGAAAGAACTCGAAAAGGAGATCGCCGGAAAGGGCGTCGTCGTCGTTTCACCCGATGCGGGTGGCGTGCATCGCGCCGAGCTCTTTGCAAAACGGCTCGACAGCTCGCTCGCGATTGTATTCAAGCGCCGCCCCGAACCGGATCAATCTGAAGTCACGGATATTGTCGGTGACGTCCGCGGCAAGATTGCCGTTATCGTCGACGACATGATTTCCACCGGCGGAACGCTTGCCAAAGCCGGCGAGGCGATTCTTACGCGCGGAGCGACTAAGGTGTACTGTGCGGCCTCGCACGGCATCTTTGCCGGCGGCGCAGTAGGGGTGCTCGAGGATTCACCGATCGAGAAAGTGATCGTTACCGATACCATTCCATTTCCCGACGTATTGGAACACCCGAAATTCGTGCAACTTTCGATTGCGCAAACGTTTGCCGACGCCATTAATCGGATCACCACCAATCGCTCCGTTTCGGAGCTCTTTACCGAGGACGGAGAAAAAAAAATGAATGACGTGCGCGCGCCTGAGCCGCTGGCGGTTCCTTGATGGCACAACAGTTAAACCTTACGATCGAACGTCGCGCCGACGCCGGAACCACGCATGCCCGCGCGCTGCGCCGCGACGGCAAGATCCCCGGAATTTTGTACGGGCACGGCTCGAATCCGCAAGCGATTGCATTCGCTCGACGCAATCTGGACGAAATACTCCATCGCGGTGCGCGAACGTCTTTGATCACGTTAACGATGGACGGGAAGCGCGTCGACACGGCGCTCTTGCGCGAGGTGCAGATCGATCCGGTGAGCCGCCGCATCATTCATGTCGATTTGCAACGCGTGCGCGCCGATGAAACGGTCCACGCGAGGCTTCCGGTCGTCACCGTCGGTACGCCTGAAGGCGTCCGCAGTTTCGGCGGAGTGATGGACGTCGTGCTGCACGACCTCGAAGTCGAGGGACCGGCTAACAAGCTTCCCGACCGGCTCGAAGTAAACGTCGCCGATTTAGGGATTCATCAGCATGTTACCGCCGCTGAAATTCCGCTGCCCGAGGGTTTCAAGATGATCACGGAGCCTGACGCAATCGTCGTTTCTGTCGAGCCGTCTAAGACCGAACGGCTGCTCGAGGAAGCCGAAGCCGTTGGCGCAGTTGTGGAACAAGCCGAACCGGAGATTATCGGGAAGCCACCTGAAGAGCCGCCGCCCGAAGGAGCTCCCGAATAAGATCTTCCGAACCGGTGAAACTCGTCGCCGGTCTCGGCAACCCGGGCAAAGAGTACGCAGCCACACGCCACAATGTCGGCTTCATGGTCGTCGACGAATTTGCGCGCCGCCTTGGCATAAGCAATTGGAAAACAAAGCACGGCGCGCGACAAGCGTACGATTCCGCACGGCGTCTGGTGTTAGTGGAACCGCAAACCTTTATGAATAACAGTGGCGCGCCAATCCGCATTATCGCGTCGTGGTACCGCGTGCATCCGCAATCCTTGCTGGTGATCTACGACGATATGGATATTCCGTTTGGAAAATTGCGACTGCGCGCGTTCGGCGGCCACGGCGGTCATAATGGCATGCGCTCCGTGATCGCTACGATGGGCGAGCAGTTTCCGCGCTTGCGCATCGGCGTCGGCCGCCCGGAATACGACGACAGCATCGATCATGTGCTCGCACCGTTCACGGAAGAACAACGATCGCGCTTACCTCAAGTCGTTTCTGCAGCCGCGGACGGCGTGCAGTGCTGGTTTGAAAAGGGAATCGAATCGGCGATGCAGCTCGCTAATACATGGAGTGACGCGACGGACCTGTAAGCGCGTACATATGGCCCGCGGGGACGCTCGCCGCGCCCGTCCATGCGCGCGGCTTCGCTCGCCTCTTTGCTGCTCCCGCCGTCCATGGCTCCGCAGCAAATTCACACGCCCCGCGATCCACATGTACGCGTTCCCAGGTCCTTCACGGATTGGGGATCGAGCTGATCGCGATTTTTAATAGCAGATATCGGGGTGGCCCTGTAAGCGTGGGATGCGTTCGCCGGCCGGCGGATGCGTTGCAAAGAACCAATAGCTCAGCAGATTCGGACAGACGGGGATGAGCGTTTGATCCGCGCCGCGTACGACCCCGCGTATTGCGCTAGCGCGATCGTTCGTCATGGTTACTGCGACGCTGTCGGCGGCGACGTCTAAATTGCGCACGTACGAATTATAGAAAGGCAGTGCGATTAAATAGACGCAGCCCAAGAGCGCGCCGACGAGCGCCAGCCGCGAAACCGGATCATCGTCGCGACGAAAACCGATGCGATCTGCCAAAAATACCGCCAACGCGGCTCCCAAAACCATCATCGCGCCGAGGACCAGCGCCTGATGTAAGGCGTCATTGGCTAACACCCATGCAAACGACCGTGCGATCACAAAGCGCAGTTCGGGCTGCGTTTCGCCCGCCAATAGCGTGTCGGAGATCACGATCCGCTGCGAACCGCCCCAACCGATAACGTACGTACTTCCGGCATGAGTGCGCGGAGAAACGATCTCCTCGATTATCGGCACAGTGGTATCTTGGGCTCGATGCCGGAGTTGTGCAATGGTCGCAGCGGGTATCGCACTCGGTGGAAGCGGGCCGAGCGTTGAAGCCAGTGGCGCGAACACAAAGGGATTGATATACGTGATCAGCAGCGTGAAGCCCATGATTCCGCCGATCGTGTACGCATACCACTGATGCGTGCGAACGACGAGCTCTAAGATTATTGCCGCCAGCAATCCCGCCACAATCATCGCCAATACTGTGACAATGACCCAGTTTGCCAGCCACACGCGCGTCAATAAATCGGTAAGGTCCATGATCCGCGTGATGCGATACTGAAAAAATTGCGGGATCAAGGCGGCGGCGCGGTCGAGCAGCGCGACGAGCGCGCCAAACCAAAAGCGCACCCAAAACTCCGATCGAATCGTCGCCCGTAAGCTGTCACGAAGTCGCGCCGAGCGTCCGGAACTCCAAAACCATGCGAGCACGGCGATTTGCAGCACGATCGTCACAAGCCATACCGGAAGCGTGAACTGTTGCAAGTGCTGAGCTGCCGCCGCGCGCGCCGGATCGACAAGCGCGTAGGGCGGCTGCGTCAATAATACGTGCGCTGAAATGGCGCTGACCTCGCGATCGAGCGCGTTCGGCCGCGTGGCCACCAACAAAAAATCGATCACCAGCCCAGCGCCTCGGCCACCACGGGAAGCTGCTCGACGAAAATCTTGCGGCACTCTTCGGCTATTTGCCGATGCTCGAGCTGTGTCGACGGATCCGCGCGCAGATTGATGTAGTGAATCCAGTCGCGCACGGTGCCTTTCATATAAAGCGTCGTCGCGGTTGCCAGTGGAAGCAAGAAGCGCGCGGATTCCTTAGCGATTCCCTTTGCGAGCGCTTCCTTATACAGTTGCTCGCTTTCACCGAAGTGTTCGTCTTGAACGCGCTCGAACCAGGCCAATGTTTCCTCCGGCAGATCGTCGTGCGAAGACTGGCGGTTCTTGGGATCTTGCCGCCGCGGACGGACGCGTGCGATCTTTTGCGCCTCTGCATAGCGCAGACTAAATTCCTGAAAATGCATCGATCGATGACGCATGATCTGCGCGCTGATGCTGCGTGTCGTTTGGATCTCAATGCAAATGTCCGCCATCTCGAAAACGGACCAGTGTCCGTTTTTAATGCAGTACCGTAACAGGCCGGCGACTTGAGGATTCTCTTGATTCGCCGGATTGCTTACGCGTGCGCAGTAGCCCATGAGGCGTTCGGCATCGGGCGTGATCCAAACAAGTTTGCATGCCATTGCTGGCCGATTCTAGCCGAGCGGGCCGATTGCTTTCAGCGACAGATGATGAAGCGTTCCGGACCGCCGGCAAACGACACGCAATCTCTTCCTGAGCGTTTGCTGTGATACATCGCCGCATCGGCCGCCTCGAAGAGCGCATTTGCGGATTGCGCATCCTGCGGATAAGCGGCCACACCTACGCTCACCGTCACGCGCCGTGCGATGCCAAAATCCTGCGCCCGCAGATCGCTGCAGAATTGTTGCGCGCACTCGATGGCTTCTATCTTGTGCGCGCTGAGGAGCGCGCAAAACTCATCGCCGCCGTTGCGTCCGGCAAAATCGCCGTCGTGCTCTAACGCACTGCGTAAGATCTCGGCCACTTGGCGCAGCACGCGATCGCCTGTGGAATGTCCGAGTGTGTCGTTGATTTGCTTGAATCCGTCGGTGTCGATAAACCAGAGACTCAAAGTCGCGAGGGTACGTAGCGTGCATGCGCGCACGTCCGAGGCGACGTGTTCGCGAAAGGCGCGCGCGGTGTAGAGCCCCGTGAGCGCATCGAATTTTGCCGTAGCGCGATCGGCTTCGCGTTCGCATGCAAGAACGTAGGGTACCGTCGCATGCGTTACCGCACGAACGATCTCCGGAACGACGGCGAACGGCTGCACCCGTGCCGATGCAACATAGGCAACAGCGGCCAATGCGCCGTTCACAAGCATCGGTACGGCAACTACCGCGCGATCCGTTGGAATCAGCGCCGGCACGCCTGAAAGCCGCGCAACATGATGGCCGCGTTGCACGCAGATTGCGGGTAACGAGCTTCCTTGCAGCTCAAGGCGCAAGGCGCCAAAATGTTCGGCGCGGTTGCCTGCCGCGAAGACGCAAACCAGCTCTTCACATTCCGGCCGAAAGACCAGTAGAGCGTCGATATCCGGATCGATCACACCGAGAGCGGCGTTCAATGTTTGCAATACGGCCACTGATGATTGAAGCGATGCTGCACTTAGCAGCGTCAGCGTCTCCAGCTCCAACTCGGGCGCGCGCATCCGAACGCTCATGCATGGAACCAAAGTGCCCGCCGCCAAGCTCCATTGGTGCAGAATCTCCCCGCACGTGCACGCGTTAGCGAGCAGCTGGCGCGGGCCGCCCGCTTTCCGGTGACGCTCGTCGCGGCGCCGGCGGGATTTGGCAAGAGCGTTGCCCTGCGAGAATTTGTCAGCCTATCGCGTCCGGATGCCGTTATTTTCAATGTACAACGCGAGCACGGGACGCTGCTGGCGTTTGTAAGAGCGTTAAGCCAGGCATTATCGGCGGTTGCGCCTTCGGCGTTGGCCGCCTTTCCTTCATTGCAAGAGCGCATTCTCGCAGCCAAACAACCCGTCCGCGAACTTTCCGATTGGTTTGTTGCGCATCTCAAAGACGTGCGGGCGACGATTGTTATCGACGATCTGCACTTTGCCGCCGCCGACATCTCTTCGATCGCTCTCCTCGCGGATGTGATCGAACGCACGAGCGATCGCATCCATTGGATTCTGGCAGCGCGCAGCGACGTAGGGCTTCCGGTTGCAACGTGGATCGCCTACGGACGCATGGATCTGCCGATTGGTGAAGACACGCTGCGCCTAACGTCCGATGAAGCATTGGTTGTCAGCCGCGAGGTCGGCGAACCGATCGATCCGCTCGAAGTGGAGACATTGCGCCGTCTCACAGACGGATGGCCGTTGGCGCTCCACATAGCCTTGCGTACCCGAACGCGCGCAAAAGATTTACCATCGGCCGCTGCGGGCGCGCGCGACATTGTCTATCGCTATTTGGCGGAACAGATATTCAGCGGCCTTTCTGACGAGCAGCGCGAGTTTTTGCTCGCCTCAAGTATCTTCGCATCGTTTGATGCGTCAATTGCAAGGGCGCTCGGCGGCGATCCTCAGTTCCTGATGGATCTCAAACGTAACGTAACATTTCTAAGCGAGACCAGCGATGGAGTTTACCGTTACCACGATCTTTTCCGCGATTTCTTGGAGATGGAGCTTCGCCGCCGCGGTCCTACGAAATGGATTGCCGCGCTTCGTGCCGGAGCCTTGCTGCTGCAAGAACATGGCGATGAAGCCGGCGCGCTTCGGCTCTACGCGCGCGCGACTGACACCGCCGCGCTCACCCAAATCATCGAGCGCAGCGGTATCGCCGTATTCGAGCGCGGCGAGAGCGAGAGCTTGCGCATTGCAATTGACGCCCTTCCACACGATAGTCAGCGCCTGCACGCCGCGGTACTCGGTATCCGCGCGATGCTTGAAGCGGCGCGCGGTCATTTTGACCTCGCCGAACCCGCATTCGTTGCCGCCATCGAAGGCGCTCGAGAAACCCCATTGCGCCTGAATCTCGTCCATCGATATGCCGTGGAGCTCGTGCGTCATGGGCGTGATGCCGTTGCATTGCTCGAACCGTATGCACAAGACCGTTCCATGCCACGTGCCTTCCTCGTTCCGATACTCGGCACGCTCGCGACGGCGTATGTGCGCAACGAGCAATTAGCCATCGCGCACAGCACGATCGAGCGCGCGCTCCGGTCGGCCGGCGCGGACGTGAGCGACGACGCGCGGGCGCGATTGTACCAACAGGCCGCATACGTCTACCAGTTCAGCGACGCCGCTCAGGCTCGGAAACATGCCGAGCTTGCAATCGAGCTCGCGGTATCGCGCAATCTTTTCGATGTAGCGGCGCGCGCTTGTAGCGTCCTCTTTGCCATCTCGTACAATGAGCTGGCGGATCCCGCCGCGCTGCTTGCGTTCCTGGATAGGCTCGGAGAATATGCACGTAAGGGCGGAAGCGACCAAACCAAACTCTATGGCCTCATCGCATCATATGATTTGCATGTCGAGCGCGGTGATGAAACCGCGCTCGATGAGCTCGATCGGTTGCTCCTAGAAAGCCACGCGGCCCTCCCGCTTGCCAGCAACGAGATGCTCTTGCCAGCGCGTGCGCTCAGAGCGGCGTGGCATGGCAATTTCGCCCGCGCGTTCACATTGCTCCAAGACACGCCGGCGCAACAACGCGACAACGAGCGCCGCGCGCTTGCGGCATCCCAGGTTGCGCTTTACGGGTTTTTGTCGGGAATGCACGATGCAGGCGACGCCGCGCTGCGCGAAGCGGCACTGGCGATCGAGCAAACAGCGAGCTCCGCAATGCCTGCAATCCGCGCGCAGCTCTTTTTGGCATTAGCGGAGCTCGTTCGCGGGCATGGGGCTCTAGCGCACAAACACTTACTCATCGCCGAGCAAGCTGCTCGGCAAAGTGCGCCGCGTCTGAAAACCTTTGCCGACGCCGTCCGGGTTCTGGCGCGTATCCAGCTCGGGCAAGCGGAGGCGTCTTCTTTAGCTCAGGCGTTGGAAAACATGCGGTCAGCGCAATTCGGCGGCATCGCCCGGATGATCGCCGCGCTCCCGATTGCCCCGGAATCTAAAGAGGCCTACGGCTCGTTGACCGCAGCTGAACGCAATGTCCTGGAATTGCTCGCAACCGGCGCAAGCACCAAAGAGATTGCGGCGAACACCGGCCGGAGCCCCCAGACAGTCGATACACATATCCGGTCGATCTGCCGCAAATTAGGGTGTAGCGGCAGGCGGGAAGCCGTTGCGTTAGCGACGGGCCAGGGCTGGGTACAGCCTCGAACGCCTGGTGTGACGGAGCCGTAATTTGAACATTCGTCTTCTCTTCGGTGTGGGTTTGGCGACGTTACTTTCCGCTTGCACGAGCTCGTCGCAGGCGACAATTCCCTATGGCACGTCGTCGGGACGGTCGGCAGCCGACACTGCGATCTATTCGGGGAACGGTGCAACTGGATTGCCCGGCGGCAACGGCGCCACCGGACTACCCGGCGGCAACGGCGCAACTGGACTACCCGGAGGAAATGGAGCCACCGGACTACCGGGCGCGCTGCTCGCGTGCACTCCGCTATCAACCGCGGGGCAAGCGGCCTGCACCATCGCGGTCAACATCAACATTCCGCCCATCTCCGATGTCACGACGCCCTCGAACTTGCTTCCGGGGTTGCATCCGGCCGATCTGCAAAACGCATATTCGCTGCCCTCACAAAATCGGGGCGGATTGGTCGCTATCGTCGACGCCTATGACGACCCGAACGCCGAAGCCGATTTAGCAGTATATCGCGCCGCATACGGATTGCCGCCGTGCACCACACTCAATGGCTGCTTCAAAAAGGTCAATCAGCAAGGCTCTTCCGGGAACTACCCTGCCTTCGATGCGGGCTGGAGCGAAGAGATCTCGATCGATCTCGATATGGTTTCCGCCACATGTCCGGCGTGTTCTATCGAGTTAATTGAAGCGAACTCCGCGTCACTCGACGATTTGGGCGCAAGTGTCGATTTCGCCGCGGGCTCAGGCGCGGTTGCAATCAGCAACAGTTATTACGCCTACGAATGGTCAGGCGAAACAGCCGAAGACGTGCACTACAATCATCCCGGGGTTGCAATCACCGTGGCTTCGGGCGATCAACCGTCGCCGCTGTATCCGGCTGCGTCGCAGTACGTCACTTCGGTTGGCGGAACCTCACTTTCCGGCAGCTCCGGTTCGTGGACCCAAAGTGCTTGGAGTTACGATGGACAGGGTTGCAGCGCGTACGTCTCACGTCCACAATGGCAGCATCAGACTTCGTGTAAAACGCGGGCAACTGTTGACGTCGCCGCGGTTGCCGATCCGCAGACCGGAGTTTCGATGTACGATTCGCTCGCCGGCGGCTGGCTCGTTGCCGGCGGCACGAGCGTGGGCGCGCCGCTCATTGCTGCCGCCTATGCGCTCTCCGGTAATCCAACCGGTCCGGCATATTCGTATCAGAACGCGACGGCCTTCCAGCAGATTGGCGGAAGCGGTTACCAGCTGCCCACGGGGTTAGGATCGCCCGTGGGCGTGCGCGGCTTCTAAGCGGCTCGGGGGACCAACAACTCTACCGCGTCATAGACGCGAAAGAGCCGGTCGAATCCGGAGAGCTCGAGGAAATTCCGAACAAAGGCCGAGTTTACCAAAATCTGCGCCGGTTCGAGGCCGTTGGCTTCGCGTGCGTTGCGCAATTCCAGGAGCGACGCAAGCAGCGTGTCGGTCACGTGCCGCGATCCGGCCAGGTTGATCACGAGGTGTTGAGCGCGGTAGCCCGGACGCAGCTGCGCCTGGAGTTCGTCGAGCCGGTACGAGTCCCACTCGCCCGGTACTGAAATCATCATGGGCCGAGCGTAGGCGAGCAGCCTCGGCTGCGCTCTACCCAATTTCCGGTATATGAGCGCTCCTTTGCCGCACGTAGCCTAGTGCGCAGGAGGAACCTCAGTAATGAAACGACTTGCAGCCCTGGCAATTGCCGTCGGGATTGTGACGGCATCATGCAGTAGGCACGGCCAATCAACCGTGCCGCCCATGGGATCGGCGATGTCGAACGGCTCGAGCCGCACGGCATCGGTTGCTGCTGCTCCCGCGGGATGGGCAAACACGAACACGCTTGCAATCCCCGTGGCCAATGCCACCGACCTCGGAGCGGCCAATCCGGCGCAATCCGTTACGGTTGTCGTCGGACTGAAACTGCATAATCTGTCGCAATTGCAATCTTCGATTGCAAGCGGCCAGCAACTCGACGACGGCGCATTCTTATCCACGTATGCGCCGACATCCAGTGATGTCTCGACCGTGACAACCTATTTGCAAAGCCAAGGATTTACGAACATCAGCGCCACGCCCGACAACCTGATGGTGAGCGCGACCGGTACGATCGCGCAGGCGCAAACCGCATTTAATACATCCGTTCACTCGTTTAATGGTGGCGGTACGAGCTTCATTGCGAACGTCTCGCCGGCATACGTTCCGCAGTCGCTTGACGGCATCGTGGTTGCGGTTCTGGGTTTGAACAACATGCAAGCGTTTAAACCAACGCCCGCAGTCACATCGTGCAACTTCTTCGGCGTTGGAACGCCGCCGCAAGAATGCTTGCGCTTCTACGATCCGTCAACATTCCAAAAAGTCTATGACGCCGCCGGCGTATCGCCCGCGAATTCCACGCCCGTTGCGATCATGGCTGAAGGCAGCGTGTCGCAATCCATCTCGGATCTGCGGTTAAATGAGCAAAAATTCGGCTTGCCGCAAGTGCCCGTCAACGTCGTGCAGGTTGGAATCTCCAGCCCCGACACCGCCGGTGACGGCGAATGGACGCTCGACATGACGTATTCGAGCGGCATCGCGCAAAACGTGAAAGCGATCTATTTGTACGACACCACGTCGCTCACGGATTCCGATATCGCGCTCGAATACAACAAATGGGTGACGCAGCATTACACCAACATCGGCAACTCGTCGTTTGGCGGCTGCGAATTCTTCCCGTTCCTCGACGGCTCGATGGTACTCGACGACGAGACGCTTGCCGAAGCCGCAGCCAAAGGCATGACGATGTTCGCATCCACGGGCGACAACGGCGGGTATTGCAACAACTTCGTCAACACCAACGGCGCACCGGGCGGCGCTCCGTTCGTGATGTATCCGGCGGCATCGCCATACGTCGTCGCAGTCGGCGGGACGGATCTTTTCAGCAACTCCGACGGCTCCTATAAAGGCGAGAACGCGTGGGAAGCCGGCGGCGGCGGACTGAGCCAGTTCGAATATCCGCCGTACTGGGAGCAACAGGTGCAACCCGTCAATCAAGCGGGAGCGTTCCGCGGATTACCGGACGTCGCCATGGACGCATCGCTTGAAACCGGTGCGGAGCTCTGGGGCGGGCAAGCAGCAAACGGCGCGTGCACTCCCTGCGTCACCGGCGGCACCAGTCTTGCATCGCCACTGGCTGCCGGAACATGGGCGCGCTTTGAATCCACGCATGGAAACAAACTCGGCTTCGCCGCGCCGTTGCTCTATCGCAACTTCCAAGAAAACACGGCAGGCGCGGTGCTCGCCGGGCCGCCGCCGACGCAACCCGATGGCGGATACCACGACATCCTGAGCGGCAGCAACGGACTCTACGCGGCCGCACCCGGTTACGACTACACGACGGGTCTTGGCAGCTTCGACATCGCCGTGATGAATAGCGAAATCGGTAAGTAAGAACCCCAAAAAAGGGGCTGCAAGAGGGGCGCCGGCGCGTTCGGAGAGCGTTGCCGGGCGTCCCTTTTATTTTTTTTTGCTGCCGATGCACCGAAGAACACGTGGCTCCGCAGCAAATTCACACGCCCCCGCAATCCACGTGTTCCCCGCGTGCATCGGCCAACGTGAAAGACATTAAGCGGCCGGGTTAGCTCTCCGAACGCGCCTTGCTGGTAAGTGGCTTGGCGGGGTTGCCGGCAACGC
>DASYYA010000126.1:0-3257 GCA_035934355.1 Candidatus Rubrimentiphilum sp. | reverse complement strand
GCAAACCCTCGACGGGCACGCGCGCGTCATTCCTCTCGACGACGGCTACAGCGCAGTCCACTATGCGGGGAGAAGCGTTAAGGTCCCGGCTGGAGAATTCGACCCGTTGGCGCGTATTGCCAAGGCCAACCTCACTTTTTTGTTCTATCAATCGCGGGTGATCGCTATCGAGTACGAGGCTTCGAGGACGTGACAAGGGGGGAAAGGTGGTTTGCTATGAAGGTTAGGCCTGCCCTAGCCCCAGGGCTAGTGGCAATTCTGTTTTGCTTCTGCTTTTCGAGTGTTCGCGCCGACCTAATCCCGACGCACTTTACGCAAGCCGCGAGTTCGCCCGTTCAAATAACCAGTTGTTTGGCCGAAACGAACGCAATGGGATTGCATTTCTCCGACGATTTCGCCCGTTCGCCGTTCGGTTTTCCTTCGATGGCGGCGGTCAACAGCCGCATGTCGTTGGTCAATACGTCCGGCCGGCCCGTGCGCGACGTACAAGTTGTTTTCAATGCGCCGGGTTTTGATTCGTGGGTCGATGACTTTCAGGCGTCGATCGGCGTAGGCTTCAGCGCGTCAACGCCCATGTACCAGCATGTCTTGTCGACCCCATTTGCATCGCAACTCGCGTGTTTCATCAAGTTCGTCGAGTTTGCCGACGGCAACACCTGGCGCAATCCGGCGGTTAAGTAAGCGCATCTAAAGCAGTCGTCTGCAAAAACAGCGAGTACCACTCGTATTTTTGCAGCAGGTCGTCGTGCTCCACGCTCGTCGTCAATACGAATGTTGGTGCTCTTGTGGTGAGGCGCGCCAGCGTCATATCCTCGGCCAGCCACACATAGAGGTTGGGAACGGCGCCTTGGAGCTTGCCCATCAGCGCGGCATTGCCGGTGCTGGTGTCGCTCGTAAAAACGCTGAGCAGGTGATGCTGCCGCGTGCGCGCCCAATCCGCAAACGCGTCAAAATACCCGTAGGCCGCGTCGAACAGAACCACGTCGGTGATCGCGTCGTTCATACCGCCGCGCATCAGGACGCCGCCGGCACCACCATAACCACCGCTATGCGCCGTTAGCACAATCCGCCCGACGCGGTTTGTCGGCGACAGGTTTGAATGTTGGAGCCACGCTGCGACGTCGGTAATAAAGCGCTTGAAGCCATCGGGATCCAATTCTAACTTCCCGTCGCCCGAGTCGGGGGCATTGGTCGGCCCTTCCGGCACCACCAGAATCGCGTTGCGTTTACTCGCGACCAGCTGCTCGCGCAAACGATATGTCGCGAAGGTTTTCGGGACGTCGTGATTCCAGCCGTAAAAATGAACGACAAGATCGATCGCGTCACTCTGCGGGCGCCAGCCGTCCGGAATGAAAATGCCGGCATCGGAATTGCTGTAATGCGTGGCCGCGTCATACAGCTTTCCCTGATACACATGTCCCTGCGCGCGACTCGAATGCGGATAGGGCGCCGACGCAAATGGCGTAATGAACGTCTTACCGCCTGCTACGTCCGCCGGCGCTGGAGTTCCAGCGGCGATGAGAGCCGCGCTACTGCTTGCCAAGAATTCAGATCGATTCATTCTGCGTCAGTATAAACGGACGCCGTTTGCGACCCGTTGTTCCGGCGTAACCAGGACGGTCGCATTCTGCGCGTCGGGTACGCCCAGAACCAGCACCTCACTCGCAAAGCCGGCGATCCGCTTCAGTGGAAAGTTCACAACGGCGAGAATTTGCTTTCCAAGCAATTCTTCTTCCTTATAATGAGCCGCTAGCTGCGCGCTAGAGCGTTTTGTCCCGATCTCGTTGCCAAAATCAATTGTCAGCTTGTATGCGGGATTGCGCGCTTCCGGAAAAGGTTCGGCGTTAACAATTGTTCCCGTTCGCACATCAAGGGCCGCGAAGGCATCCAGCGCCGGAATATCGGGCATCGGTTGTGCTCCTTGAAAAAAAGCCGCCGAAGATTATTCGACGGCCACATTTGCCGAGACCCGGAATCGAGCCGGGGACCTTCCGCTTTTCAGGCGGACGCTCTACCAACTGAGCTATCTCGGCGCGCGAGCGACCGACCTCGATTCAACGCGGTTATTTTACTCCCTGTTACGAGGGCTTGCTACTGGCTAAACTCGACTTTGAAGAGATAAGAACCCGAGACAGCTTTGCAATCGCGCTCTTCGGGCGTGTAGCTGCTCTGGCGGGCCGCTGCCATTGCGGTGCGATCGAGTTCGAGCGACCCCGTGGACTTGTACACAGAAACGTTCGTCACGTGTCCCTGCTCATCGAGATCGACTTTGATCATGGCGACCGCATCGCTGAGGCCCGACGAATCATCGGGCGTGTCCGGCGAAATTGCAACGACTGTTTTTGCTTCAACGTCGGGCGAACTGCACGCCGGTTTTGGCGTAGCGGTTGATTCGGGTTGATTAACCGTGCCGCCGGTATTCGGAGTCCCCGTGTTCCCCGGCGCAATGGGTTCGCCGGTTCGCTCCGCCGACGGCACGGTAACCACGGCGCCATGCGGGGCCGGCTGCACATGGGGCGGCCGGTTCACAGGACGCACATCTTTAATGGGGTTGAACGATACGTGGCGCACCGGTCTGTGTGGACGCGGCGTGGGTTTTGGATGCACATACAAATGCAGAATGACGAGCGGCTGGCTGTATTTCTCCGCCGCAAGTGGGCGCACGTGCACGAATAAAGCGATCGTGGCATGCACGATCAGCGAAATCGCGAGTGCCGCCAACAGCGTGCGCCGGTTCCTCAACGCGCCCATGCCTAACTAACACGCGACCGCGCGCTGCTGTGACGACGACGGGCGAGGAGCTAGGCGGCTAGGATTGGTTTGCTGGCCCTGACGTCGGCCGAACGTATCCCGGGCCTATTGTCGGCGGACGCCACTGCTGTGGAGTTGCGGTTGATCCGTTTACCGGAACCAAGACTTGCAGGGGCGTCCCGTTGCGGAAAAATATCAGCGCGGTCGCAACGCCGGAGCGGCGATTTGTCGTCAATTGCAGCAGCTGTTCCATTGAAACGACCGCAACACGATTCACAACAACGATAATATCGCCGCGCTGGATGCCCGCGCGTTGCGCGGCCGTGCCATTCACAACGGACAATACGACGACACCGCGCACTTTCGCGTTTGGATACCCCGCGGTTTTGAGCAGCGCCGGCGTAATGGTCGCACCAACAAGGCCCATCATCCACGGCTGCAATGTATTTCCAGTTGCGCGCGGTCCGGTGTACGGCTGCGACTGAGGCCCCAAAAGCGGCGCATGG
>DASYYA010000103.1:0-18002 GCA_035934355.1 Candidatus Rubrimentiphilum sp. | reverse complement strand
CACCGAGCGCGTTTGGTTCGCCTTCATCTTCGTCCGCCATCGCTGCCGAGATCGCCTCACGCACGATCCAAAATGCACCGCCGGCATCCCCGAATAAATATCCCCACCCACCGATCGTCGCGGTTTGGGCGCGTTCGTTGCGGGCGTACGCGGCGGATCCGGTGCCCGCGATCACGATGACGCCCGGTTTTCCATCGAGCGCACCCGCGTGAGCGACGATCGCATCGTGCACGAGTTCCAATTGTGCGCACGGCAGATCCGGCGGATGTCCGTAGACGCGGCCTTCGTATCCGCTCACGCCGGCAACGATCCGCTCGCAGCGGATATTGGGCTCCAATCCGGCGTTACGTGCCGCGTTTTCATACGCTGCGCGTAACGCATCGCGCATGCGCGTCGAGTATGCGTCTTGCCCGATCTCATCTGCGGGTCCGGCATCGCCCCGTCCCAAGACGCGACCGTTTTCGTCGCCGATAACCGCCGCGGTCCCGCTCTGCCCGGCGTCGATACCCGCATAATACTTCACCGCGACGCCGCCGCTTCGCGATCCGGTATTACCGGAATGACACCACGATGTTCTAAATGGTGATAAAATTCATGCGCGATCGCGCGAATCAAAAATTCGTCGCGTTCGCCAGGCCCAACGCGTGCAAGCACGCGCGAGTTGATGCGGATCACGGGCCCGTCGGGATCGTATTCGGAGCGCAATTCGGCGCTACCCCAATCGCCCAGATCGGCGCATTCGATCTTCATACAATGACGCCATCGGCGGTGAGCGCCGCGCGCAGCTTCGTCGCGTCCACATCGCGCAAACGGACGCGCTCGGCGTGTGCCAGCGCAGCCGCTGTTCCGGCGGCCTGTCCCAACGTCATGACGGTCGGCGTGAGCCGCGTCGAAGCCAGCGCTTCGTGGGTCGTTGATATACAACGTCCGGCGACGAGTAGCCGTTCAACGCTTGCAGGGACCAAGCAGCGGTACGGAATTTCATAACTCTCACCTGGTTGCAGCCGCTGGGTTTGCGTTCCCGTTCCCGACGGATTGTGAATATCGATCGGATAGGCGCTGCGCGCAACGGCGTCGGGAAAGTGCCGGCCCTGCAATACATCGTCGCGCGTGAGCGTGTACGTCCCGACGATGCGCCGCGATTCGCGAATGCCGATCTGCGTCGCCGTTGCCGCAAGGCGCGCGTTCTCGAAACCCGGGACGCGTTTGCGAAAAAAATTAAAGAGTTGCATCGCCTGCCCGCGCGCGAGAATCTCGGCACGGGTGAGATCGTCAGGATCGAGCGGATCGATATTAACGACGCGCGTCATGTTGACCGTTACTTCGTCAGGATACGGCGTAATAAAAAACGAGACGACTTCACGCGGAATGTCCACGCTGCCGTCTTTTTGCGCCGTATGCCAAAGATCGTACAGTCCAGCCACGGCCGTCAATGCCGCGGGAGATCGCTCGTGCGTTTTGAGCGATGTCCGCATTTGGTCCGGATGCGTCCGCAGATACGCCGCAGTTTTCGCGAGGTTCACATGGCTCAATCGAAAGATCAACGTCGCCGGCTGCACGCGCCCGCGTTCATCCCCTTGTTGCGTTTGTACTCCAGCCGATGCCGCAACATACGCGTCCGCCGTCGCATCGATCGTGATTGCCGCGCGATATTCACGCTCGCCGGCGACCGTTGCGAAGACTGCACCTGCGACACCGCCCTCCGTCATTAGTGCGCGCAAAAAATATGCGTGCAGTAACAAGATGACGCCGGATTCTTGCATCATGTCGAAGAGCAGCGCTTTGTGCATCTCCGGATCGAACGGCGTAATGGTCGGCACATAATCCGATGAATCGACCAGATGTCCGGGCGATCCACCCATGCGTTGCAAACGCTCGACGATCTCTTGCGCAATGCCGCCGACGATGCGCTGTTTCCCTGAGTGGAAGGTCATCCACGGTCCCACCATTGAGGCCGTCGCCGTCCCACCCAAAAAACCATAGCGTTCGACGAGCAGCGTACGCGCGCCATGACGCGCTGCTGCGATAGCGGCAGCGCAGCCCGCATTTCCGCCGCCGACAACCAAGATGTCGAACTCGTTCACTCGGCGCGGCCTTCGACAGATAGCTCGCTGCTCCGGCGAACAGGGAGTGGCCCGGGAAGGGTTAATTGGCCCGCTATGCTTGCACGCGTAAAACCTCTGGCAACGATTCTCGCCGAAGGCGCCGACACCGAACATGGGCTAAAGCGATCGCTGGGTCCGTGGGCCTTGACCGCGATGGGAATCGGCGCAATCATCGGCACCGGCATTTTTGTTTTGACCGGCGTTGCATCAGCCACGCGCGCGGGCCCATCCTTGACGATTTCGTTTATCGTCGCCGGCATCGTGAGCGCGCTCGCGGCACTCTGCTACGCTGAAGTGTCGAGCAAAATTCCGATCTCCGGAAGCGCGTACACGTACACGTACGCAACGTTCGGAGAATTGCTGGCATGGATCGTCGGCTGGGGGCTGATTCTCGAATACGCTGTCGGCGCAGCCACCGTGAGCGTCGGCTGGTCGGGTTACTTCACCAACATCTTGCATCAGTTCGGCCTCACGATTCCACAAATGTGGCAACATAGCCATTGGGATCCCGTGCCTGGGATTGCAAACTTGCCGGCTGCCGGCATCATTCTATTGATCACGGCGCTCCTCGTACGCGGCACCAAAGAGTCGGGGACGGTGAACGCGTGGATCGTCAGCTTCAAAGTTCTGGTCGTGCTCTTCTTCATTGCACTGGGCGTTGGTCACATCAACACGGCCAACTTCCATCTGCCGGCGGGACCAACGACCGGCGCGGGCGGCTTCTTCCCATTCGGTTGGGGCGGCATGTTGGGGGGTGCCGCGTTCATTTTCTTTGCCTACATTGGATTCGATGCGGTCTCGACGAGCGCCGAAGAAGCGCACAATCCCGCCAAAGATTTGCCGTTCGGCATCCTGATGAGCTTGGCGATCTGCACCGTACTCTACATTATCGTGGTGTTTATCCTAAACGGAATGGTGCCGTTCAACGCACTCAACGTCGCGTTCCCGGTAGCATTCGCAATGAATTCGGTGGGGCTCGCCTGGGCGGGTACGATCATTTCGTTCGGCGCGATTGCCGGCTTAACGACCGTTCTGCTGGTGATGATGTTCGGGCAGGCGCGCATCTTTTACGCGATGTCGCGCGACCGGCTGATTCCGCCGAGCTTCACCACGATCCACCCAACGTGGCGCACGCCGATCGTCTCGCAAATCTTTTTCGGTTTGTGTATCGCAGCCGCGGGGGCGTTCTTTCCGCTCGGAATTCTGGGGTCGGTGACGAACTTCGGAACGCTGCTTGCGTTTATCCTGACATCGCTGGCCGTACCGATTCTGCGACAGCGGCATCCCGAACTGAAAAGTGCATTTACCGTCCCGTGGGGACCGTACTTTTTGCCGTACCTTTCGGCCTTAGCCGCGTTCGGACTGATCGTCTTCTTAAAAGTCGGGAATCCCGTGCTGTTCGGATTTTTCCCGATTGTTTGGTTCATCGGGATCATCTGGCTGGGCGGCGGACTAATCTTCTACTTCTCTTACGGACGCCATAAGAGCACGGTCGCGTTGCAATTAGCTGAAGGTTTAGCCCCGCGCCAACCTCGCGTTAACTAAAGAGCCTAAGCTCGTCCGATTCGGCGATTGATCTCGGCAGAGAGGTTGTCGGGATCGTCGTCGGTTTGGATGACGACCAATTTGTAGCGCTCGTTTTGCGTTTCGAGCACCAAACAATTGCGGCCGGCGCTAAAATCGAGAAACGCTAAACCGCCGCTACAAAAAAATGAACCGGCCATCCGCAGCGGCGGCGCGCTGGTTCCGACGATCGTGCGCCACCAGTACTGAAAGCCGCTTTCATCTTCGACACTTGCAAGCTTCAAATGCGCGAGCGGAATACGCAGCGATCCCTGGACGGACCAAGCTTTATCCAACGTGGCCAGATCAATATTGACCGCGTTGTTCTCAACGGTCACGCGTGCCATACCTACAGTATCGGCATGCTGCAAACAAAGTTATGCGGGCCGGCGCGCCGTTAAAATCACAATAGGCGCGTCCGGCTCAAGTCCCGCGAGCTCTTCGTGCACGAGAGTGACTGCTTGCTCTGCTGAAAGTAGTCCACTATAATCAGCGACTCGCGCGCCGTGCAAAACGTAAAGATTCGGCAGTGCTCGTCCCACGTCACCGAATGCCGTCGCATCCTCGATCGCCGACCGGAGATCTTCGCCGGCGCGCGCTGCGACGGTCACCTTAACTGTCCCGTCTCGCAATCCAAGCCGCCCGACGCCGGCGCGATCCAAGACGCGCAGCATGCGGCCGGATGAATAAACGGTTAAGCCGCGCGTGTGGGCCACTGCGCGAACCTCTTCGGGCTGGGCGCGCATGAGGCGCGCCGCAGCGTGCAATCGCTGTTGATCGTCCAGCAATCGATGCGTGGCCGTTTCAGCGATTTCGGTTGCACCCGACGCGGTCGCGCGCACAAAGTTTCGCTGCGTGTCGATCTCGATCACCGTCTCGACACTTTCGGGCGCGGCTCCGCCCGCAATCACGGCATCTTGCGCTTCGCGGCGTATGCGTAGGATGTCATCGGCAGTCGGATCGACGATCGTCCGCTCCACGACCTCGCGCACGAGCGCGAGTGCCACACCGATCGGCGAGATCACTTCCGCATCGCGCGCCAAGCGAAATTCGAGCCCGCTGCGCTTGGCGGCATATGGCACCAGCGCGGCGGCGCCCCCGCCACCGCCCACAATCGCGAGCGTCGCGCGATCGAGGGCATAGTCCGCGATCAGTTCTTCGATCGTCGCCAACAGCTTGCCGGACGCAATGTCAAGGATTTCTTTGGCGATCGCTTCCGGTTTCGCATGTAAGTGGTGCGCAAGAATATCGAATGCCGCGACAACGGCGTCGCGATTTCCAAAAGCAAAAGCGTCCGCAGGAACATAGCCGAGCAGATTAGCGGCACATGTCGGCGTTATCGCGATTCGCGAACCGTCGTGAACCGCGAGCGCCATATAATCGCGTGCATCGTGCGGCGTCGGCGCAAATGCGACAACCGAAGATCCGGCCAAGCGATCCGGCGAAACAAAACTCGCGTACTCCAAACCCGAAATGTGTGCTGAGCGCGGTCCAACATCCATAAGTTTGCCGCCGGCAACCCGAATCAGACTACCGCCCGCGATTCCCAACGTGCGCACGTCAAGCGTTCGAAGCATCGTGCGATGTCCACCGACGCGCGCCGGACGCATCTGCGGCATTCCCGCTCGAATCGCCGAGCAATCCGAACTCGTTCCGCCGACTTCGATAAAGATGCCGTCGGTCACGCTCTCATGCAGCAACGCGCCGGCGACGCCCGCGGCCGGCCCGGAGAGGAGCGTCAAGATCGGACGGCGTTCCATTGCACCGATGTCCATCACGCCTCCATCACTGCGCATGACCATCAGCGGCGCGGTAATCGCGGCGCGATGCACCGCCTCGTCGGTCATTCGTGCCGTCTTCACCATGCGCGGAAGGATCGCCGCATTAATCGCCGCCGTGCGCGTGCGCGCGCGCAAGCCGTACATCGTGCTGACATCGTGGCCCGATGTTGCAAAGAGACCGGCTTCTTTGGCGATGGCGACAGCGGCTTGTTCACCCTCGGGGCGATCGACGGAGAACGCTTGCGACGCGGCAATGCTTTCGGCGCCGCTTTCGCGCATGCGTAAAACGGCTTCTGTGACCTGCTGCGCGTCTTGCGCTTTTGCAAAAGCAAATTGCGGTGCAAACGTCGCTCCCGGCGCGAGTTCCAGTTTTCCAAAAACGATCTGACGGCGCGCCAGAGCTGCAAGCCCATTGAGTAATCCGAGCACGCCGACGGGCGCGACATCGCCTTCCAGCAACGCATTCGTGGCTTGCGTTGTCGAGTGCGCAATGAATGCCACTTCAGCCGGATCGATAGTGTTACTGCTCAGCAGCTGCTGAATTCCCGCAACGATTCCAGCCGCAACGCCTTCGGCAGCGCGGTGCGTCGTCGGCACTTTGATGCGCGCGACAACTTCTCGCGTCACCGCGTCGATCGCCACGACATCAGTAAACGTTCCCCCGACGTCCACGCCCAGCCGCAACTTAGGCATCGGCGATCAACACATAACAGATCATTGCCATCGAAACGCGTGACTTGCCGGCAAACCGGTGGAAGATCGTTGTGGCCTCGGAACGCAGTTCGACTGCTGCCTCTCCCTCCTGCGGCAGGTATGACGACGAGGCGAGGCGCCCGAGCATCTGATCGAGCATCATCTCTTGAGCATAGAAAAACTCATAGCGGTGGCAAGTCGGTGCGGTGAGCCGCGCGAAATTTTCTAACGCCTGCAGACGGCGATTTTCGGTATCGTCGATCGCATACCGGCGCACCAGCGCCGCATACGCGGCCGTAAAACTATCCCGTTCGTTGCGTTCATATTGTAACAAAGCGATTCGCCGGCGGCTGATTCGGCGAAACTCGGCAATCGCACGTTCCGGGTCGAACCAGTGAAAGGCCTGAAAGGCAGCGGCAATATCCACGGCCCCCTCTGCCAGCCGCGTCTCTTCGGCGGTACCGTCGATCCATGTGATGAGAGGATGCGCCTGCGCCTGCGCGCGCATCCTTGCATTGGGTTCGACGGCATAGACGTGCGCGCCGCGCTCGGCGAGCAATCGCGAAGCGATCGCGGTGCCGGCTCCGGCATCGGCGATCCAAAGATTTTGTACCGGCGGAAGCTCGTGCAGCAATGCGTCGATGGCCGCGCTCGGATAACTCGGGCGATTCGCAGCGTAAGCTTCTGCGCGCGAACTAAAACGTTCGGTTGGGTTTGGGTTCACGCCGGAAATGGCGCGCCAAGCTGCACCGTCAGGGTCGTGCCGTTGCGATCTAACACAAACGAGTGGGGTTTGCCGTCATAGGCGCGAGCTTGTGTTTGATACGTCCCGTATTGCCACCATTCCAACCCGTCGAGCTTGTTGACGATGTCGTTGGTGCGCATTCCGGCGGCATAGGCGGGGCCGCCGGCCCTCACGTACGCGCGCATATTTCCATCCGCCGTTTTATAGAGCGTGTAGTAGTAACTCGGCGGATCTCCCGGAGCATACGCCAGCCCTTCGCCGATCAAATGCTGCCAGCGCGAAGCGTTGGCATCCGTCCATGAGATCAGGCGTTTTGTCGCGGCGACCGCCAGCTGGGCAACATTTGCAGCCGCCGGTTCCGCGAATACCGCGTGTTCGTGCCATTCGCCGGCTTCCCAGCCCCCGCAGTCAAAGAGTTGAACGCCGATATCGACGTCGGTTCCCTCCACTAAAGAAAAGCGCGTTGAGGTCGCATTCACGTAAGCCGCGTACGACTTGTGCGCGCAATCGTTTGCGTTCGGGTCATCACGCAGCGCGAAGACTTGCAATCCACGATTGTTCGCACCGAGTGTGGCAATAATGGCGCCCGCGGCTTGCCGCGCGTCGGGCGTATCGTCGCTGCCGACCGCGATGTGGCGCACAGCGCCGGCATTCGCGAACATTCCCGCCGGTTCGCTGGGAGAAAGCGTTTGGGCCGATGCGCTCGGGATCGCCGCGGCAAACGGATGCATGCCGAACAGCCGCGGCGTTCCCGTCACAACCACGATGCACGCAATAATCGCCACGGCAACTTGGTACGGCAACGTGCGTTTGGTAATCTCCACGATCTGCACGCCCGTAAAGTTGGCGATCCAGACATTCGCGGTGTTGGTGGGATCGCACACGTTCTGCACTTGAACGACGGCCATGATCGCGGCGACCAGAACCACGGGCGGCAAGACGTGCCCGGAGAGCAGCACGGTGAATACGGCGATGCCGATGCCGAACGGATTAAGTGGACCGCGATAGAGCACCAGCGGGCTGAGCACGCCAAAAATTGCAACGTAAACGAAGGGATTGCGCAGCGCTTGCGACGCGGCCAACGGATGCAGCGCTACCACAAACTGCGGCGCGTGGGTTGCCGTAAAGAGCATGCCGATTCCGATGAAAAGAATAATTGCGGGCGCCACATCCTCGAGTCCGCGAACTGCCGCCGCGGTGAGCGTCGGAATGGTGTTCCTCGGGCTGGTCGTAACGGCTCCGTAGATTGCTGAGAGTGCGAAAGCCAAGATGGGATCCAGATGCAGCGCAAAGTAGAGCACGATCGGCAGCACGGGCGTAATCAACGCATACACCGGCACGGATCGCGCCCGCGATTCCGTTCGCACCGCCCAAGTCGCGTAGCCTCGCGATCGCCGAAATGAAACGACTGCATAAATCACCAGCGCGACCGCGTCGATCGCTGCCAGCACGATCGCGTAGCCGTACATTTGCTGCTGGTTGACGGAAAAATATTGCGTATAAAATTTCCAGTTAACAATATTAAAGATGAATCCGAGCGCGAAGGCCATGAGAAACAACGTTGCCGCGATCTTGCGCGGAACGCCGACCGTCATCATAATCGGCAACACGATCGATCCAACCATAATGATCGCGCCTAACCCAGAGAGCGAGACAAAGAGTAAAGCTACCACCGCGCTCAGCGCCAGCGCCACCGCCATGGGCTGTTCGCCGCCGAACTCCGCCGCAAAGTTGACGATGCTGCGCGCGATGCCCGAATCGAGCGTAACGCGCCCGAGCATCGCGCCGAAGATCACCGCAACGTACACCGGGGCAAGCGCCGCTGCACCGGTAACGACGATCGTGCCGACGCCCGCGAGCGGCACGCCGGCAACCAGCGCCATGATTACCGCCATTGCCGGAACGGCGAGCAAAGCTGGAATGACGCGCGCGTACATCAGCGACGCAAAGACCAAAAAAACGATCAGAATGAAGAGCGCAGTCACGGGTTTAAAATGGCGTCGAGCGGCGGCAAGGGCTTGCCGGCGCCGCGAGCGAGCGTCGCCGCATAGGTTCTATCGGCGCGATCGATGTTGCGCTGCGCGGCAATGCGGTATCGTTCCAAATTGCTCGCTAGGTGGCTCTCGCGGTTTTCATACCGCCACGCGGAAGCGTAAAGCGGATCGATCTCTTCGAAGCGGTCGCGCAACTCCCAAAACCAATATTTCACCCAGGCGAGATCGCGGCCGGTCGGACTCTGCGGTTGCCCATTGCGATTTATCGCCTCCGCGTAATAATCACGAATCTCTTGCGCTGCTTGAAACTTACGCCCGATGTCATCGTATTTGCGCGCCGCCAAAAACATGACACGCGCCGCATTTGCGTGTAGCGGCGGCACGTTTTGTAACAAATGTTGCTCGGCCTCCTCGGCTTGGAGTCGAATCCTTCGCAGATCCAGCTTCTGCATGTGCGCCGCGGCGTGCGGATCGAACGGATCGACCCAAAAGAGATAATTGCTGGGGTATGTGTACGAGTCGGCAATGGCAGCTTGGACATCGGCGAGATCGGCGATATCGCGCCCGTATCGTGAATCGTCCACACCGAAGAACGCGGCCGGAAAATCACTTTGAAATCTTGACGGGCTGACAGAACGGCGCTCCCACGCCGCGGCTGCCGAATAGAGCACCGGATACCAGGTCGCTTCGAATAGGGACTCGCCGTCGTCGTGCCACACGGTTTGAAAAAGCCCAAACACGTGCGCGCTTTTGCCTTCGTCAATGAATCGCTGCTCGTTGGTCAGGGCGGCATGAATGTCGGGATAGATCTGATTCCAATTATTGGCACCCGGCGCAACCATCTGCGAAAATCCACCCGAAGCCAGCAGGTTGATATATTTCATGAAGCTCTGCTCGGCGCCGTAATGCCAGTTGACAATCACCGCGTTCTTGGGAATGAGCTTCATGATTGCGGGATCGTTTTCAATGCCGTCATCCCAAAGCATCACTCGGGCTCCCGACGGCGCGATGATTTGATTCATCAGGCGGATATGCTCGGAATACACGCTGCTGAGTCCGCGCTGCTGGACCAGCGCCTGGCTCTGACCTTGTCCCAGCACCGACGTTTCATCTGAACCGATGTGAAAGAACCGCGGATGCGGCACGGCGGCAAGTTCGTCCCGTATGAGCTGCGTGAGATACTCCAACGAGAGCGGTGAAGCTGGGCTTAAGAGAAAATCGTGCGGCAGCTCGGCGGCGGCGGCGTACTTTTCGACCGCCAGTGTGTTGTGCATATGCGCGAACGTCTGCTGCTCGGGAATGAACTCCACGTGATATTGGCGCGCGTACAGCGAAAGCTCGCGCAGCTGCGCGGCCGTGATTCCATCGAGCGGAGCAGGGAGCGGATTGCGCGGATCGACGAAGACGTGCTCCATGTACGGCGAGTAGCCATTCATCTTAAATGCAGCGATGGTGCGAATGCGCTCTTTGAAATAGCGCATTGTCGGCAGCGGGCCGCGAGAAACGTCATCGCTCAGCACGCGCCACTTCAACGCCGGCGCATCGGAAATGTTCACACACGGAAGAATCCACTTTGCGCCGGCGCGCTGCGGCAATTGCGCCAATGTCATCGCCGCATAAAACGCTCCATCGCTGTCACCGGCGCGAACCTCTATTCGGGATGACAAAACGCGAAGCGCGTAAGACTGCGCCGGCATCGGCAGATGCACGACCCGAATATCGGCAGCCGAACTCCGAAGCAGCGGCGCGATGTGTAATGCCTTCCAGCGTTCGTTAATCTCGTCCAGAGCGGCAGCATCGAAATTTGCCGAGACTCGCAAAGAGCGTGTTATCGGCATGGAGCACGGAAACGTTGTCGTGGACTGCGGCAACGGCAGCACATGCAATGCGATAGCGGCCAGGATGAACATTACGCGCTTTGCTTCATTGCGGCGTCGCGCCGATCGAATGCGTCAGAGAGCGCCTTCAACTTTTCTGCAATCCCTTCGGCGTTCGAATCGATCTGCTTGGCTGCGGCAACCATCGCGGCGTCCGCATCGAGCACCGCAGCCACGCGGCTTCCGCTGCGATCTTCCGCGAAAACGCGGAACGCATCTTGATTCGTGAATTCACAACGAAAAAGCAGCTGGTCGTAGAGATCGCCGACCTCAGCGGGCAGCTTTTTGCGATCGACCAAGGCAAGCCGTTCGCCCGCGTACGCGCGCACCTGCTCGTCCGAGAGCCGGCATTCATTTTCGCTGTCGCATCCGGGAAAATCCGGAATCTCCGCGCGTATCTGCTCGACGGCATCCATGCGCGCAGAGCTACGACGTTTAAATCCACGAAGCCCGCCGGAGCGTTACCCTGCCGGGGGAACCTTCCAATGGAGCGAAACAGGGCGCAGTGGAAAACGCAGCCGGACTCATGGCGCGCGTGCGAGAGCGCGACGCGGGCGCGTTCGAAACATTGTACGATACACACCACCGCCTGGTCTACGGGATTGCATACCGCATTCTCGGCGACACCGCCGCGGCCGAAGACGTAACGCAGTCGGTTTTCTTGAAGATTTGGAGCAATCCGGAACGGTTTGTGGATGGAAATTTTTCCGGCTGGATCGCGCGCGTCGCGCGAAACCAATCGGTTGACGTTCTACGGCGGCGCTCGCCTGCTGCAGCGGAGCTCAGCGAGAGCATTCCGGATGGGGATTGGCTGGAAGAGCGAGCTTTTTCCGCGTTGGACGCCGAGGCCGTGCGCAACGCAGTCGCGACGCTGCCGGCGGAGCAACGCGAGCCGATCGAACTCGGCTTCTTCGGTGGTATAACCCATGCGGCGATTGCACAACGTACGGGCATTCCACTTGGCACGATCAAAACGCGCATTCGGACGGGGCTTCGACGGTTGCGTGAAGCTCTGGAACAAACGGTGATCGCATGACCGCGCACGACGCAATGCTTGACGACGTCGCCGTCTACGCATTAGGCGCGCTGCCGGCGGATGAAGCCGCAGCCGTGCGCGCGCATTTGGCGACCTGCGCGGAATGCACGCGTGAATATCAACGGCTCAAACCGGCGGTCGATGCGGTGGCTTACAGCGCGGAAGCATGCGCGGATCGCGCGGCAGGTGCGGTCGTGCCGAATCCACGGCTGAAAGCGCGAATCATGAATACCATTCGTCCGCAAGCGATACCGCGGCTCGCCAACGTCGGCGAGATGCGCGCGGTGCGGCCCATCGTGTGGCCTGCGTACGCAGTTGCGGCCGCTTGCTTAGCGATCGCGCTCATCACCTCCGTGTTTAATATTTCACTCAACGAACAATTGCATCAATCGCAACTGCAAGTCGCGCAGTTCGCAACGCATGCGCGTTTGCTCAACCGTCAGGTTGCCCTACAACGGGAAGAGCTGGCGGATTTGACGTCGAGCGACTCACAACATTACGCGGTCGAAGGCGGCGAAGTGGTGCGTCGCGGCAATCGTCTCTACATTGCGATGCAAACCATGGCGATGCCACCGCGCGGCAAAGTCTATCAAGCGTGGATCATGCGGCCGGGCGCCACTCGCATGACGCCATCGGTAACGTTCATGCCCGATCGCGGCGGAATCGCAGTGCTCCCGATCCCAGTGCAAGGGACAAAAGTGGTCGAAGTTGCGGTCAGCATGGAGCCCGATGGCGGAAGTAAACAGCCAACGAGCAAGCCCACATTCGTCGTCAAACTGACGTAAAAAAACCGGGCGTTACGCTTTTGAGCGCAGGCGACGAAGCTGCCGCGCTCGATTTTCTCGATGCGGCACCCTACGAAAACGTTTTTCTGAGCTGGGCGATCGCGTCGCCGTTGCGCCCCTTCGCCGGCGCGTCCATCTACATTTATAAGGATGGACCAACCGTGGCGGGCGTCGCCTTTTTCGCACGGCACATGGTGCTGGCGGCAAACACCGATGCCGCCATTGAGGCCTTCGCCGAGCTGGCGCGATCGAACCCCAACGACGCGATGATCGTGGGCGAACGAGGAGTTGTCCAAAGATACTGGGACCGGATCCGTGGGTGGCACGCTCCACCCCGGCTGGTGCGTGAGCGTCAGCCGTTGCTCGCAGTCGACAAAGCCGCGCTTGAGTTGCAGCCGGATGCTACGGTAGCGGCACGCTTGGCAAAACCGAACGAATGGAAGATCGTCGCCGATAACTCTGCCGCGATGATCCAAGAAGAGTTGGAATATGATCCGCGCGCCGGTTCGCGAGACTTTGATGAGAGCGTGCGCGCGGCCGTCGCGCGCCGAACCTGGTGGGTCGGCGAGTCCGCCGAAGGGCTCTGCTTTTTCTGCAATGCCGGTCCGCGCAGTTCACACACGTTGCAATTGCAAGGCATCTGGACGCCGCCACATCTGCGCCGTCGCGGATATGGTGCAGCGGCGATGTCGCAGATTTGCGGCGCGCTGCTCCGGGAAGTTCCTACACTATCGCTTTACGTGAATGATTTCAATGCGCCGGCACTCGCCTTATATGCGCGGCTCGGGTTCTGGAAAGCCGGCGAGCTCTCAACCCTGATGTTTTAAAGCGACCGGGCCACATAACGATACTGCCCCGGAAGCCATTCGCAGACGCTTCCGTCGCGCATCACAAACGTTTCGCAGCCATCCACCTCGGGATTGAAATCTTCGTTGCGCGCGCGCGTTGCGGGCCAATCGACCGCGGCTTCACTTCGCGCGGCAGCCCGCGCCTTCGTGTAGGAGAATTGCGGCATCTTCGTCAGCGGGTTGAGCGCGTTTGCCAAGCGTTGTGCATCGGTCATGGAAGGTCTGCCATTGCGCGCGTAGCAAGAAAGTTCCCGCGATGTCACGCAGTGCGCCGCGTCAAGCGGTGTGGGCCGCAGCTTTAGGCTGGGGCCTCGATTCGTTTGATTTTTGGCTCTACGTTTACGCACTGCCGTCAATTCTCGTTACATTCGGGCTAAGCAAATCGGCAGGTGGACTGCTTGCAACGTATACGCTGGTGGCAAGCGCCGCCGGCGGCATCGCTATGGGAACGCTCGCCGATCGCATCGGCCGCAAAAACGCCCTGATGATTTCGATCGCCTGGTATTCGTTTTTCACTTTTGTCAGCGGCTTTGCGCAAAACTATGCGCAGCTTGCAGTTGCGCGCGCGCTACAAGGATTTGGCTTTGGGGCCGAATGGGCCGTAGGCGCCGTGTTCATTGCCGAGTGGGCGGCGGCGCATCGTCGCGGACGCACCTTGGGTCTGGTGCAAAGCGCGTGGGCAATCGGATGGCTCGCAGCGACGCTTGCGTTTCAGATTGTCTTTACGTTTGCGCCGTCGAATCCGGGATGGCGCTACCTTTTTTTCATCGGCATCTTGCCCGCGTTCGTTTTGCTCTATATTCGCGGGCAAACCGAAGATGCGCCGCGTTTTCGCTCGCAAAAGTTGCTGACGCTGGGGAATATCTTTCGCGGACCTTTGCTGCGCACGACGGTATTGCTCACCGTTCTCTCGAGCGGAGCGCAGAGCGGGTATTATGCGCTCTTCACGTGGCTGCCCACATATCTCGCAACGCAACGCCATCTCGCAGCGGTTACCAGCGGTGCGTATGTCTACTTGGTGATTGCGGGTGCATTCGCGGGTTATTTGACCTCGGGATTCTTTAACGATCGTTGGGGACGGAGGCAAACGTTTGCGTTTTTCGCGATTTGCTCCGCGATCATGGTTCCGCTGTATCTCTACTTTGTAAGTTCAAACGAACAACTTTTGATTGCGGGCGCTCCGCTTGGATTTTTTGCATCCGGAATCTTCAGCGGTTTTGGTCCGTATCTGAGCGAGCTCTATCCGGATGCGGCTCGCGGCGCCGGGCAAGGTTTTTGTTACAACTTCGGGCGCGGCGTTGCGGGTTTTGCTCCCTGGGCGATCGGCGCGCTTGCCGCTCGGCTCCCGATCGGTACGGCAATGGCGTTGATCGCCGCCGCTGCCTACGGGGTTGTGATCGCGACGCTTGGATTTCTTCCCGAAACAAGAGGCACCGCGCTTTCTCAGGAAATTCCCGGCAAGCAATCTTAGAACTAGAACCATGAAAAGACTCTTCGTCCTCTTTGGAATCATTGCGGCCATACCGGCGCTCGCCTTCGCGCAAGCGACGCCCACGCCAAACATGCCGCGCCATCCCGATTTCCAAATGATGCGTCAGAACATGCAACGCCACGAAGCTTTGCACCGGCAGTTTCGCGCAAATGTTTTGGCCGCGTTGACGCCGGCGCATCGTAGTCTTTTGGCTTCGCTTGTCGGCCAATTGGCGATCGCGCCGAGTCCCGATCCGCGCGCCGCTGCGCAGCGTTTGGACGCCGCGCTTTCGTCCGGCGAACGTAACGCCATCGCTGCCGCCGAGCAATCCTTCATGGCGCAACAGCGCTCGTTCCGCGATCAAATGATGGGTCGTCCCAGCCACGCACCGCGCGTTGCGCGTATGATGGATCCGGGTGAGCTGCTGCTCATGCTTGCGATCGGACACGGACCGATGGAGCCTGGCTTCGGAATAATGCGTCGCGGCGGCTTTGGTCCGCCCGGAGGATTTATGCCGCGCCGGCCCGGTCCAACGCCTTCACCGCAATAGTTTACCCGAGTCCGGCGAAGCCGGGCTCTTTTTCTTTGCGCCGAATGCGGCCGCCATGATCGAGATTGGCGGGCTGCGCCGCGCGCTCGGCATTTGGCCGGTCGTGGCGTTCGGCGTCACCAACGAAATCGCGGCCGGTTTGTTTTTCGTCTCCACACAGATCCAAGCCACCGTGCCCGGCGTGGGCGACATGGTGCCCTGGCTGATGGTCGTCGGTGGCGCGCTGACGTACATGACGGTGATCGCCTATCGTTATTTCTTTGCGGCCGGACTCGTCGGCGCGGGCGGCGAGTACGTGATCATCTCGGGCGCCATCAATCCATTCTTCGGATTTCTCGCGACGTTCTTGGCGTGGTTCGGTCTCACGGGTTCGCTCGGGACACTTTCTTATACAGCACCAAAATTTCTGGCCAATGCCTGCGCTGCCGTTGGATCCCTGGGGGCAGCGCAGGTGCTCTCGTCGCCGCTTGGCACTTTGGTCACCGGCCTGGTTCTACTTTGGGGCGTTTGGTTGATTCACGTTCGCGGCGTGCATATCGCCGGTACGCTCGTCGTGATCGCGATGGTGTTTGTCATTGTTGTCGCCTGCGTGGTGATCGGTTACGGTTTTTCAACCGATCCCCGCACGTTCGCGCTTGCAATGCAAGCGCATTTGCACATTTCGGCGCAACGTGCGGCCGCCGCTTCGCCGGCATCTCGCGTGGACCTGGCCGCGGCGTTCGGCCGCGCGCTTCCGATTTTGTTCTTTGGATACTTGGGATTATCCACCGCAACGCAAACCGGCGGCGAAGCGATTAACGCGCAGCGCGCGTTGTCAAAAGCCGTGGTGATTGCCGTAACGCTCGTGACCGTCATCTACACGCTGTTTGCCTTTGGGGTGTACCACTCGGTGCCGTGGCAGTTGATCGCCGGACTGAGTGCGCTCAAGTTTACCACCTACACAACGTCGACCGGTTTGTTAGGAATGGTGATGCCGAATTGGCTGGCGTCGCTAATGAATGTTTTCGTCGCCGTCATCGTGATCAAAACGTTCCTGCCGGTGATGCTGGCGCAATCGCGCTGGATCTATGCCTGGGCGCAAGACGGCTTGATTCCCGCGCGCTTTGCCGTCACTCATGTCCGCTTTCAAACGCCGGTGCTTGCGCTTACGGTCGCTGCCATTCTCGGATCGCTCACGTTGTTAGAATCGCTGCCGCGGGGTTATGTATTCGGCGTCAACCTGCGTGTGCTGGCATCCATGGTTGTCTTCTTCTTGATCGGTTTAGGGATGTGGCGTTATCCCGGCCCGGTGCGCATTTGGCGTTTCGCGGTGGGTGCCGGGATCATGGCGTTCTCGCTGTGGTTCGCGATTTCAATCGTCATGTCGGCCCCGGGGCAGGCGCTGTGGTTCCAACCCGCGTTTCAGATGGCGGTCGCCACCGTTATCGGCGTCCTGATCTATCTGTATGCTCCGAAACGGCGATCTCGCCGTCGCGCGGCAGCAATGGCAGACTGACCGGCGTAACATCGGAATACTTTAACCCGGAGCCGGTGTTGATCGCAAGAACGCGGTCGCCGGAACGGATCCAATTCTGTTGGCGCAATGTTTCAATGACCGCAATTGTGGCAGCGCCTTCGGGACAGAGCAACATTCCTTCTTGCGATCCGACGCGCTGTTGCATTTGCAAAATGCGATCATCGCTTACTGCGACGGCGCTTCCGCCGGATGCGTACAGGGCGTCGAGCACTAAGAAATCGCCGAGCGCTTTGGGCACATTAATTCCAAACGCAACGGTGTGCGCATTCTGCCAAGGTTCAGATTCGCGGCGGTGCTGCTCCCAAGCCCGGACAATCGGAGCGCAGCCTTCGGCTTGAACGACGACAAAACGCGGCAGACGTTCGTCAAGCAGACCAAGTTCTTGCAGCTCGAGCAACGCCTTATAAATGCCGATCAGCCCGACGCCGCCGCCGGTCGGATACAGAATCACATCGGGAACGTGCCAATCGAATTGTTCCACGAGCTCAAAGCCCAGCGTCTTCTTGCCTTCGATGCGATACGGTTCTTTTAACGTCGAGGCGTCGTAGAAACCGAACGAGCTAACCGCTTTGCCCACAATGCGCCCTGCGTCACCGATCAATCCGTCAACCAGCCACACTTTGGCACCTTCGATCACACACTCGACCTTATTGATCGCGGGTGCGCTCTGCGGCATGACGATGTAGGCGTCAATGCCGGCGCGCGCTGCGTAAGCCGCCCACGCGCCGCCGGCGTTTCCATTGGTCGGCATCGCGAAACGCTCGACGCCCAGCTCCCGCGCGCGCGAAATACCGACGGCAGCGCCGCGAGCTTTGAACGAGCCGGTCGGTAACAATCCTTCGTCTTTGACGAACAGCCCGCTGACATCCAGCTCGGCTCGCAACCCGGGAAGCGGAATAACCGGCGTAAACGACTCTTGAAACTCGATGCGTTTGTCGGGTTCGCGGAGCGGTAGAAGTTCGGTGTAACGCCACAGCGATCGCTCGCGTCGCGCAAGCTCCTCACGCGTAAACGTCTGCCGCGCAGCTGCTAAGTCGT
>DASYYA010000093.1:0-6149 GCA_035934355.1 Candidatus Rubrimentiphilum sp. | reverse complement strand
CATCAAACGTGATCAAAATCGCGGGCCGGCGCCGGAAATCGTCGCGCAAATGATCCGCAGCGATGGCCGCGCGCTCGACGCACTGCGCCCGGTGACAATCGAACCCCAGTATTTGAAGTATCCCGAGGGAAGCGCACTGATAACACTCGGCAACACGCGCGTGCTCTGCGCTGCGACAATTGAAGATCGCGTTCCGCAGTGGATGAAAGGTCGCGGCACGGGTTGGGTGACCGCCGAGTACTCGATGTTGCCGCGCGCCACGCAAGAACGGACGCAGCGCGAAGTTTCAAAAGGAAGGCCGGGTGGGCGCACTCACGAGATTCAGCGCATCATCGGGCGCGCGTTACGCGCAGTCACCGACATGGCGAAACTGGGGGAGCGAACGATTTGGCTCGATTGCGATGTGCTTCAGGCCGACGGCGGAACGAGAACAGCGGCCGTGACGGGTGCTTGGGTCGCGCTGGCGCTCGCGCTGCTCGAGCGATTCGATGCAAAATCCGCTGCGAAATGGCCGCTTATAGGACAGATCGCGGCAACGAGCGTGGGCATCGTCGATGGATATATGCTCCTCGACCTGGCATATGACGAAGATAGCCGCGCGCATGTCGACCTAAACGTCTTTATGACCGACTCGGGAAAGTTTACCGAACTGCAGGGGACTGCAGAGGCAACGCCGTTTACGCATGCCGAGCTCGACGCGATGTTAAAGCTCGCGGAAAGCGGAATTAGCGAGCTGCTCGCCATTCAACGCAACATCGTTGAGCCGCTCGGTTTCCCCGTGCTTGCGCATGCACGATGAAGATCGCTTGCGCCAGCTGATTGCGCGTGTCGGCGAGTTTCATATTACGGACCGCGCGATGAAGAGCGCGCAGAAGAAGGCGGAGGCGGCATTCGCCGGCGGCACGCTTGCGGATAGTGTTCGAGACGAGTATTTGGCGGCCGTGCGCCGCTACTTTAACGCCTTCTCAAAAGAAGCTTACGCGCAATTGCGTGATGTGGATAAGCGGCTCGAGCGAGTAAACCAAGTGCATTTCAATCTTACTGCCGAACGTGGCGTGGTCGTGAAACGGATCGAAGCTACGCAGAGTGTGCTCAAGGATCTCGACGGTGTCGCAGGCTCTGGGCGAAACTAAACCGTCCGAGCCCACCGAGGCCGAGCAAGTCGTCGAACGCGTTAGCGTCGGCCTGCTTGAATCGATCGGCCGTCGCATCAATGCGATCTTGGAGTACGCCGGCGGTATTACGCTTTTGGGCTGGGAAACGATCAAAACGATCTTCCGGCTGCGTATTCGCTTTGCGGAGACCGTGACGCAATGTTATTTGCTCGGCTACCAGTCCCTCATTATCGTTTTGCTCACATCGCTATTTACCGGAATGGTATTCTCGCTCGAGTCGGCGGTCCAAGCGGTGCAATACGGCTTCGGAAGCTTCGTCGGTGGCATCGTGTCGTACACCAACGTGCGCGAGCTGGGCCCCATGCTGACGTCGGTCGTGGTTGCGGGCCGCGTCTGCGCCGCGATCGCCGCGGAGCTTGGCTCGATGCAAGTGACCGAACAGATCGAAGCATTGAAGTCGCTGGGGCTGGCACCGGTACGGTTCCTCGTGGTGCCGCGGCTGCTTGCGCTGATGATCATGCTGCCGTTGCTGACGATCTTTGCGGATGTTGTCGGCGTGATGGGCGGTGAGTGGATCGCACACCAGCAAGCGCATATCGGATATGAAGATTTTATGTCCTCGGCACGGCAAACGGTTGGTTTTCTGGACGTGGTCAAAGGATTGCTGAAGGCACTGGTCTTCGGCATCGTCATCGCAATGGTTGGCGCGTATCAGGGATTGACGACCACGGGTGGTGCGGCAGGCGTCGGGCGATCGGCGACAAGCGCGGTCGTTACTTGCATTATTTTGATCTTCATCCTGAATTTCGTGATGTCGTACTTCTTGTACGCGGGCGCCTGATGGCAGACGTCATTGCACGACTCGAAGATGTTGCCATTCGCTTCGGCGACCGCGTCGTTTTAAAGAGTTGTAGTCTGGAGATTGTCGAGGGCTCCATTACGTGTGTCATCGGCATGTCGGGTGCCGGAAAATCGACGATTTTGCGCTTATTGGATGGATTAATACGCCCCGATAGCGGCCATGTGTACCTGCGCGATAACGATATCTGCCATATGCGGGAAAGCCAGCTGATCGAACTCCGTACGAAAATCGGCTTTGCGTTCCAATTTGCGGCACTTTTCGACAGCATGACCGTGGGTGAGAACGTCTCGTTGCCCTTGCGCGAACACACCACACTCTCGGAAAAAGAGATATATGACATCTCAATGAAGACGCTGGACAGCGTCGGACTCGCGCACACCTACAACAATATGCCTTCCGAGCTTTCCGGAGGAATGTTAAAGCGCGCGGGGTTTGCGCGCGCGGTTGTGACAAATCCCCAGCTCGTGCTCTACGACGAACCGACGACGGGGGTCGATCCTATCGTCACGCATTTACTGACCGACACGATCAAGCGCTTGCGCAAGCAGCTCAACTCAACCGCCGTGGTGATCTCGCACGATCTCCAGTCCATTTACATGATGGCCGACTACGTAGCGATGCTTTTCGAAGGAGCCGTGATCGACTACGGCACGGTGGAAGAGATACGCAAATCGCAGAACCCCATCGTGCAGCAATTCCTCGAAGGTTCCGAGGTAGGGCCGATCCCCATTTGATATGGAGCGAAAAAGCGTAATGGCCGGGCTCGGGGAATAGTGGGTTAGATGGTTCTGTCGAGGCAAGCGCAACTCGGGGTCTTTGCGATCGTCGCGCTCTTCCTGCTCTTTGGGATCTTTTACATCATTACCGATTATGGGACGCGCCACAACGGCTATCGTATTGGCGTGCATTTCGCGTCGGCGTCAGGTCTGCCGACCGGAGCCCAAGTATTCTTTAGCGGCGTTGCAGTCGGCACGGTCGATCAAGTGCAGCTGCTGCCGGATAACACCGTTGATGTAATTCTCGCCATCCAGCCTGACGTCAACATTCCCAAAGACGCAAAATTCCTGATTCAGTCGCCGCTTACCGGAACGCCGAACTTTTACATCGTGCCGCCGGTGCCCAGACCGCTCCCGCCGGGTTACGTTGCAACGCCGGTGCCGCAAAGCGCGATGCTTCCGAAGCAAGTCTTGCCGCTGGCCCAACAGCCGGCCGGCATATCCGGTTCGACTGTTGCAGATTTGCTCTCGTCGGGCCAAGGCGAGATTAAGCGGTTGGATTCGATGCTCGTCATGTTACAAAACCGCGAACCGGGTTTATTGACTAACTTGCAAACGGCGCTCGCCAATGTTGACACGATGACGACGCAACTACGCGCGACGGTCGCCGATGTGTCGGGGACAATGGAAGTAACGATGCGCCAGGCCGGCGGTAACATTGTCGCGATGACCAACACGCTCAACTCGACGCTAGGGCGCAATCAGTACAAAATCGATGCGATGCTAACCAATCTGGACAATACGTCGGCGTCGCTGAGCCAATCGATGGATTCGCTCCGCAAACTCGCGGCCGATCCGCGCCTCCATACGAACCTCGTCGCCACGACCGAGCACATCCGCGATCTCACGGCAAATCTTGTAGGCGTGACTTCCGACCTGCGCTCGGTTACCGGTAATCCGCAGACACAGGGCGAGCTTCGCGACACCGTCGCGCACTTGGATGCGACGATGCAGAAGGCCAACTCACTGCTCGGAACGCTCGGTGGACAGAGTCATGTGTACGGTGTCGATACTGGCGCAACGCCGTATCCCATGCCGAACAAGAGCGGATTGCCGCCGCCGGCAAGCGGAACGCCGCAACCACAAGGGACGCCGAATGCCGCGCGGTTGCGTTCCGGACTTGCGCACGTGTTGAGCAATCTCTATTCCGCGCAATTGCGTTTGAGCTACCTAAATCCGCAAGTTGTTCCGGGACCGAACCCGCTACTCAGCACCGACCGCGGACCCCAGGCCGACTTCAATGCGATATTGCTTCCTAAGAGCAGCTTAAGCTTCATGGTCGGTGCAAACGATATCGGCGGAAGAACCAGCTATAACGTTTTGGGCATCAAGAATTTCACACCGAGCGTCCATGTTGGCGGCGGAGTACTGTATTCAAATTTGGGCGTGCTTGCAGCGGCGGATGCTGGACCCATCGGTGCCGAAGCCCGCATCTACAATCTGCGCCGTCCGACATTCGATCTGTACGGGAACCTCAATATCGCGCAGTGGGCGAAACTCTTCTTGGGCGAACGGGATGCGACACACCCCTACCGCCGCACCGTGTTTGGTTTGCAGCTTCAATTTTAAATATTTAGATGCGGGTGGGCCGAAGGCCGGGGTGCCCTGCCGGCTTTGCCGGTAGGGGGCGTGTAGCCCGCAGGGCGGATACGCCTCTTAGATGATTCCGTACGGGGACGAGCGCCGGCCGGCGGTCTTTGCCGCCGTTGTTTGGTCGATCGTAGCGGTTAACGCATACTTCTTTTATCTCGAACTCATTGCTATCCAACCCGCGAAATTCATCGATACGTTCGCGATGGTGCCATATAACATCACGCACCACGTTGCGCTGCCGTCGCCTTCGCCGCAACCATATTGGCTGACGCTGCTAAGCTCGATGTTTCTGCATGGAAGTTTTCTCCATATTTTCTTCAATATGTTGTTCTTGGTCGTTTTTGGCCCGCGTATGGAGCGGTATTTCGGACATGCCGGTTTTGCGATCATTTATCTGCTTTGCGGTGTCGCCGGATCGGTGGCGCAGATTGCTGCGGCGCCCAACAGTCATGTTCCGGAAATCGGCGCATCCGGCGCGATTGCGGGGATCTTGGGGAGCTACATCGTGACGTATCCGGCTTCGCGAATCGATACGGTCACACTGATCGGCTGCTTCCCATTGTTTTTGCGTTTGCCGGCGATTATCGTGATTGGCATTTGGGCCGCCTTGCAATTCGTTTACGGATTTGGGACCGTCGATCCGCGTGCGAATAGCAGCAGCGTGGCATATTTCGCGCACATCGGCGGATTCTCGTGCGGCGCGATCGCCGGGATCCTCTCTTTGCTCGCGGGACGGAACCGCCGCTAACCTACGCGAACTCGAGCGGCGATGGAGCAAGCCCGCCCCCGAGTAGGCATTATCGGCTCAGGCGCTATGGGAACGCTTTTTGGTTTTCACTTGGCGTCGTGTTGCGATGTGACGATGCTGGACAGCAATCCGGCTGTGCTCGCAGGCATTCGCAAACACAAAGGCCTTTCGGTAAACGATGCACCGGCGCGCGCGGTCCGCGTCGGCGAATCGCCGCGGGATCTCTTTGGTTCGGCATTTGTCTTTTTGTTCGTCAAAGCCGTCGACACGTTGCGAGCCTTGCGGCCGTTTGCCGGCGAGTTGAATCCCTCAACACCGGTCGTATCGCTGCAAAACGGCGTCGGTAACGAAGACGCGATCAAGGCTGCACTTGGCGGCGCGGTCCCGGTGGTCTTGGGAATTACGACGGAATCATCGCTCACGACCGGACCTGGACGCGTGCGCAGTTCCGAGGAAGGCAACACGATCATTGGATCGGGCGGTGCGTCGCCCGCAACATCGCGCGCAGTCGCCGACCTGTTGATCCAAAGCGGACTGCGCGCCGCCGTCGTCTACGACATCCGCCCGCATCTGTGGGGAAAGCTGGTAGCCAACGCAGCGATCAACGCACCCAGTGCGCTTCTCGATTGCGTCGCCGGGGATTTGTTAAGAGATCCGAATGCGGCGCGCTTGTGCGAAGCGTTGGCAGAAGAAGCCGCGAGCGTGGCTGCCGCGATGAAGATCCATCTTCCGTTTGCCAATCCATGGCAGTATGTGAGTGAAGTTATTTCGGTGGGCGCCGACTCAAAAAGCTCAATGGCTTTCGATTTGGAGTCGGGACACCAGTCGGAGATCGATCACATTAACGGTGCGGTTTGTGCGGCCGGCAGGCGTATCGGCGTACCGACGCCGTACAACGACGCGATGGTGCGTTTGGTAAAAGCCCGCGAAGGTCTAAGAGGTTCCCTAAGAGCGCACTAACGCAAAACCGCGGGAAGCGCGCGGCAGTTGCCGGATCACTCGAAAATGCACGGTTTGAGATCGCTTGGCTGCGCGAGCGGTCAGCGTATAGTTGC
>DASYYA010000079.1:0-6532 GCA_035934355.1 Candidatus Rubrimentiphilum sp. | reverse complement strand
ATCGAACTAGCTTTGCCGCACGCGCTTTCCTTTATAGAAGCGCTGCAAGATCCGCGGCGTCCGCTCGTATTGTTCCAGCGCTTCCTTAATGGTCGCGGCCCATTCATCGTGCCGGAGATCGTTGCCGACGCGCACGCCGCGCGATCCCCATGCAAGCTCGGAGAATCCCGAAGGCTTAATCACATAATCGCGCTCGCTTTTGGTCAGTTCGCTCAGCTGCATCCAATCGGAAACAGGTGCGCCGTTGGCCACGAGCCCCATAATCGCGCCCTGTGGCGGAAGCGGCTTCGGGTCGATGATCCACGTTTCCGGAAAGAGCTGCTTGAGGTGATCGAAGACCGTGGCTCCCAGCTCCGCCTTCCAGAGCTTTTCCAGCAACGGATGATGGAAGAGCGCGAATACTAATTTCTCTTCGAGCTGCGCTTTTGGCGGCGGCGTTATTGCCACGCGGTTGTGTCGCGCGGCGTACAACATCAATTCTTGCTTCGGAACGTTCAGCAGGTCGAAAAGCTCAAAGTTGCGGTAAAGCGCGTCGAGCTTCTCCTCTCGGCCATCCGGCAAACGAACGAACAGGGCTTCTTCGGTGAAAACAATCTCTTGTGGTTTGCACAGATAAATCTGCAACGAGGTTACGCGCACGATTGCGTCCGCGAGCCACTGCATTTCCGGACGATAGTCGCCGGATTCATCCGAAACCACAATGGCGGTGACGGGCCGCTCTTTCTTAGTAAGCGAACTCAGCATCGCCGCAAACGATCGCGCGATCCCGTCGGCGCTGCCGACGCTTTCCATTCCGAGCTTACAGTATGCCTCAGACATTGCGCCAACAAAACCCATGCCGCCGGGAACGCTATCGAGTTCGCTTGCAATGAATCCATCATCGGTCAGAATGAGATCCGGACGGATGATTCCGGGAAGATCTTGCCGGAAACGATTTTGCCGCGAAAGGCGTACAATGTGCTCGGGCTTGCCTTGATCCAGATACTGCGCGATAAACGCGGGCGCAGTGCCGCGCACGCTACGGTTGTAGAGCGCGTTTAGCGCATGATAAAAGAGAAGAAGATTGGTCCCGATGGTCTCGATACGCGCAAGCGTTTGCGGAGACAATGCAAACGGCTCGGGGCTGATGCGCCAGGGGATCCGCTCATCCGCGTTTTCGACCTTAAAAAGTCCGGAGGGGATCGCCTCGTAAAGAAAATGCGCTTGGTCGCGAGCCGTGAGGTTGGGAGCGTAAGCCGTACAAGGCATGAGCTTCGATTAGCCTCGACAGCCGTCGGGGATTTTGGACATATTGAACGCGATGTACCGTCGTCTCATCGGCCGACTCTTAAGAATACCCGAATCTTCCCGAAGGTTGCATCGGCGGCCTATGCAGAGGCAGGTTTGACTGGCGGGGGTACAATGGTCTTCCTGGGCCCGCAAATGACATTCGATCTCATCGCTCTGGATCTCGACGGCACGCTCCTTAATTCAGCGGAGCGCGTTTCCCCGCGCAATCGGCGCGCCATTGAGGCCGCGTTGGCCGCCGGCATACGCATCGTACTCGTCACCGGAAGAGGCGTTGACATGCCGATTCGTGTGAGCAAAGATCTGGGATTGAATCTGCCGGTCATCTGCTGTCACGGCGCGCTCACCAAAGATTTCGGCGCAAACCGTACGCTGGGGCACATCCCAGTGCCGCTGCAATATGCCAAACCGATGGTCGAGTTCTCGGAACGCAACGGACTCTCGATCGCGATTTACGCTGAGGAGTATTTCTATCGCCTGGAAGGCTCGAAGCTGTTTATGGACGACATGCTCGGCCCGGCCTGGCGCGAGGTCAAAACCTTTACCGATGTACTCCACACGGCGCCGACATTTATTCGCTTCTTGGGGGCGGAATCGGTTGCGGCGATGGCAGCTGAATTTTGCGATCTGCCGTTGCATTTCAAGTACGAAACGTGGCTCGATTTTACCGAATGTGCGGTGACCAGTCGCGAAGCGACGAAACAACACGCGCTCGCGCGGCTCTCTGCGGATTTCCAGATTCCCGCCGAACGCGTTCTTGCTATCGGCGACTCACGGAACGACGTACCGATGTTGCGCTGGGCCGGCCTCGGCGTTGCGATGGCCAATGCGCTGCCGGAGGTGCGCGAAGCCGTGAAGTACGTCACCGCCAGTAACGAAGACGATGGCGTCGCATTGGCGCTCGAACGGTTTGCGTTAGATCCGCGGCCGCAAAAAAAGACACGCATCGCGTGAAGGTTCGGGTCTTGGCATTTGCGCGGTTGCGCGAATTGCTCGGGCCCTCACAGGAGTTCGAAGTGCCGCCGGGCGCAACGGTCGACGATCTTTGGAGACTCTTAGCGCAGACCACCAAAGAGCTGACGGCCTTGGCGGATTCTACGCGGCTTGCCCGTAATGGCAAAGTTGTGGATCGCTCGCAACGCTTATCTGACGGGGACGAAATTGCGTTGCTGCCGCCTGTTGGCGGGGGTTAATGTTTGCAGTAGTTTACGAATCCATCGACGTTGCAGCTCTCGCGCGTAGCGTCCGCAGCGACGAGTGCGGCGCCGTGGTCACCTTTGAGGGCACCGTGCGCAAGCTCTCGGAGGATGGTAAGGACGTTACCGGTCTATCGTATGAAGCCCACGATGCAATGGCAGTCAGCCAATTTCAGCAGATTGCGGCCGAAGCGCGCGAGCGTTTTGGTATGTGCGCGGTTGCGATCGTTCACCGCGCCGGCGATCTTGCGATCGGTGAGGTCTCCGTCGCGATCGCAGTCGCCGCGCCGCATCGTTCGGCAGCGTTTGACGCGTGCGAATATGCCATCGATGAACTCAAACGCCGAGCACCGATTTGGAAAAAGGAGCATTACGTCGCCGGAGAAAGCATTTGGAAAACCAATCCTGATTCGCTGCTCCGGTGAAACTCGATCTCCTTCGAGTTCGCGGCGAACGCAATGAAGTTGCCGTTCTCGCGTATGAACCTCGCCGCTCACGCAATGTGTGGCTGGTTGCGGGGCACGGCTACTCGAGTTCCAAACATAACCTCGATTTTTTGTGCTCGTTCTTATCCAGCCACGGTTACGGTGTCTTCAGTTTGGATTTTCCGGGCCACAAACTCGGCGCGAGCGGCGGACGACTGGAAAGTATCGCCGATCTCACCGACGCGATGAGCGCGGTCGTCGCGTTCGCTCGTGAATCGCACGATGGACCCATCTACACAATCGGACACAGCATGGGCGCAATGACGGCACTCTTTGTTGCGGCAGATAATCCGTCAATCGCGGGCGCAATCTCGATCGCAACGGGCTATGGACGTCCGAGTGCGCTCGAAGCTCTCGCGAGCAAAGGCGTGGTTACCGATTTTCGCGCCGCTTATGTGGACGGAGTCGCGCTGCCCGAGCTGATGCGAAACGCTGACGAACAATTCGATCGCGCGCTTGCGCGACTCGCGGGCCGCCCGCAGTTGTACGTAGCGGCGAGACGCGACGCGATGGTCAGTGTTGCAAGTGTCGAAGAGCTCTTTCGCCGTGCGCAGCCGCCCAAAGAACTCATTACGATCGATTCCGATCACACCTTCGCCGCCGAAAACGCGAAAGCCGATGCTCTACAATGGCTAAATCGCTTGCACCCGCGGTAATCCGCGGGCTCCGGCGCTACAGCCGCCATTTATTGATCCCCGAAGTCGGGGTTGGCGGCCAAGCGCGTTTGATCTCGGCGCGGGTTTTGTGCATTGGTGCCGGCGGATTGGGATCGCCCGCGCTGCAGTATTTGGCGGCCGCGGGCGTGGGCCGCCTTGGAATCATTGACGATGACGTCGTTGACGAGAGCAATCTCCAGCGGCAAACATTATTTGCTACCTCGGATATCGGTAAATCCAAAGCCGAGGTTGCGACCCGCCGCGTTCTCGAGATCAATCCGCTAATCGCTGCCGACGCGATCAAAGTACGCTTCGATGTCGGCAATGCGCGCGAGCTCGTCCGGCTCTACGACGTCGTACTGGATTGCACCGATCGTTTTTCGACGCGATACGTTGTGAACGACGCGTGCTGGCTCGAGGGCAAACCCGACGTTTACGCGTCGATCTTTCGATTCGACGGCCAAGTCAGCGTGTTTTGGCGCGATCGCGGCCCGTGTTACCGCTGTCTCTTTCCGCAAGCGCCGCCTGCGGGAGCGGTTCCGACGTGCGCCGAGGGAGGCGTGTTAGGGGTACTCGCCGGAATCACCGGTGCTTTTCAAGCCAACGAAGCGCTCAAAATCGTATTGGGCATTGGTGAAGTGCTGACCGGACGCGTTCTCTTGATCGATGCGCTCGGCGCGCGCACGCGAGAAATAAGTTTCGAACGCGATCGCGAGTGCGCGCTCTGTGGCGAACATGCAACAATCAGCGACGTCGTCTTGGAAGAAGAGCCCGAAGAGGCTGCTGATTTCGAGGAGATTGGGGCGGCGGAGCTTGATGCAGCGTTGAGTGAAGCGACGTTGCTCGATCTGCGCGACCCTCATGAAATTGTGTTCGGCAGTCCCGAAGGAGCGATTGCGATTCCGGCTTCGAGTTTGCCGGAGCGTCTGCACGAACTCGATTCAGCAAAAGCGTATATCGTCGCATGCCGCGTCGGCCAGAAATCCACGTGGGCGATGCATTTCCTGCGCGACGCAGGTTTTAAACGGATCCGCCATCTTCACGGCGGCTTGTTGAGTTATGCCGCCTTACACCCGGAATTTGAGTTTTTCTAGCGCTACGCCGCTATATCGTATTCACCCGCAGTTTGAGCCGGTAAGCGAAACCAGCCGGTAACGATCGCGCGCAGGTTGTTGCGCAAACCGGTCGTCGCCACCATGATCATGTGGCCGGCGAAGAAGAGAATGAGTTCGAGGCCAAAGCCGATGTGCCAAAGCGTTACTTCGTTACGACCGCCCAAGAAGCGCGTCAGCGGGCGAACGATCGATAGGTGCGGCCATAGCGCTAAACCCGTGGCGGCGATGAGCGGTCCCAGGGTTAGGAGCACAACCGTGTAGGCAAGTTTTTGCAACGGGTTGTACTCGCCGTACTCCGGCGCCGTTCTTCGCAAACGCAAATAATAGGCGGCCATCGGTGCGAGTCCGAGCGCATCGCGTGCTCCGAATAGCAGCTTTCCTAGGCTGCCGCTGAGAATACCGCCCGCTATGTAGGTGGTTCCGGTGACGATCATCGTCAGTCCGAAGTACTGATGGAGTTTAGCCGGATTCCATGGCAGCCAATGCTGGTGTAAATACGTCGCGCGCGTCACAAAGGAATGCCGGTAAATCCAGGTGGCCCGGTGTCTGGGGGAACGACGATAACGAGTCGTGCGAATAGGAAATGGAGAAGATGTGCTCCCAGTGGTTAGAGTTTGACTAAAAAGACGTTCGGTTGGACCGGTGAGCCGGTTGCGGTCATCGGGCAAGGAACCTGGGATCTTCCTGAAAGCGGCACGCGGCTAAAAGAAGCGATCTCCGCGTTGCGGCGCGGGACCGATCTCGGAATGACGCATATCGACACGGCGGAGATGTATGGCGCCGGACGCGTCGAGGAGATCGTGGGTGAAGCGATCGCCGCCTTGCCGCGCAGTTCGTTGTTTATCACGAGTAAAGTGCTTCCGGAGAACGCATCTTATAAAGGAACGATCGCGGCGTGTGAACGCTCGTTGCGCCGCCTGCGCATCGAACATCTCGACCTTTACCTCTTGCACTGGCCGGGATCGCATCCGTTGTCGGAAACGATGCGCGCTCTTGAAGAACTCACGGCTCAGGGAAAGGCGCGGTATATCGGCGTCAGCAACTTCGATCTCGCCGAATTGCAAGAAGCACAATCCCATCTGGATCGCGCAAGGATTGCCGCGAACGAAGTGTTCTACACGCCGGCCGAACGCGGGATCGAAACGCGGTTGCTGCCCTACTGCCGCGAACAGGAGATTGCGGTCATCGGCTATACGCCGTTTGGGCGAGGGCGCGTGCTGCGCAAAGGATCCAAAGGAAACGACGCGTTCGAAAAAATCGCGGCAAAGCATCGTAAAACACCGCGGCAAGTGGTCCTGAACTTTTTGACGCGCGACCCTATTCTGTTCACGATCCCGAAAGCGGCGAAGATCGCGCATGTCGAGGAGAATGCCGGTAGCGCGGGATGGGAGTTAGACGCGGACGACCTCGCCGCGATCGACCAAGCATTCCCCGTCGTCGAGGGCCCGCTGGCCAGTGTATGATCCGCGGGCCCTCAAAGAGTTGGCCCGCGCGACCGCGCTACAACTGGGCGCGGCCGATGTGCGCGTTGCCGGTGCGCAAGACGACGGTGCGCTGCGCGAAAAACTGCGTGCATCTTTTGCGCGCGGCGATTTGGCGACATGGCCGTATGACGACACGTATGCCCGCAAAGCTGCCGATCCGTCGCAACTCTTAGAAGGCGCGCGCAGCGTGATCTGCATCGCCGTTCCGTACGCCTCCGGCGAACCTGCGACCCTCCCGTTGCAAGGGCGCGTGTCGAGCTATGCGTGGTCGAGCGATTATCATCTTCGCGTGAGAGCGCTGCTGCAAGC
>DASYYA010000075.1:0-3399 GCA_035934355.1 Candidatus Rubrimentiphilum sp. | reverse complement strand
AGCGAGCTGTCCGAGCTTCCATTAAAAGAAGACGTGCATCCCGGCGACGCGATCCTCGGCCTGCCATCGTTCGGTCTGCATACCAATGGATATACGCTCGCGCGCAAACTCTTGGATGTGCAAACATTTGGGGATGCGCTGTTAGCGCCGCATCCCTCGTATTATGAAGACGTCCGCAAAATTCAAAGCGTTGCAAGAGTAAAGGCGATGGCGCATATCACCGGAGGCGGCCTCTTGGAAAATTTGCCGCGCACGTTGCCGGAAAATGTCAGAGCCGTTTGCGAGCAGTCACGCTGGCCCGTTCCGGAAATCTTTGCGGAGCTCTGCCGCCGCGGTGACCTGACGCACGCTGAACGGTACCGCACATTTAATATGGGAATCGGATACACGCTCGTGACATCCCTCGCCGATGCCGCGAATGCAATGGCCGCAGTACCGGCTGCCAAGGTCATCGGCTGGATCGAATCGCGCCAACAGAACGAGCCGCGCGCGATCGTGCATCCCGCGCGCACGGAGTGAAGATCTCCGAGCTCGTTAATTTAGCGGTCGAGCTCGACCGCCGCTCCGCGGGAGCCGCGCTTTCAAAAAAACTTGCAGCCATTCGTCGCGCGGGTTTTGGCGTGGAGTTAGCATCGCCCGGTGACGACCAGTTCCTGGCGTGGATCGATTACGAGTTCGGCGGAACGTGGAGCTCCGAGGCATTCGCCGGGAAGAACATCATCGCAAGAAAAGATGGCCGCTTCGCAGGATTTGCGACCTACGACCCACGCGGCTTGCAGTACATATGGCTGCGTGGGCTGGCGAAGCAGGAGAAGGTGGGCATCTTCGGCCCTTTCGGAGTGGCGGCGGAGTTTCGTGGTGGTCCGCTTGGACCTCTACTGCTAAACGGCGCGTTGTGTGCATTGCGCCAAGAGGGCTTTAAACAAGCATTGATCGCCGCGGTAGGTAACGACAAACTCATCGCTTATTATCAAGAACATTCCGGTGCGCAGATCGCCGAACGATTCGATCGTTCGCGCTGGCAGCAAAAGAAATGGCGAGCCGTCATCTTGGCGTCGGGTGAAGGCACCAATTTTCAATCCGTGATAGACGGAGTGGCTGCGGGGTCGTTGCCGTTGCAGCTTGGGGCGCTCCTTTGTAACGACGCGCGAGCCCATGCGCTCGAACGGGCGCGCAGCGCGGGAATCCCGGCGGTTAGTTTGCCGTGGGATAAGAGTGCGCAGTCGCGGGTTGACTACGACGCGCGGCTGTCTCAAACGGTGCGCGAGTGGCAACCCGATATCGTCTTACTCTTGGGCTGGATGCATTTGCTCGACGAACGCTTCGTTACGGAGTTTCCGGAGACGCTCAATATTCATCCGGCATTCTTGCCCCTGTCGTTGACCGATGAAGTCGTCTTTCCCGATGGGTCGCGCACGCCGGCTTTCCGGGGAGCCAGAGCGGTGCGCGACGCGCTCGCGTGGGGCAGTCGCTGGACGGGCGCAACGGTCCATCGTGTCACGCCGCAAACCGATCGCGGTCCGGTGCTTGCCCGCAAACCACTTTTGCTGAATCCGGGCGACACCGAGCAGGCAATCTTCGAGCGGCTTCACCCCTTGGAGCACCGCACGCTGGCGACAGCGATCATGCGCTGGGTTTATGAACGTCCCAAATATTAATTCTTTGGTTTTAAGCAGGAGCCGCCGTCCCTCGCCACTCAATACCGAGGTCGCCGCGGCGCACAGATTGGCGGCTATCTTATTTTGCGGGGTTATTTCAAGTGAAGAAGTTTTCGGTTATGGTAGCCGCGATTGCGGCTTTATTTGGCGTTTCACTCGTGCAAGCGCACGCGCAGACGACGAGTTCGGCGCCGTCGGCATACGCAAAATTCACGGAAGCTGCGACCGCGCAACGCGGCCTCTTTACCATCTGGCGAGCCAAGGACGGCAGCGTCGCGTTTGAGTTAACGCCGCAACAGTTCGATCAAAACTTCGTCGAGCTGGGCATCCCGGTAAACGGAATAGGCGAGGGTCTCTTTTCGGGCATTACCGATCTGCAGAACTGCCAGATCGTCCGATTCACGCGCCAAGATAACCGAGTCGCGATTCTCTTTCCAACAACGCGTTTTCTCGCACACCCGGGTTCGCCTGAAGCGCTGGCCGTCGCAGCCGGAACTGCGAATAGCGTCGTAGGCGTCTCCAAGGTGATCGCCGTCGACGACAAAACCGGCAACGTCGTCTTTGACGCATCTCCGTTCTTGCAAGACGTTACCAATATTGCGGAGTTTCTGACCGAGCTCAACGGCGGGCGCACGCTGAATCCGATGGGCTCCTATCGCCTCGATTCGCAGCAATCGTATTTTGGGCAAACGAAAGCGTTTCCCGACAATGTGATTCTGGACGCCAATCAAACCTTTAGCACGCTCAACCCGCAATACATCGACGTGCCGGCCGATGCGCGCAATCTGCAAATCCAAGTGCAATACAATATTGCAGTGATGCCCGTGGACCACTACATGCCACGGCTCTATGACGATCGCGTGGGGTATTTTGTCAACGCGCACAACGATTTCAGCAGCGACAATTCGTTCAACAAGGACGCCAATTATATCGTGCGCTGGAATCCCGACAAGTTTCCGATTACCTACTATCTGAGCAATACGATCCCTAATCGCTATCGCGATGCCATTCGCACCGCACTGATACGATGGAATCCCGCGTTTCGACGCGTCGGCATTTCCACCGCGGTCGTCGTGAAGGATCAACCGAACGATGCATCTTTCGATCCGGATGATATTCGCTATAACGTCATCCGCTGGTTGACCGAGGAACAGGGCGGCTTTGCCGAAGCGCAGTTGCTCTACAATCCGCTTACCGGCGAAATGATGAAGAGCGGCGTCGTGATCGATAGCGATCTGATGCGCTACGGCAAGTTCGACTATCCGGTTTTGATCCAACCGCGAACCGGTGGTGTTGCGAAGGTATCGGAGCTTGGCGGCGATGATTATCTGAGTGGCGAGCAGGCACAGTTTAGCTACGGGCTCACCGCGACGGCGCTCATGAATGGCTCCGACGGTTACAACGTTCCGCCCAAGTTCGCCAACGATTTTCTGTTGTCGATCGTGCTGCACGAATCGGGACACGATTGGGGCTTGCGCCACAATTTCATCGGATCGGAAGCCTACACCGCGAAAGAATTGCAGAGCAGGGCGTTCACTTCGCGGTATGGTGTCGGCACGTCGGTCATGGAGTATGCGCCGGTCAACGTCTGGCCGAAGGGTACGTCCAACGGCGATTACTTTCAGACCGTTCTCGGTCCGTACGATTACTACGCGATCAAATGGGGCTACGCGCGCATTCCCGGCGCGACGACTCCGCAGGCGGAATTGCCCACGCTGCGCCGCTGGGCGTCCGCATGGAG
>DASYYA010000028.1:0-2771 GCA_035934355.1 Candidatus Rubrimentiphilum sp. | reverse complement strand
CCGCGATCCAAGCGCACTTAAGCGACCTCGATGTAGACTCGCAACACGTGTTGGATCTGATTTTAGGCCAACCGCAGCCGCAGTTCGGCGTGCTGGCAGAGATTGTGAGCGGACCGAATCTCGACGCCGACCGCATGGATTACTTGCTGCGCGATTCTTACTTCACCGGCGTCGCCGGCGGCCGCTACGACGCCGACCAACTCCTGGGTTCGCTTCGCGTTTTTGAAGTTGACGGCCGGCAAGTGCTCGGAATTGACCGGCGCGGCGTGGTCGCGCTCGAATCGTTCTTGCTGGCGCGCTACATGATGTTCGCATCGGTCTATTTTCATCACACCACGCGGATGTTCGAGCGCATTCTGCAGCAGGCACTTGCCGAACTATGGCCCGACCCGCGAGCGCTTGACCCGATCGACGAGTTCTTGCGCTGGGATGACTTTCGCGTCTTAAACGAGCTGCGCGATCGAAACTCGGTGCCCGCGCGCGCCTTACGGGAACGCATTCGGTTGTATGCCCTCGCTGCGGAATTCAATGCCGAACGCGACCTCCACGAATTCGAGCGGTGCGAAAAGGCGCTGCGCAAGGCGTACGGTGATGCCGTATGGAGCGACGAGCAATCGCAATTATTGCATCGTCTTCCATTGCAAGCCGACCCCAAAGCGCCGACCGTTTGGGTAAGCACGAGTTCAGGGGGCATCGTTGACGCCCGCGAAGCATCGGATCTGATCGCCAAGCTCTCAGGCAAAGCGTACTGGCGAAAGCTCTTTGTGGATCGCGACCGCGTCGATGTGGCCGCAGCTCGCCGCCTCTGTCGCGAGGTCACTCGAGAGTGATCGCCGCCGCGGTGCTTTCTCTTGTTCTGACGACGCCGGCGCCAAGCCCGGATCCGTATCAAATCTATAAGCGAGCCATGCAGCAGCTCGCTACACTACAACAGCCGGGCTATATCGTCGTGCTGGAACACTGGATCACCGTAACGTCATGGCGGAGCGGCGCCTCCGAGACAGACCAATGGGATGAGCGGCGTGTCTTCGATTCGACGAATCGCCGAGAGTGCGTTCTGCCGGAACCATTCAAACCTGCACAAATTGTTCCAGAGATCGGCGAGTCCTATTTTGCGCCGGACATATGGCTCATCAGTCACCGTCAAGCCACAATCCCAGCCGGCAGTTCCAACATGACGCCCGACCTCTCAGATCTAAAGACGATTGCAAGTGTTGTTTCTCTTGCACAGCCGTCATACGATATTCGGCTCGTCGGTGTCGATCCGCTCACGCAGGGCGGCACGGCGTACCATCTGTCACTCCGCCCTCGCTCCGATCCCGTCAAACACAATCTGCGTGAACTTTGGATCGATACGTCTACGCATAACATAATGCGAGCCATCATTGAAGGCGGCTACAGGCCGACCTACAGCGACATTGTGGAAGACACATTCGTTTCGGAAGACTTCGGTCGCGTGGGACCGTATTGGTTGGTCATTCACCGCATCTGGACGTACGACGATCCATTTTCGCCGGTGAAGTTTCACTACGACGCGACATCTCAGACAATGAAATTTCCAGACTCGCTTCCGGCTTGGTTTTTCAATGCAAATCAGTTCCGGCGGCACGTTACCGATGTCACCGCCGTGATCGGACCTTAAGAATATTAGCATAACAATCGTCGCCTACGACTCGCGCTGGCCACAGCATTTTGATGTCGTCAAACGCAAACTAACCGGCGCTGTGGGGAATCGCGCAATGCGCATCGAGCATATCGGCTCGACTGCGGTGCCAGGATTGGCGGCGAAGCCGGTCATCGACATTCTTGTTGAAGTGAAGAGCGTCAAGGATCCGGTTCTTCAGGCAGCTCTGGAACAATCGAGTTTCACGTTGATCGTTGACGAGCCCGGCCACCGCATGTTTCGTTTCACCAATCCGGCGGCGCACGTGCACTTGTGGCGAACCGGCGACCCTGAAATCCGGCGGCATCTGCTCTTCCGCGACTGGCTGCAAACAAACGGAGATGCCCAATCGGTTTATGAAGCCGAAAAACGGCGGCTGGCCGCTCGCGATTGGCCGACGCAGAACGATTACGCGCAAGCAAAGGCTCCCGTGATCGACGCCATCCTCAAACGCGCCAAGGGAAAGGCCAAAGCGGCTCGATAATCTTCCCGCATGAAGCACGCAGGGCGCGCGGCCATCGCCGCGCTTTTTGGATTTGTTTTTTTGGCCGCGATCGCGGCACCGCCGCCAAGAGTTCACCCACGGCCGTACGGGCGCGGCAAAGCTTACCTTCATAAGACGGTGATCGCTCCCTACCGCTTTCATAACACGCGCATCCGGCTCTCGTTCGATTTTGCCAAAGGCATCGTTTACGGCGATGTCACCAATACGATCTCGCCAAAAACCAACAGCTTGAGCGTCGTTCCGTTCAATAGCGTCGGACCCGTTTTCCATAGCGTGACGCTGAATGGCTCGCCCGTAAAATATCATGTAACGAGCGACCATCTTTACGTTAGGTTGCCGCATCCCGCGAAAGCTTCCGATACTCTCGCGATCGAAGCCAAATACACGGTGAAACCGGTTCGCGGGATCTATTTTATTCGGCCGGACAAGTATTATCCGAATTATCAACCCGAGATTTGGTCGCAAGGTGAAGCGGAGGATAATCGGTTCTGGTTTCCCACATGGGACGAGCCCAATCAAAAGACTCCGGTCGAACAAATCATTACGGTGCCTTCAGGTTGGCGCGTCATTGCGAACGGACACCTGCGCACGTACAACGCCGCG
>DASYYA010000021.1:0-21121 GCA_035934355.1 Candidatus Rubrimentiphilum sp. | reverse complement strand
TCGTTTCCGTGATCGATGTCGATGTACTGCGTGTGCCAACCGTAGGCATCGAACCGTTTGGCGACGTCTTCAGTAAACGTTACGTCGGTCGCCGCCGCGAGCGAGACCATGTTCGAGTCAAAGAGCGCGATCAGTTTGCCGAGCTGCAGATGGCCCGCCAGCGATCCCGCTTCGGATGCGACGCCTTCCATCATGTCGCCGTCACTGCACATTACATACGTGAAGTGATCGATGATGTGCTGATCGCGATTATAGGTTGCGCCCATATGCGCTTCGCCGATCGCAAAGCCGACCGCGTTGCCGAAACCTTGCCCGAGCGGACCTGTGGTTACCTCAACGCCGGGCGTGTGATGTGCTTCCGGATGTCCGGGCGTTTGGCTGCCGAGTTGACGAAAGCGTTTGATCTGATCGAGCGAGAGATCGTAGCCGGTGAGATAGAGCAGCGAATAGAGGAGCATCGAGCCATGGCCGGCGCTCAAAATAAAGCGATCGCGATTTAGCCACGCGGGATCTTTCGGATTAAAACGCAGATGTTTCGTCCATAGCGTATACGCCGTGGCGGCGGCGCCGAGCGGCATGCCGGGATGACCGGAATTCGCTTTCTGAACGGCATCGACCGACAGAAAACGGATCGCGTTGATACGCTGTTCGTCTTCTCGCGAGTTTGGCACGACTGTTCCCCCTAGGTTACCCCGGTTGTACCCAGCCCCTTCGGTGTCATGCTGAGGAATCGAAGCACCCTGAGGCATCGAAGGGCGCGCTCGCTAGAGCGCGCAAAACGCCCGCATGAACCCCGCCGATCTTCAGCGCCAAATTGAGGACCTCGCCGCAGACCCGCGTGGCATCCGGGGCCGTCGTGGGCGAACGATCGATGCCGTCATTAAGGCGCTCGATCGGGGCGAGTTACGCGTCTGCGAACCGGCGGGTGAACGATGGGTGACGCACGCCTGGATTAAACAGGCGATTCTCTTGTATTTTAGACGCCGCGACTCCGATGTGATCGGCGACGAGATCGTCTTCTACGACAAAATTCCGACGAAAAAAAACTTTAAGAAGATCGGTGCGAGGTGTGTTCCGCCGGCGGTCGCGCGGTATGGGAGCTTTCTTGGACGCGATGTGATTCTAATGCCGAGTTTCGTGAACATCGGTGCATACGTGGATGAAGGCACAATGGTCGATACATGGGCGACCGTTGGCTCGTGCGCCCAGATCGGAAAGAACGTCCATCTCTCGGGCGGCGTCGGAATCGGCGGCGTGCTCGAGCCGCCGCAGGCACAGCCGGTCATTGTTGAAGACGGCGCCTTCATCGGATCTCGCTGCATTATCGTGGAAGGCGTGCGCGTGCAACGCGAAGCCGTGCTCGGCGCGGGCGTCGTGCTTACCGGAAGCACTCCGATTGTTGACGTTCGCGGCGGCGAACCGGTCGTAACCAAAGGCGAGATCCCTGCCCGCGCGGTCGTAATTCCGGGATCGCAACCGAAGGCGTTTCCCGCAGGAAGTTTCGGCGTTCCGTGCGCGCTGATTATCGGCGCGCGCAATGAATCAACGGATCAAAAAACATCGCTGAACGCGGTTCTGCGCGAGTATGATATTGCAGTGTGACATTATAAATGAAGAAAGCGCCCACTTTCGTGGGCGCCTCCGGCTCCGATAGGCGGCCCAGCTGACGTAGCCATTCTACCAAGAGCCGAAGGTTTTGCAACCCCTCACGGGGTTGGAGGCGGCGGGAGTCCTGAAAGGGGCTAGTAAAATGAAAATTGGGATTATCGGAAGCGGAGAAGTTGGAAAAGCGTTGGCGCGCGGCTTTATCTCGCGCAATCATGAGGTGATGATCGGCTCGCGCGATCCATCGAAACTCGCGGACTTTATCAAAGAACAAAAAGACCGCGTTCGAGCCGGCACGTTTGAGGAAACGGCAAAGTTTGCAGAGATCGCAGTCGTTGCAACCTTATTCAGCGGAACAAAACACGCGATTGAGCTCGCTGGACCACAAAATTTCGCAGGCAAAGTCGTCATCGATGTAACCAACCCGCTCGCATTTCCGGAGGGAAAACCGCCGGAGCTGTCGCTCGGCTTTAACAATTCCGCGGGAGAAGAAGTTCAGCGTTGGCTGCCTGATGCAAAGGTTGTCAAGGCATTCAATATCATCGGAAATGCGTACATGGTCGATCCGAAATTTCCGGGCGGTCCGCCGACCATGTTCATCGCCGGCAACGACGAAGGGGCGAAGAAAATCGTAACGGAAATCATCGAATCATTCGGCTGGCAGGGTAGTGTATTTGATCTCGGCGGGATTGAAGCTTCGCGCTACCTCGAGCCGATGTGCATCGTCTGGGTGCACTACGGCCTCCGCACCGGTGCTTGGGACCACGCATTTAAGATGCTGAGGAAGTAGCACACCCGCTTTTTTATTCAGACGGTGAGCTCACTTGGCCGTCGCGGCGTTCGGGGCCAACCCACACCGTTTGAATATTCACGAACTCGTGGATGCCGAAGTCGGATAACTCGCGGCCGTAACCGCTGCGCTTGACGCCGCCGAACGGCAAGCGCGGATCGCTGGCGACCATGCCGTTGACGAAAACCATGCCCGATTCGATTTCGGATGCCATGCTTAGCGCATGATCGATGTCGCGCGTCCAAATATTCGCGCCCAAACCAAAAGTCGAATCGTTCGCAAGTTCGAGCGCGTGTTGGTCATCGCGCGCACGCGTCACCGCCGCCGCCGGACCGAATGTCTCTTGGTCGAACATCGCCTCTCCCTCGTCCACATCGGCGACGACGGTCGGTTCAAAAAAGAAACCCGGCCCATCGACAACTTTTCCGCCGGTCACAATTCGGCCGCCGCCGATCACCGTTTCGGTGACCTGGCGTTCGAGATTGTCCCGCAGATCGCGCCGCGCGCACGGGCCGATCTGCGTGCGTTCATCCATGGGATCGCCGACGCGCTGGGCTTTGGCTGCATCGGCAAAGCTACGAACGAACCTATCGTAAATGCGATCCTCGACGATAAAGCGTTTGGCCGCGATGCAACTCTGGCCATTATTCTGAAAGCGCGCTTTCACCGCGAACTCAATCGCCATATCCACGTTGGCATCACCCAGAACGATGAACGGATCCGAGCCGCCTAACTCGAGCACGCATTTCTTGAGCGACGTTCCGGCCGCTGCGGCAACGGCAACGCCCGCCCGTTCGCTTCCGGTCAGCGTGACCGCCGCGATGCGCTCGTCGGCAATGCGCCTGTCCGCCTCTTCATTGGAGATGAGCAGCGTGCGCAATAGTCCGTGCACCTCAGCGCTCTCAAAAATGCGTTGAATCTCGAGCGCACAACGCGTGGTGCTGTCCGCATGCTTCAAAATGATCGTGTTGCCCGCCATCAACGCGGGCGCGCTCGCGCGAACCACCTGCCAGTACGGAAAATTCCACGGCATGATTGCGAAGATCACGCCCAGCGGACGAAACGCGATGGCGCTGCGCGTCGCGTTGCTCTCGACGGCGCGCTCCGCGAGTAACTCTTCCGCCTTCTCGGCGAAGAAATCGCAGCACCACGCACATTTGTCGACCTCGGCTAATGCCTGGCCGATGGGTTTGCCCATTTCACACACCGCTGTTTCCGCCAATCTCTGGCGCTCGGCGCGCAGCGCACCGGCGATTGCTTTCAGAACTCTCGCGCGAGATGCAAAACTCTCGCGCCGCCATCTTACAAACGCCTCGGCTGCGGTATCGAGCTGCGCGTCGATTTCGGCGGGCTGCATGTAGTCAAAGGTCTCGAGCGTTTTGCCTGTGGTTGGATTGACGGTCAGGATGTCAGAGGCCATGATCCGCCCACGGTCCCGAAGGACCGGCGAAAACCTCGATCAGTTGATCCGGCCGTAAATACGTGCGCGCGACGCGTTGAATCTCCGCGGGCGTAATTCCGGCGTAACGTTCCTGAAGCGTCGCGAAATATTGCGCGGGCCAATCGTTTTCACCCAGCGCCAGCACTTCCTCGAGTTGTCCGCGCGCGGATGACTCGCTCAGGAGTGCCGATGATACCAGACGCACTTTCGCGTCGTCGAGTTCGGTTTGCGAAATGGGTTGCGCGCGCAAGCGCTCGAGTTCGTCGCGAACGATCGCGATGGCGGCTTCGACATTCGCGGGCGAAGCGTTGAGATCGATCTCCAGATCGCCGCGGTTTTTGCCGCTCCGCAGCTCGCTCGAAACATTGTATACCAGCCCGCGTTTTTGCCGCAGCTCTTGCCAGAGGCGCGATTCGAAGTAACCCGAGCCGCCGATGATCTCGCTGAGAAGCGCGAACGCGTCATAGTCCCGACTTGTGAGCGGGACTGCGGGTTGCCCGAGCTGCGCGAACACTTCATTCGTCGCTGTTCCGATGTACGCATGGCCGGTATGGGCAGCCGGCAACGAGGGCAACGCAACCGACGGCTTGGGCCCATTATTGGTCCACGATCCAAACGCAGCTTGCACGGCTGCTTTTGCGCGCGCCGGCGAAATGTCGCCGACAATCGCGATCGTTGTAAGATCCGGACGCCAGTATTGTTGCGTATACGCCAAGAGGTCGGCGCGCGTAATCGCGGCGACAGATAACGCCGACGGCCGCCGCAACGCGGGATCACCCGGCGCCAGCAGATTTTGCATGTACGCCTGATTCACCATGTTTCCGGAGACATTGGCCTCCATTTGCAGCGTATTGACCAGCTGATTGCGCTCCAGGGTCAGCCACTGATCCGGAAACGCCGGATGCTCTTCACCGTCGGCAAGCAAATTCAAGAGCGTTTCAAAATCCTGCGCATAGCCGTGCGCGGCAAATGATTGTCCCAAGTTGAGATCGGCGCCGATATTGTCGGTGATGCGGCGCAGCGCCGTGAAATCATAATGCTCGCTGCCGAAATCGGCGGTGACCGAAGCCAGACGTTCGATGCCCTCTTGTCCCGACGGCGCAAACGCGGGTGACGACGCAATTTCGCCGCCGATGTAGACGGTTGGCCGATCGTGTTTCTCTTGCAGGACGACCGTCAACCCATTAGCCAGCGTGAATCGTTGGGGTGAAAGTTTACTGCGTGCGGCGGACGGCTGGCGCACTTCCTGGCGGATGTTCGCCGGTTCGACGATCGGGCCGCTCGGCGTGCGTCCGCTGAAATTATCGGAGTTCCCGGCGTTGCTTTTTTGCGACTGCGAAGCCGGCGGCTTTTCGTTGGGCGTTAGATGGCCGACGACATTCGGCTTGACCAGATAGGTTTTGGCAACGGCGAGCAAGTTTGCCGGCGTCAACGCGGCCAGACGCGCATCCTCGTCCGCATCGCGTTCGCCGACAATGCCGTACGTATAACCGGCGAGATCTCCGTAGCCGCCAACCGAGTCTGCGCCATAAACGCGGTCGGCAATCGTCGATCGTTTTGCTGCCGTAACCAATTCGGGATCGAACCCTTGGCGCAGCTGCGTATCCATGACCGACTGGAAGATCTGCTGCGCTTCGGTCGCGGTGTGGCCTGTATTCAAAATGATAAACACGTGCATCAATCCGCCGCGCAGCTGCGTGTCGGCATTGGCTGAAATGTCGAGTGCGATATTCGATTGCACGAGCGCTTGGTAGAATGGGCCACGTTCGTTGGGAATCAGCGTGGCCAGCGTGCTAATTGCAGGTTCGCCGGGTTCGGTATCCCCGGGTACGGCATAGGCGAGATCGAGTACTTCGAACGGAAACGGAAACTCGGCCTCGACAGTCTGGCCCGCGGCCGCCGGTATGCGCACGAGATGATGCGCCGGGACTGTGCGCGCGGGAATCGGGCCGAAATATCTGCGCGCCAGGGCGAAAACTGCGCTATGCGACACGTCGCCCGCAACCACGAGCGCCGCGTTATTGGGCGCATACCACGCTTCGTAGTAATGCCGGATGTCGGCAACGGTCGCGCGCGCGACGTCATCGCGCAAACCGCCGGGCGTTCTACCCGCGGGCGATCCCGGATAGGCCGCCGCACGCACTCGCGAGAGCAAATTATAGAACGGCGAGCTCGCGTCGCCGTCGAGTTCGTTCAGCACCGCCCGCCGTTCAATGGCCCACTCCGAGGGGAGTAATGCCGCGTGCTGCATGCGATCCGATTCGATTTGCAGTGCCACGGCGATGCGATCGCTGGGCATATCGAAAACAAATTGCGTGTAGTCATAATCCGTCGCGCCGTTCATCTCAGCACCCAAACACGCCATGATATCGTCAAGGCCGCCAGACGAGATGGACGACGTTCCGCGAAACATCATGTGCTCGAGCGCGTGTGCGAGTCCGGTTTTGCCCGGCGTTTCGTCCAGCGATCCGAAGCGATACCAAACGCCGGTGTGCACGACCGGTGCCGCGCGATCTTCAACCACGATCACTTTCAAACCATTACCAAGCTTCGTCGTGTAGATACCGCGATCGCCGATTCCCGCGCGGACGGGATCCGCGAACGCAGGCGCAGCGATCGCCAGCAGCAAGAGCAGCGTGGCGCAGAGTGATTGAGACAGACGATGGATCACAATGGGTCTCCCGAGCCGGCGGCTTCCAAGTAATACCGCGCACTCTCCTCGACCGCAGCGTATGGAAGACAGCCGATCAATTCCGAACGCACGACCGTTACGCCCGCTTGGCTTGCCAGCTGACGAATGACTTCGACGATCCGATAGAGCGGCGTCGCGCGATAGTTCGTAATGTTCAACGAGATTTGGACCAGATCGTCGCGCAATCGCAAACCGAGCGCCCGAAGCGTTTTCAGCCCCCCGTCACGCTCGCGCAAATGCCGGGCGATCCGCTTTGCCAGCGCCAGATCGCCGGTCGCCAACTCGACATTAAAGGCGACCAGAATATCGCGCGCGCCGACTGCGATCGCTCCCGCGCTGGGGTGATGCGAGATGTCCCCGAAGTCGGGACGCCACTCGGGCAGCTGAAACCGCGCGTCAAGCCCTTCGAACTCGCCCTTGCGGACCGATCCCAAATTCCGCCGCAGCGGCGTGCCTGCGGCTTCGCCATATAAAAAGGAAGGAACGCGCAGCTGGCGCCAGATTTCAGCTGCGGTTTCGCGGGCCAAATCGACGGCGTCGGGCATGGTTGCCCCCCGCAGCGGAACAAACGGAAGTACGTCCAGCGCGCCGATGCGGGGGTGCACGCCTTTGTGCATACGCAAGTCAATCAGCTCGGTGGTCAGCGCCGCCAGCGCCAGCGCGCCCTCACGTACCGCTTGACGGCTGCCGACCGCGGTGAGCACGCTGCGATTATGTGCCGGGTCGCTCGTCGTATGGATAACATGCGCGCCCGCGGACTCCATGGCCGCGACGCAGGCGGTCACGGTTTCCAGTGCGCGGCCTTCAGAGATATTGGGAACGCACTCGAACCATTTCATGAAAGCGCAGTTTGCAACGCCTGCGTAATGTCGGCGCAATTCTCAGGCGAAAAGAGCGTGCGATAACCGTGCTTGGCCGCTTCAGACACGCGCCGCGAAGCTCCGGTAACGGCGCGCAACTCGCCCGATAATCCCAGTTCGCCGAAAGCCGCCGATTCCGGCGGAAGTGCGCGATTGCGAAACGACGACGCAATCGCGAGCGCGATGCCCAGATCGGCAGCCGGTTCAACAACGCGCAGTCCGCCTGCAACCGAAACATAAATGTCGTGCGCGCCCAGTTGTAAGCCGGCGCGCCGCTCGAGGATCGCAATGATCATCGCGAGACGCGCTTGATCGACATTGTTTGCCAAGCGACGCGCGGTACCGTAGGACGTTTCACCGACCAGTGCTTGGACCTCGATCAACACCGGCCGCGAACCAACGATTCCCGCGACAATGCACGAACCGCTCGGCCGCGTTTTGCTGTTGGCTAAAAAGAGTTCCGAAGGGTTGGCGACTTCGCGCAGTCCCTCAGCGCGCATAGTGAAGACGCAGATCTCATCGATGCTGCCGAAACGGTTCTTGTACGCGCGCACGATGCGGTGATCGACACTCGGTTCGCCCTCAAAATATAAAACGGTATCGACCAGATGTTCGAGTAATCGCGGACCGGCAATAGCGCCGTCTTTGGTGACATGGCCGACGAGAAAGAACGCGCACCCGGTTCGTTTGGCAAACTCCATCGCGGCCTGCGTACAATCGCGAATCTGCGCGACGCTTCCCGCGTACGATTCCGATTCCGGAAGCCACACCGTTTGGATCGAGTCGATAATGACGGTTTGCGGGCGCATCTTCTCGGCGCGGTCGAGCACTTCGCGCAGATTTGTTTCCGCAAAGACGAGAATATCTGCGGCAATGCCCAGGCGTTCCGCGCGCAAACGTACTTGTGCCGCCGACTCTTCGCCGCACACATATATTACGCTGCCTTGGCTGCGCGCGAGATTAGCAGCGACTTGTAAGAGCAGCGTGGATTTGCCGGCGCCGGGCGGACCGCCGATCAAGGTGACGCTTCCGGGAACGATTCCACCACCTAAGACCGCATCGAATTCATGCAAGCCGGTAGATGTACGCGCATAGCCCGCTTTTCCGATTTCGCTGAGGAGCACCGGTTCGGAGATCGCCGCCGAACGCGACGCGCGTTTGAGCGGCGCGACGCGCATTGGGCGTTCGTCAAATGAATTCCAGGCTTCGCATTGCGGACAACGGCCGAGCCAGCGCGGCGATTCAAATCCGCAGGCCGAGCATGAATAGACCGAACGCGCTTTGGCCACGTTAGCAGGGCTGTTGGCCGCGAGGCGCGCCGCGGCCTCGCGCAAAAGAAGGGCAACGTGGCGTCACATCTCCAGATTGCCATCGACGGCCCGGCCGCTTCAGGAAAGACCACCGTTGCTCGAATATTGGCGCAACGGTTGGATGTTGTGTATGTGGACACGGGCGCGATGTATCGTGCCCTTGCATTTGCCGCGCTGCGCACGCAAACCGACATCGACAACGAAAACGCGCTGGTGCGACTCATGGAGCACCATCATATTCGCGTGAGTTTGGACGGCGAAACCAAATCCGGCTTTCGCGTCTATTGGCAAGATACCGAACTCACCCAAGACGATCTCGATTCACCCGTCGTTACGGCGGTGGTGTCGATTGTGGCATCGCATCCGCGCGTGCGCGAGGCGATGGTCGCCGAACAGCGTCGCATCGCCGGTGAAGGCTCGGTCGTGATGGCCGGCCGCGACATCGGTACGGTCGTTTTGCCGCATGCGCCATACAAGATTTTTCTCACCGCATCGGTGGCCGCGCGCGTCGCGCGGCGCAACGCACAATTGGAAGAAGCCGGCATTGACGTGAGTTTGCATGAACTCACGCAGGAGATCGAAGAGCGCGACCGTTTGGATGAAACGCGGAAAATTTCGCCGCTGCGTCAAGCGCCCGGCGCGCATTTGATCGATTCGAGCGATCTCACCGCGGAGCAAGTTGTCGACACGATCTGCCGGCTCATCGAATGAGTAATGGCCTCTACGATCTTGCGAAGTTTCTTTGCCGCACACTGTTTACGGTGTGGCGCATGCGCGTGTACGGCGCGCAGAACGTTCCGCGCGACGGCCCGCTGATCGTTGCGTGTAACCACGTCTCCTATTTCGATCCGCCGGTTTTAGGAACGGCCTGTCCGCGCCGGATCCGCTACATGGCAAAGCGCGAACTTTTTACGATTCCGATCCTCGGCCCATTGATTGCCAGACTGGGCGCGTATCCGGTCGATCGCACCGGATCTCCGATGTCGGCGATTCGCCGCTCGGTGGAGATGCTGCGTCGCGGCGATGCGATTGGCGTTTTTCCGGAGGGGACGCGCAATCTGGACGGAACCGTGCAGGCGCGTGAAGGCGTTGCTCTGCTGGCATCGCTGGGTCAGGCGCCCGTTGTGCCCGCCGTCGTTCTGGGCACGAGGCAAGCGGGCCGCTTGCGGCGTTTCAAGGTGATTTTCGGGCCGCCGATGCGCCTCCCAGGCAACGGAAAAGCCGGACGGGAGATGCTGGCGAACTTTACGGAACAGGTGATGCACGCTATTGTGAAACTACCGGAGACGATTGGTGGAGATTAAAAAGGCGAAAGTCCAGGGGTTTTGCTTTGGCGTTGCTATCACGCTGAAGAAAGCCGAAGAAGCGATTGAAGCACGCGAGACGGTGACCACGCTCGGGCATGTCGTGCACAACCCGCAGATGGTCGAGTCTCTGGAACAGCGCGGTTTGCGCAATGCCACGTCAGTCGACGAAGTTGACGCGGGTGCGCTTTTTGTGCGCGCGCACGGTCTGCCCGTGGAAGTTTACGACAAAGCCAACGAAAAAGGCCTGGAGATCATCGATGCGACCTGCCCGATGGTCACCAAGATTCACGTCCAAGCCGAAAAATTAAAAGCCGACGGTTATAAGATCATCGTCGTCGGCGATCCGACGCATCCGGAAGTCAAAGGTACGCTCAGCCACGTCCCGGGAGCCTGGTGCATTCAAACGACCGAAGATGTCGAAAAGTTGCCGCGCGGATCGCGCGTCGGCGTGGTAGTACAATCAACCTATTCGGGGCAACGGTTTAAGGAAATCGTGAGCGCGCTCATCGCCAAGTACTATGAAGTTCGCGCCGTCAACACGATTTGCACCGATACGAACAATCGTCAAAGCGAAGCGTTCCAACTTTCCAAAGAAGTCGAAGTCATGGTGGTTGTCGGCGGCAAGACTTCTGCGAATACCAAACATCTGGCGGAGCTGTCGGAGCTCAACGGCGCGCGCGCCTACCATATCGAAGGGCCGGACGAACTGCAAAGCGAGTGGTTCGACGGCGTCAAAGTTGCCGGGCTGATGTCGGGTGCATCCACGCCGGGTTGGCTTGTCGATCAAGTGGCGGCGCGCATGGAGGAGCTCGCTCGTCAACCAGCCTGATCTCTTCGAAGCGCATCTCGAGGGACTGATCAGGGACTTTCGGGGATCGCCGCAGGTCTCCGACATGCTGTTTTACCACTTCGGTTACGGTGAATACGGGCCGGCGAAACGCGGGAAGCGTTTGCGTCCGCACCTGTTGCTTTGTGTCGTGGAAGCGGAGGGCGGCGTCGTGGAACACGCGATCGACGCAGCCGCCGCCGTTGAAATACTTCATAACTATTCGCTCGTGCACGACGACATCGAAGACGGTGACGAATTGCGCCGCGGGCGGCGCACGGTGTGGGCGGTATACGGCGTGCCGCAAGCCCTCAATGCCGGCGATGCGCTTTGCGCCATCAGTTTTTTGGCGCTTACAAATGCGGTGTCGCGTCATTCGGACGAACGCGTATTGCAAATGGTACGTGCACTCCACGAAGCGCACGCGACGATGTGCGACGGCCAATCGATGGATCTGGCCTACGAGCAAGCGCCGCGGGTGGATTTGGCTGCGTACAACCGCATGATCGGAGCGAAAACGGCAGCGCTCTTCGGCGCTTCCTCGCAACTGGGCGCGCTTTGCACGTCGTGCGACGCCGAGGCTGTCTTGCGTTATCGCGAACTCGGGCGCGCATACGGCATGGCGTTTCAAATTCGCGACGATGTCCTGGGCATCTGGGGCACGCCCGATGCCACCGGCAAAATCTCGCGCAACGATATCGCGCGGCGCAAGTGGACCTTTCCCGTTGTTTGGGCGCTAGCACAGCCGCAATCGCCGGCGCGCGAACGCATTGCACAAGCATATGCGCGTGGCGGGACGCTGGAAAACGAGACCGTGTTAGCGGTTGTTGACGCATTAGATGAGCTGGGTGCGCGCGAGGCCGCCAATCAGGCGGCCAACCAACATCTTTCGATCGTCGAGCGCCATCCGGTCGCTGCCGTTCGCGAATTTTTGTTGAGTTCGTTGGAACTCGCATCGTCTTGATCGCAGCCAAGACGCAAGCGGTGCCGGCGGCGCTGCGGATGACGCTGCTCCTCTTTGTCGCATTTATTCTGCGCCTGATCTTTATCAACGACGAGGGGTTCAAGAATGACATCTCGTCCTTTGAAGCCTGGGCGATCACGCTGGCATCGCATCCGCTCGATAAGTTCTATACCACTACGCAATTCGTGGATTACCCGACCGGCTATTTTTATATTTTGTGGGCAATCGGTCATATTTTTGCGGTGTTTTGGCCGCATGACGCCTACGGCGCATTACGGATTCTGGTGAAACTGCCGGCAATTCTGATGGATCTGGTCGATGCGGGCATTCTTTACTCGTTGGTGCGCCGGCTCGCCGGCGAGCGCTGGGCGTTTGGCGCAGCAGCGCTGTTCGTCTTGAACCCGGCGATTATCTTTATCTCCGCATCGTGGGGGCAAGTGGACTCGGTTGCCGCGGGTTTTGCACTGGGCGCGATCTACCTCATCGTACGATCGCAAGACGTGCCGGCAGATCGCTTCGTCTGGCAGATTCCCGTTGCGTGGCTGCTGCTGGCGTATTCGCTGCTCATCAAGCCGCAAGCGGCGGTGCTCATCCCGCTGTTTATTGTCTTTGCGGTTATCTCGCCGGAAATGCGTTCACGCCGCATCGTTGCAACCGCCGTTGGCATCGTGGCCGCAATCGTGCTCGCGTATCTCAGCACGATTCCGTTTCATCCGGGGAATCCGATCGCTTCAATGAGCTGGCTGTACGGGCGCTATGAAGTCGGCAAGGACGTTTACGCCGTCAATTCCGTGAACGCGTTCAATCTGTGGGCGGTCGTGCATTCGTTCTGGCAACCCGACTCGCAGATGGTCGCGTTTTGGCCGCAATATGTTTGGGGCATGGTGCTGACCGCCGTTGCGATCGTGTTGATTCTCGTGCGCTATGCTCAGGCGCCCACAACGCAGGCATTCATCGAGGCCGCCGCACTTTCGACGCTGGCGTTTTTTATGCTCGCCACGAGAATGCACGAGCGCTATCTGTTTGATGGCTTGTTGCTGACGATCGCGGCGATGGGTTTTGCATCGCGCTATCTTTGGGCGGCGGTAATCTTCTCGCTGACGCTTTTTGTCAATCTCTTTTATTCATTGAGCTATCTCACGGTCGTCACACAAAGTACGCCCGGCGTGAATGCCGCCGACATGTGGCCGTGGGTGACGCATCCGCTCGCGGCACTCAATGTACTGACCGCGTTTTATCTTTGGTATGTCTATTTAGGTCAAAGCGTCGAACAGCCGGCGCCCGCTGTAGCCTCCAATAGTGTCATGGTGAGCCTGTCGAACCCGCCCCGAGCTCGTCGAGGGGCCGGCACCGAGGAGCTCTTAAAAGCGCGCCCGTGGTTCAACCCGCGCGAGGGGCTCGCGACCATGCTCTGGCCGCTCGATTACCTGGTGGCGGCCGGGCTGGGCGTCGTGTCGTTTGTGCTCTCGTTCATTAACTATTGGAAGCCGGCGGAGAAAATATTCGACGAAATTTATTTTGCGCGTGCGGCCGAAGAGTATCTCTCGCATAAATACATTTACGAAAATACGCATCCGCCGCTAACGAAGCTGATCATCACCCTTTCAACGATGCTGTTTGGCGGAGATAATTCCCATGGCTGGCGTTTTCTGGACGTCGTTTTCGGTGCCGTCGCCGTTATCGTGCTCTATGCTTTTGCCAAACGGCTAACGCGATCGACGCTCTTTGCATCCCTGGCGGCGATTCTTTTGATCGCCGACGGCATGCACTTTGTTCAGTCACGTATCGCAACGCCCGAAGGCATCGTTGTTGTCTTTGCGCTCGGAGCGCTCTACGCGTTTTACCGGTATTGGATCGCATCGCAATCGACACTGCGCGCCTACGAGCCGCGAACGATTCGGCGAGCTGCGGTTTCTGCCGGCGCAGCGCTGATCCTCGGATATATTTTGGGAATTCTCGTGACGGTTCCGTTCCATCAATCCAAAGCCGCGCTTATTGTGACCGGAATGTATTTTTCGTTCGGATTATATTTGCTCTTCCGATTGATTATCGTGCCGCGATACTTTGGAACCGAGGGCGACGTCGCTTCATATGCGGAGGGCTCGCAATTTTTCCGGCGCGGCAAAGGCGGGACGTTGGAACTTCCCGATGGCCGCACCGTCACGGGCAAGGCGATCCAAGTAACGGAAGAAGAGCTCGAAGTGCGCTACACGCGCGACGGCGCCATAACCTATGCCACGCCTGAAGGCACGGCGGCCTACACACCAGGGGTGCTAACGGACGATCTGCATGAGACGCAGCAAGGACGTCACGCCAGCGGCTGGCTCGTTGCGTTCACTGTGCTATTAGGTGCACTCGTGGCGAGCAAATGGTATGGCGTCATGGCCTACGGCGTTTCGTTCATTGTGATCGTCGCCGTTTGGCTCCAGCGTTACTGGCGCAGTGGCCGGCTGAAGCTTTGGGGAAATCCGTTTGGTTTTCGCTTGGACGTATCGATCGCAGCCATCGTCTTCTTGAGCATGACCATCTATGCGCTGGTGTGGGTTCCCGACTTTGTTCGTCAGATCGAGATCAAGAATCTGACCGATTTGATGTACCGCCAGTACACGATGTTCATGTATCACGACACGCTCAAGGCGACGCATCCGTATGCTTCGGCGTTCTGGACGTGGCCTTTAGATCTTCGCCCGATTGCCTATTATTGGAAAGATTTGCGCGTCGGGGCCGCGATCTCCGACCCCCGAGCCTGTTGCGTCAGCGAGATCATCTCGTTGCCCAATCCGCTGATTCTCTGGGCCGGGCTGATTACAGTCCCGCTCATCGCATTTCTCGCCTGGCGCGAGCGCAACAAAAGTTACGCGTTGCTCGTTTTGGCATATCTCTTGCAGTGGCTGCCCTGGTCGCGTTCGCCGCGCATCACCTTCATCTACCATTTTTATGTGGATATCCCCATCATTATTCTGTGCAATATCCTCGTGCTGCAGCGCATCTGGCAGTGGGGAAACCAGACCGACGACGCCAAAGTCTTCAGCCGCGTCTGCGTATTCGGGTATGTTGCCGCAGTCGTGGCGGCCTTCGCATGGTTCTATCCGATACTGGCAGGCACACCGATCGCCTGGAATGCGTGGGATGCACGCATGTGGATCAATCGGTGGGTGATTTAAGGGTGAGGGAACCTCTGAAGAAGTCGGTGTACCCTCCGCAACGAGCAGTTTTGCCGCAGATCGAGGCGCGAGGAGGAAGCATAGCCGGAGCGCTATGTGAGCGACCGAGCAACGCTGAGCTGCGGCAAAAATGCCGTTGCCCCAAGGGTTTGCAACGCGACGGCGCACCTGCGTCGTTGACAGTCTCGGTCACATACCGCAACGAGTATGCTGCCTCGCTGTCGTCTCGCATCTGCGCCGTCGCGATGCAAACGGAGGGTGCAGCGATTTCTTCAGAGGTTCCCAGGGAGTAACCCGATGTCGGGACATTCCAAGTGGCACAATATCAAGCTGCGCAAGGGAAAAGTCGATGCGCAGCGCGGCGCGCTTTTCACCAAAATTTCCAAGGAGATTATTCTGGCTGCCAAATCCGGTTCGCCCGATCCCGACGCGAATTATCGTTTGAAGATGGCGGTGGAGAAAGCGCGTGAAAACAACATGCCGCTCGATACGATCAAGCGTGCGATTGCGCGCGCAACCGGTGGTACCGAAAAAGAGATCTCCGAGATCCGGTATGAAGGGTACGGGCCGCACGGGTTGGCCGTCGTGGCCGATGCCGCAACCGACAACCGCAATCGAACGGCCGGCGAGCTGCGTTTTCTTTTCAGCAAACACGGCGGGACGCTCGGTGAAACCGGCAGCGTCGGATGGATGTTCGATTCCGTCGGTATTATTGTGGCCGATCCGCAAGGAAAGTCCGAAGACGCGTTGACCGAAGCGGCGCTGGTTGACGGCGTGGTTGATTTGGATTACGGAGAACCTTCGGAGATTTATACCGATCCGGCCAAGCTCGGTGCGGTTCGCGAAGCGCTTTCCAAAAGCGGGTTGAAGATCTCCGATGCGTATCTGGGCGTTCGCGCAAAACAAAAAGTAACGCTGCACGATCGCGACCTTTCGGAAGCACTGAGTTTTCTCGATGCGCTCGACGAGCACGAAGACATGCAGCGGGTGTTTTCAAATCTCGATGTGAGCGAGGCCGCATTAGAAGCGCTCGTTTGACCGACGATTCCACTCCGCTGATCGAGCGATACATCCCAAGAGATTGGGTGTTTCCGATCGTGCTGGCTACGTTTGTCGGCGTCCTGGTGTGGTTTGGCCACTCGGTTCAAGAATTTTTGTTGCCCGGACCCAACAGCGTTACCGTTCCGTCGTTCGTCGGCCTGACAACCAACGATGCAACCAATGCGATCATTCGCGCCAACCTTAAGCCCGCAATTGCGGGACACGCCGTCAGCGCGCAGTATCCTAAGGGCGTCATCATGAACCAGCAACCGCAGGCGGGGATGCATGTGCGCGCCGGCCGGCAGATTTCGCTCGTCGTGAGCGATGGCGTGCAAACCGAGTTAATGCCGGATCTGCGCTATCAATCGTTGCGAGATGCGCGCTTGGATCTATCGCAAGCGCATCTTGTGCTGGCGAAAACGCAGTACATGCGCAGCGACGATATTCCGGCGGACCATGTGATCTCGCAAAACCCGGCGCCCTCGGTCAGCGTCACCGAAGGGACCAATGTTTCGTTGCTGGTGAGCAAAGGCGGTTTCACTTCGATTAAAGTGCCGAACTTTGTCGGCTTGGATATCGATGCGGCGCGCGGTTTGGCGGCAAACTTGCATATCAAGCTCGGGCAGATCGTCTGGACGCCGCTCGGACCTTCGGCGCCACCCCACGGTGAAGTGGTGCATCAAAAGCCCGATGCCGGAACAACGATCGGTCCATACGACACGTTGGCGCTGAATGTCAGCGCCGGACCGCACGAATCCGGTTATATTATCCACCAAACCCACGTGCTTGCGGCGGTGCCGCCGGCTGAAGCGGGCGCGAATCAAGCGTTGCGCGTGCGATTTTCGGTGAGCGATGCAACCGGAGCGTACGATCTTTATAACGGGTATGCGCAGCCCGGCCAGAAGTTCGATCTGAACGTGACGACCATCGGCACCTCGGCCATCTATTTCTTCGTCAACGATACGCTGCTCGGCGAAACCAAAGTCGGGCAAGAACCGCCGAACGCCTACGAATCGCGTCCGGGTCCGAAACCAGGGGCGACACCATGAGCATCAAGATCGCGCCCTCGATTCTCTCGGCGGACTTCTCGAGGATCGTCGAGCAGATTGCCGCGGTCGAACGCAATGGTGCTTCTTATTTGCACATTGACGTAATGGATGGACGGTTTGTTCCCAACATTACGTGGGGACCGAAGGTAATCGCGGATCTGCGCAAGCACACCAAATTGATTTTTGATTGCCACTTGATGATCGTTGAGCCCGAAGAATACGTGGCCAAGTTTCGCGAAGCGGGTGCCGAGATCATCACCGTGCATCTCGAAGCCACGACGCATGCGCAGCGATTGCTGACGCAAATTCGCTCGCTGGGAGCGCGGGCCGGCATTTCGGTGAATCCGCAAACGCCGATTGCCATGCTCGAAGACCTTACTTCAGATTTCGATTTGCTCTTGGTGATGAGCGTCAACCCGGGGTTTGGTGGGCAGCGCTTCATTCCACACTCGCTACAAAAGATTCGAGAAGCACGTGCGCTGCGTGAATCAGCGAAGGCGCAGTTTGAGATCGAAGTTGACGGCGGCATTACGTTGGAAAATGCGCGCGAAGTCGCAGCTGCCGGAGCCGATACGCTCGTCGCCGGTTCGGCGATCTTCGATACGCCGGACTGCGGCAAGACGATGCAGCAGTTCCGCTCACTTGTCGGCGCTTAACCAACTGCGCGAAGATCGGCTCGTCGAAGCGATCGCCGAACTCGTCGCGCAGCCGTCCCAACGGCGCGTCTTGCTTGGCATCGGTGACGATGCGGCGGTCTGGCAGCCCTCGCGATCGCATCGCAGCGTAATTACGACCGACGCGACGATCGAAGATGTGCATTTCCGGCGCGACAAGACCGCACCGGAAAATATCGGCCGCCGCGCGATGGGGGCCGCGTTGAGTGATATCGCGGCGATGGGCGCCCGGCCGGTGCTGGCGACTATCTCGATCGGACTTCGAACCGAGGACTTGGAAGTTGCGCTGCCGCTCTATCGTGGCATCGCGGAAGTGGCGCAAAAATATGATTGCGCGATTGCCGGTGGCGACGTGTCGCGCGCGCCTGCGATCGCGATCGTCATGACGATTGTCGGCGAAGTCCGGCCGTCGCATATCAAGACGCGCGCCGGAGCGCAACCCCGCGACGTGATTGCAGTGACCGGAGTGCTCGGCGGAGAGCGCGCCGCCGGCTATGCGAAACTTCCCGAGCCGCGCATGCGCGAAGGGCGCTGGCTCGGCGCAAACGCAGCCGTGCACGCAATGATGGATCTCTCCGATGGATTGTCGGTGGATCTGGCTCGCATGTGCGCGCGCTCGGGCTGCGCAGCGCTTATCGAACGGATTCCGGCGAGCCGCGGAGTCTCGGATGCCGACGCGCTCGCAGGTGGAGAAGAATACGAGTTGCTGATCGCCGTCGCACGTCGCGCGTTTCCGCATCTGGCCGGCCGTTTCGCTAAAGGCTTTGGGCGCGAACTCGAACGCGTGGGGTTCTTTCGTGATGGCGAAGGCGTCTTCTTAAAAACGGAGACCGGCGAAGCGCCCGTCGCGCCCGCCGGTTGGGATCATTTCAGCGCCGGTTAAAGCGCGCGAACGACTTTTTTAGCGCGCAGACAAGCCGCGCAGACTTTTGCCGTGCGATGACGGCCGTGGTCGTCGATTTTGATCGATTGCAGGTTAGGTAGCCAGCGGCGCTTAGTTTTATTCATCGCGTGGCTGACGTTATTGCCCGCCATCGGACCCTTGCCGCAGACCTCACATCGTCTGGCCATAACTGAGGGATAGTAGCACAGGGTCACACCGCTGGCAAGGCAAAGGCGGGCGGCTATCGGCCCCAAGTAGAGATGTCCGGTTTTCTGCCAAGTAGAGATGTCCGGTTTGGGCGTCGCAGCCTGCCGCATGGAGCTGACGATGACCCTGACTGAAATCCGCCGCCTCGAGAGCTGCGAGAAGTTGCGCGGCCGCACCATCACCCAAAGTGAGGCCGCTATGCAATTGGCCTTGAGCGAACGGCAGGTGCGCCGGCTCTACGCGCGCTTCAAGGCCGAGGGAGAGGGCGGAGTGCGCTCGCGAAGGCGCGGCCGCCCGAGCAACCGACGTCTGCCGGCAGATCTGATCGACACAGCGCTCGAGCTGGTCGCAACCCGCTATGCAGACTTCGGGCCAACCTTCGCCAACGAAAAACTGCGTGAAGCGCATGGCCTGCACTTGAGCACCGAACGACTGCGCCAGGCGATGATCGCCGCGCAGCTGTGGCAGCCCAAACGACCGCGGCGCCGTGCGGTCCATCCGCCGCGCGAACGCCGGCCGCAATTCGGCGAGCTCGTGCAGGTCGACGGTTCGCCGCACGCGTGGTTTGAAGATCGCGCGCCCAAATGCACGCTCTTGGTGTTCATCGACGATGCCACCAGCGCACTGGTCGGCTTACGTTTTGTGAAAAGTGAAAGTACGTGGAATTATCTGCTGCTCATGCGCGAGTACATGGCGCACTACGGCCGGCCACTGGCAATTTACAGCGATCGCCACACTATTTTTCGCTCGCCGCAAGCCTTAACCACATCGGGCCGCACCCAAGTGGGACGCGCACTGGCGGAACTTGACGTGGAGCTGCTCTGCGCCAGCACGCCGCAGGCTAAAGGGCGCGTGGAACGCGCCAACCAAACGCTGCAACGACGATTGGTGCGCGAGCTGCGTTTGCGCGACATCAGTACGCTCGCCGACGCCAATGCATTCTTGATAAGCTATCGCAGCGACCATAACGCGCGCTTTGCGGTTGCACCGCGCAGCGCTGCCGATGCGCATCGCTCAAACGATGGACTTGACCTCGACCAAAGCTTGAGCGTGCGCTACCAACGCGTGCTCTCCAAAAATCACACCTTCCAAATTGGTCGCGCCGTTTACGCCATCGATTGCCGGCCGCGCTCGCGACACATCACCATCACCGAGCACCACGATGGAACGTTCGACATCAGCGCCGGTCATCAAAAACTACGCTATCGAAAAGTGCGCGATGTTCCGCAGGCGCCGATCATCGATGCCAAACAGCTCGCCGAGCCTTACAATCATCGCCAGCCCAATCCGAAAAAGGCGCACACTCCGCCGCCCTCGCATCCTTGGAAACAAGAAGGAGAACGCCGGCTGCGCCGCCTCGCTCACGCGGACATTTCTACTTGGGGCGGACCGGACATCATCGGATGGGGCTAACAGGCAAAGGCGGGCGGCCATGGATTTGACAGTCCTGGACGGCCGGGCGTACGCCAAATTCATCACGGCCGGTTCGTACTTTCTGCGCAAGTATCGCCAGACGCTCAACGACTTGAACGTGTTCCCCGTGCCCGACGGCGACACCGGAACCAACATGTATCTCACGGCAAGGCAAGCGGCCATCGAAGCCGGCAAAGTTCGGGCGGCGCCGCTCTCGCGTGTTGCCGAGGCGGCGGCGCAAGGCAGTCTGATGGGCGCGCGCGGAAATTCCGGCGTGCTGATCTCGCAAATGCTGCGCGGTTTCGCGCATCACGTGCGCCATCGCAGCGAGATCGACACGTTTACCCTGGCCACCGGACTGCGCGAAGCGGCGCAGGCGGCGCGCGCCGCTCTGGTGCGCCCGGTTGAAGGCACGATTCTGAGCGTCGCGGATGCGGCTGCCGACGCTGCCTACAAACTCGCGCTGCGCGAAAATGATTTTTACCGGGTGTGCAACGGCGTGTTGCGCGCCGCCGCCGATGCCCTCGACAAGACGCCCGAACAGCTGCCTCTTTTAAAGGAGGCGGGAGTCGTGGATGCCGGCGGCGCCGGCTTCGTCTATTTCCTCGAAGGCGCGCTGCGCTTTCTGCCCGAGAACAAGGTTCGCGCTACCGCTTTTCCGCGACGCGCGCAAGCGCGTTCGGTCTTCACCGCGATGCAGAGTGTCGGCGAACGTAAGTACTGCACCGAGTTTATTTTGGAGAACGCAACGTGTTCGCCGCTCGCACTTCGCGAAGCGTTGCAGCCGCGCGGCGAATCGTTGATCGTCGCCGGCGAAGAACCGACGATCAAAGTGCACATTCACACCGACGATCCGCAAGCGGTACGGCAGCTCGCGCAGAAGCACGGCAAATTG
>DASYYA010000012.1:0-3184 GCA_035934355.1 Candidatus Rubrimentiphilum sp. | reverse complement strand
TGCTTTCAAGCAGATATCGCCTTTGGCGCGGATCGCGTCCACGACGTTGACCAACCGCGAGGTGACGCCGGTCTGATTGGTGATCACGCCGACGCAGCGCCCTTGCAGATCGTGCCAGGCGCTGTCTAAGAAGACTTCATCGCCCAACGTGACGCGCGCCGATGGCAAAGTTGCCCCCATAAGCGCAACGGCAGCCAGTGCGAGTGCAAGCCTAAACAAGGGCCCGCACGCGTGCAAAGAGCTCGTTGGCCGCGGCCGCGCCTTCGTCGCCCACATCCTCGCTGAATTCGTTCACATACGTTTCGATATGCTTGCGAATAACCGCGTCATCCATTTCAGCGGCGTGGCGGCGTACGTATTTCATCACTTCTTTTTCGTTCTCGCGCGCGTAGCGCAAACTGCGGCGGATCGCGTCGGTGATCTCATCGGTGCGTTCGCGAAGGTCATTCCGCAGAACAATTGCGCCGAGCGGCACCGGAAGGTGCGTCTGCGCTTCCCACCATTCTCCGAGATCCGCAACGCTCCGCAAGCCGGCATCCTTATAGGTGAAGCGCGACTCATGAATGATGAGCCCCGCATCCACGCTCCCGGATGCAACCGCATCGACGATCTTATCGAAGCGCATGGCGATTGTCTGCGGCCGTTTTCCGAGCGCGAGCTGGAGGAGCATGAACGCCGTCGTGCGTTCTCCGGGAATGGCGATCAGTTTATCGGCGAAATCCTCGAGCTTCAGCGACTCTCCGGGGCGCGTAACGAGCAGCGGTCCGCAGCCATGGCCTATGGCGCCGCCCGAACGCAACACTTGGTAGTTGTCGAGCAACTCCGGAATGACGGCATAACTCACTTTCATTAACTCGAAGTCGCCCTTGAGCGCCGCGGTGTTCAAGTTTTCGATATCTTCGAGCTGCACGTGGATCGGCGGCGCGTTCTCAAGCAGTCCGTTGCTCAAGGCGGCAAAGATGTAGGTGTCGTTCGGGCAGGGTGAGTAGGCGAGCGTAAGTGTTTTGTGATTATCCATTCTTTGTTCCGGCAAGTGAGAGCAGCGCCGACAGAATCGCTTGCAGTCCGCGCGTGCCGGCATCAAAATCCCAGCCGCTGCGATCGCGGTCGCCGGCGAGATTGGATATACCCCGTACTTCGACCGCCGGCACGCCCGCGATCTCGGCTGCGCGCAAAGCCGCAAACCCCTCCATCGTTTCGATTCCGACGCCTTGCGCAGCAAGGCGAGCTGCCGTTCCGTCCAGTGCGGTGACTTGCGTCACCGTGATGCCGCGGACGCTGCGAAAACCTAACTCTACCAGTCGATCGACGATCGAAAGATCCGAACTTGCGCGATCGACGACCGTTGCGTCATCGGGCAATGCGATCGGTGCGCCCGTCTCTAAACACAACGCTAACGAGTCATCCGCCACGACAACGCCTTCCCCGATCTCGGCGCAGCCGGCGAACGCGCCGGCAAGTCCAGCGCTGATCAAGAGTTCGGGACGGCTCAGCGCCAACGCACGAGAAACCGAAGCAGCTGCCTCAACCGGACCGACGCCGGTCACGAGCAGCTCAACATGCGGTTGTGATTGAAAGAACGCCAGCTCTTTGCCGACGGCGCACGTCACTAAAATCATGGAGCGCCGATGAACTTATGGGTTTGCAATGAGAGGCGGAAGCGACCGGGATGGGCCTTGGCATAATCCAAAGCGAGCGCCACATTTTGCGGCTTGTTGCCTTCGGGCTGCAAGAGCAGTATTTGGCGCGATTTAAAAACGTCGAGCCATTCGTCAGGAATGCGTTTGTCCACAATGAGTTTGACTTCATTAGCACGCTTGGCCATCGCCGGCTCGAGACGCTCTTTGGGTGAAACCGTCAACCACACATCGTCGGGAAGATCCGCGGCAATCGTGCCATTCGATTCGATGTGCACGCGGCGTCCGTCGCGCTGCAGAGCCGCAATTAAATCCAGCGTTTCACGTTGTGCCAATGGCTCGCCGCCGGTAAGAACGACCATCGGACAATCCTTGCCGAGCTCGCGCACCTTCGCCACGACATCGTCAACGCCCGCAAAAAATTTCAGCGAGTAATCCGTGTCACAGAAATCGCACGAGAGATTGCAGCCCGCAAGCCGCACAAAAACCGCCGGCTTGCCGGTGTGCTCGCCTTCGCCTTGGATGCTGTAGAAGATCTCGGCGAGTTGCAGCATCATCCAAAGTCGCTCGCGCGCAGCACGGCGCACGAACTATCCGTTTCCCAGAGTGTGAGTTCGTCGAGGCCATTCACGTTGGGTTGCAGACGCTTCCAAATCCACATGACGATATGTTCGCACGTCGGATTCTCGATGGCGTCGTTGAGCGAGGTATGATCGAGCGCGTCGATCACCTCGCGCTCGACGATCGACTCCAGCACGGCAAAATCTTCGATCATCCCGCGCGCCGGGCCGTCGCTTTGCAGCGGACCGCGAATCGCGACATCCAGACGATACGAGTGTCCATGGGGACGCGCACATTTGCCTAACGTATGGGGCAACGTGTGCGCCGCTTCGAAGCGAAACGTTTTCCGTATTTGCATTGCGCCCTAGAGGGCGCCGCGGGGGCCCATTGCTTCCAGGCGCTTTTTGAGATCCGAAAGATAACCGCTGGCGACATAGCCGTCGACGACGCGGTGGTCGAGCGACAAACACACGTTCATCATTTGGCGAACGGCGATCGAATCGTCGTGCATCACCATCGGCCGTTTGACGACCGTTTCCATCGTGACGATGCCCGCTTGACCCGCGTTGATGATCGGCGCCGATGCGACCGAACCGTTGGCGCCGGTATTATTGACGGTGAACGTGCCGTCTTTGAGATCGTCGGCGGAGAGTTTGCTGTGGCGCGCGCGGTCGATCAGGTCACCGGCTGCGAGTGCGATGCCCTTGATTGAGAGTTTGTCGGCATGTTTGATCACCGGAACGACGAGGTTTGCCGGCAAGCCGATTGCAATGCCGATGTTGATCTCCTTTTCGACGTAGATCGACGGTCCTTCGCTCACAAAGCGCGCGTTCATCAAGGGAAACGCCGCCAGCGATTCGACGACGGCGCGAATGAAGAAAGGAAGAAGCGTCAGCTTGACGCCGGTGTCGCGCTCGAAGCGATCTTTTTCGCGCTTGCGCCAGTCCCAGAGATTCGTGACATCAACTTCGACCATCGACCACGCG
>DASYYA010000006.1:0-9126 GCA_035934355.1 Candidatus Rubrimentiphilum sp. | reverse complement strand
GATAACCCGCGCTGCACGCCGGCAACTGCGCAAATGCTGCGCGATTACGGCTATGCGAATCTATCCGGAGCGATTGGCCTTTAACAAAGCTTGAGGTATCGAGGGGCTGCGTGCGCCTTGCCCTTCGATGCCTCAGGGTTCGGGGGAAGCTGCTTCCTCGGCGTCGATCGCGGCTTCCGCAACGTACTTCCAGAGCGCGGCTTGTAAGCTGACGACGTAATAACCCCAATCTTCAATGTAGCCGCCGCGCGCTTCCCAAACCGCGTCGTCGATGTAGCGCGCTTCGTTTAACTCCGCGATCCGTTGGAGCTCGTCGTAGATTTCAGCGAGATCGTCGCCGGTCTCATGCACGGAATCGCTGTCCATCTTTGCGGGAATTTCCAGTACCTGGCTCGGCATCGTGTAGCGAAAATCAAAGATCGATCGCAACCGGGCGCGATCGGCCGTCTTCGCTTCGGTGACCATCACGGGGTCACTCGTGTTTGGTTGCGTCTCGGGCAGATCGAGTGCGGCGAGCTGTAAATCGAGGAGCCGGCGATGGACGATCGCGCAGAGCTGAACGAGATCGCCGGTCGCGGCTTCGTCGAGCGTCCGGATGTAGGCGCCGGCTGCGCTCAGGAATCGTTGCCAACGCGGATCGTCTCTATCCGTATTTTGCTCCTCTCGCTAACTCTGCGTGGCGGCGTTCCGGGGTGATGAAGCGGCCCAACAGCGTCATGATAATCACGGCAACAAAAACCGCCGTCATGAAGATTGCCATCGCCTTGGCGTAATCTGGCTGCCCATTTATGGGGAAAGTATTCTTCGCTAGGTTCGACTCGATTTGCAATGTGCCGGCAGCGATGAGATTACCAAGTTGATAGGTGAAGCCCGGAAATGTCCCGCGAGCAGCCGACGGTGAGATTTCGTTCAAATGCGCCGGGATGATACCCCACGCTCCTTGGACCATGACTTGCATCAAGAAACCGCCGAGTGCGAGCAATGCGATCGTCTGACTAAATGCCCACAGCGGGATCAGGAGCGCGCCGAGGATCGCGCAGACGACGATCATATTGCGGCGGCCGAAACGTTGCGAGAGTGTACCGAAGACAATCCCACCGATAATGGCGCCAATCGCGGAGATCGAATTCAGCGTACCGACGATGGCGGGATTAAAGTGATGCTGCACCGTCAAAAATGTGGGATACGGATCTTGCGTGCCGTGCGACATAAAGTTGAACGCACCCATGAATAGGATGCTGTAGATGAAGAGAAGCCATACGGGCCGCTCACTTGGTTCGCGGTTCCTCGGCTTCGCCTCGGAATGACGTGCGGCGGCGAGCCATGCGGGTGATTCCGGGACTTTCGAACGGATATAAAAGATGAGCAGCGCCGGCAGCGCGCCGATCACAAACATGCCGCGCCAGCCGATGTGCACGAAGAGCACCGCCAGCACGATGCCGGCGAGCAAGTTCCCGACGGCGTAGCCTTCTTGCAGCATTCCGGAGAAGAAGCCGCGCCCTTGGGCGGGCAGCGACTCCATCGCCAGCGCCGCGCCGACGCCCCATTCGCCGCCCATCGCCACGCCGAATAAAGCGCGTATTATAATGAAGACGCCGAGATTGGGCGAGAACGCCGTAGCGAGCTCGAGCGCCGAGAAAAGTCCGACGTCCACCATCAGCGGGATGCGCCGCCCGAAACGGTCGGCGAACCACCCGAAGATCAGCGCTCCCAGCGGGCGCAGCATTAATGTGAGCGTCACTGCCACCGCAACCATGGGGACCGCGACGCGAAAATCGTGCGCGATATGCGGAACGGTGACGATCACCAAGAAAAAATCGAACGCGTCGAGCGTCCAACCGAGAAAACACGCGGTGAAGGTGCTGCGCTGGTCGCGGCTGAGCGCGCGGAGAGTTGTGATCACGCGGGGCCTTGCTCCGCTCGTTCCTCGCGGTTCCTCGCTTCGCTCGGAATGACTACGGTTTGGGGCTAGCCGATGCCGGCGGCGGCGTTGATTTGGCCAGATCGGTTGCGTACAAAGCTAGAATGTACGTCGTATTCTTGGCGACCGTGATCTTTGGCGGGATGAAACCAAAGGTCAGCACATTCTTTTGCAGCGAGGCTTTGTCGAGTGACAAAACGGGAGCGAAGCTTTTGGTTTTGCCTTGCACGCGCTGGACGAAAAGTTGTAACGCAAAGCCGCGTCCGCCGATCTGTTCCTTGGGCAGCGTGAACTGCGCGATCGCCGCACCGTCAAGCGGAAAATCTGCGGATGTTGAAAGTGCGACGGTCATCAGCGCAATCACGTCGAGCGCATTTCCCGGCGGGTGCAGCATGCGTGGCGCGTCCTTTGGCAATGCGGTTGCATGAAGCGTGATACTCGGCGGAGCGGAACCGGTGGGCGCCGGTGACGGACTTTCGCTCGAACTCGGCTGCGGGCCCGGTGACTGCGGGCTCGGCGACGGTGATGCAGTGCCCTTCACGTTGAAGCGCAGCACACACGCAAACCCCTCGGTGGTATCCGGACATGCGAAACCATTGGACGCATCCGCGAGCGGATAGACGGCATTGCCCGGACTGGTTTGCTTCGCGGTTGCAGTTTTTGCGCCCGGCGTTGCGCTGGCGTTCGTTGCGACGGCGGGCGTCGCATTTGCCGGCGGAATCGGATTGGGCTGCGTCCCGGTGCTATAGTTTCCCGAACATGCGGTTACTGCAAGTGCGCAGATGAAGAATGCGGCCGCTCGTACCTCGCGGTTCCTCGCTTCGCTCGGAATGACAGCGTGCGCGGCGTTCATCCTTTTGCGTCCACGCGAGATTGCAATTCGGCGGCAAAAGTTTCTACCGGAATCGTCCGTTTCTCCTCAATCTGCCGTTCGTTCACGTTGACCGTTCCGTCGGCGACTTCTTGATTGCCCGTCACCAAGATGTAAGGCACTTTTTGTAACTTCCATTGGCGGATCTTATAACCGAGCTTTTCGTTAGATTCGTCAACCTCGACGCGAAAACCGCGTTCGCGCAAGCGCGAGCCGACCGCGCGCGCGTATTCGAGCTGGCGCTCGGAGACCGGCGTCACCACGGCTTGAACCGGCGCCAGCCACACGGGGAAGTTTCCCGCATAATGTTCGATCAGCAATCCAAAAAAGCGCTCCATCGATCCGGCGAGTGCGCGATGAATCATCACCGGTGTGTGCTCGCGACTGTCGGCGCCCGCGTACTCCAAACCAAACCGTTGCGGCAGCACGAAATCAACTTGCACCGTTCCGAGCTGCCAGCGGCGCCCGATCGCATCGCGCACGTTGATGTCGAGCTTCGGCCCGTAGAACGCGCCGCCGCCCTCGTCGATCTCGTACGGCAAGTCGTGACCCTCGAGCGCTTTGCGAATGGCGTCTTCGGCAACGGGATCCGTATCGGTACGGAGCTTGGCTTCGCGCGTTGAGAGAAAATATTCGAATTGTTCAAATCCGAATGCGTGCATGAGGCGCAGCGCTTCATCGAGCGTGCGGTTGAATTCATCTTGCACTTGCTCGGGCGTGCAGAAGAGATGCGCGTCGTCCACGGTAAACCCGCGTACGCGCGTTAAGCCATGCAGCACACCGCTGCGCTCGAAACGATACGTTGTGCCGAACTCGGAATAGCGCAATGGGAGATCGCGATAGCTGCGCGGGCGGCTCTTATAGATGAGGATGTGACCGGGACAGTTCATCGGCTTTAAGCGGAACCGTTGATGCTCTACTTCGATCGGCCCGAACATGTTCTCCGCGAAGTTTTCTAAGTGTCCGGAGATTTCATAGAGCCGCTCGTGCACCACATGGGGCGTCACCACCGGCAAGTATCCGCGCTCGCGCAAGCCCTCGCGAATGAAGTTTTCGATGATGCCGCGGACGATCGCGCCTTTGGGGTGCCAGAAAATCAATCCACCGCCCGCATCTTCTTGCACGGAGAAGAGATCGAGTTCGGCGCCGAGCTTGCGATGGTCGCGTTTCTGCGCTTCTTCGAGTTGATGCAGATGGCGATCGAGTTCTTCGCGCGTGTTCCACGCGGTACCGTAAATGCGCTGCAACATCGGATTGTGCTCGTCGCCGCGCCAGTATGCGCCTGCGACGCTCATCAGCTTCACCGCGCCGATGTCGCCGGTGCGGTGTACGTGACCGCCGCGGCAGAGATCGGTGAACTCGCCGATCGTGTAGAGCGTAATCGGTTCGCCTTCGGGAATCTCGCGCGCGATCTCGACTTTGTACGGATTACCTTTAAAACGTTCGAGCGCTTCGGTGCGCGTGACTTCGCGGCCGGTCATCTCGTAGTTGGCTTGGATGATCTCGTGCATCCGTTTTTCGAGCCGCTCGAGATCTTCGGGCGTAAACGGCTCGAGGCGATCGAAGTCGTAATAGAAGCCGTTTTCGATCGCCGGACCGATCGTCGGTTTGGCTTCAGGGAAAAGATCCTGGACGGCATAGGCAAGCACGTGCGCGGCGGTGTGGCGCACTTCGGGAAGTCCGGCGCGTTGTGGCTCAGCCATGGATTGGGCTTGCCTTTTAAAGGAAGAGTACGATTGGCCCTGGCCGGGTATGAAGCATGCGTATGGATACTAAGGCGACGGCCGCAGCAGCCGGTACGATTCGCGTCGGTGACGCGCGCGTCAATCGGCTCGGATTCGGCGGGATGCGTTTATGTGGGCCGGGCATTTGGGGCTGGCCCGAAGATCGCGAAAACGCCTTGAACGTGCTCCGCCGCGCGGTCGAGCTCGGCGTGAACTTCATCGATACTGCCGACTCGTACGGTCCGGAAGTGAACGAGGAGCAGATCGCGCAAGCGCTCTATCCCTATCCGAAAGATTTGGTAATTGCGACCAAAGGCGGCTTGACGCGTGGCGGTCCGGGCAAATGGGAGCGCGACTGCCGGCCCGAGCGGCTGAAAGCATGTTGCGATGCGAGTCTGCGGCGCTTGAAGCTCGACTCGATTTACCTGTATCAGCTGCACGCGATTGATACCAAGGTTCCGTTTGAAGATCAGATCGGCGCGATGCGCGACTTGCGCGAAGCCGGCAAGATTCAAAACGTCGGACTCTCCAACGTGAGCTATGAACAATTGCGCGCCGCGCAAGATATCGTGCCGATCGTGTCGGTACAGAATCCCTACAATTTTGCGGATCGCGGCCAGAGCGAAAGCATCGTCGATTACTGCGAGCGCGAAGGGCTGGCATTTCTGCCCTACTTTCCGCTCGGCGCCGGCGACAAAGAGATTGCGGCCAACGCCGAGCTGCAGCAGGTTGCCGAAGGCCATCGCGCAAGCACGTTCCAACTCGCGCTTGCGTGGCTGCTCCATCGCTCGACCGCGATTCTTCCAATTCCGGGCACGCATTCGATCGAACATCTCGAAGAAAATATCGCCGCGGCCGGCATTGGCTTAGACGAAGACGATCTAAAGCGCCTGGGCTTGGGCTGAAGCCGGTTCGCGCCGGCTGTAAACGTGCGTGAACTCAGCGCCCAAGAGCACGATCTGCGTCGAGTAATTCACCCAGAGTAAGAATAGCACGAGCGATCCGGCGGCGCCGAACGTTGACGTGGTGCCGGTGCGTCCCAAATACCATCCGAGTAAAAACTGTCCGACCGTGAAGAGGATGGCGGTGAGCAGTGCGCCGATCCAAACATCGCGCCATTGCACGTTCGCATCGGGCAAGATCCGAAATAATAACGCAAACGCCAACGTCAAGACGCCCGCCGAAAGCACGAAGTCAAGGATCTTTGCGATGAGTGGAACGATCGGCGAAATACGTGCGAGCGTGTCGGCGGCGCCGGTCAGGCCGGTGGTGACGACCACCGAGATCAACAAAAGCAGCGCGACGCCAAGCATCGCAAAGAACGATGTTGCCTGCTCGCACACGATCCGCCACAGGCCTTTACGCTCGGGTTCGACTTCCCAGACGGTGTTGAGCGCATCGCGCAACGATGCGAATAGCCCGATTGCGCCTAAGAAAAAAACAATCCATCCAATAATTTGCGCGATAATACCTTGATGGCGTTGACTCAGCGTCGCATCCACCATGCCGCGAATCGCGTTGCCCGCGCTGCCGGCCGCATGCTGCGATATGTACGCGTAGATCTCGTTGCGCGCGGCCGCATTGTTTCCGATCGCGAGACCGGCGATCGCGACAACGACGATAATCAGCGGCGCGACTGCAAAGATCGTGTAATATGCCATCGCAGCCGCAAGCCAAGAGGATTTGTGGCGGCTAAAGCCCTCGTATGTCTTCTTTAGCAGCGCCAGCATGGAAAGGACTCTTACCCTGGCCGCTTGCCTTGCTAAAACAAAATCTTCGCCGCTTTCGTTTCGGGCTTAAGGAGGAGGCTCCATGAAGAATCTGCACGTTGCTGCTCTGGCAACGCTCTTTGGAATCAGCGCCGCTTCAGGGATCGCTCTGACGCAGGCGCAACATCCGGCACATTCGTCGGGCTTGCTGGCAGCGACCGCATCGATTGCCGCAGCCGATCCAGACGATAACGGTAACGGCCGCGGACGCGGGCATCGCCACGGCAACAATAATAACAACAACGTCTATAATTCGGGCGGATACTACAACAATCAATGCAACAACACGCGCCGCGGTGACGGCGACAACGACGACAACGATCGCGACGGCCAAGGCAACAACGGCGAACGTCACGGCCGCAAAAACGGCTGGAACAATCCGCACAACCCGCACTACGGTTGCAACAACAACTGCCAGTACAACGGCCAATATAACGGCCAGTACAACGGGCAGTACGGGCAGTACGGTCAAAACAACAACTGCAACAACAATGGCGGACAGTACGGCGGCAACGCTTCGGTTCGCGGCACCATCATTGCGATCAATGGCAACCAACTGACGCTAATGGAAGGCTTCGGCCCGACTATCACAATCAACGACCAACCGGCGTTGAACAATCAGCAAACCGGACGGATCTCGATTGGTCGGTACGTGACAGCCTACGGCTACTACCAGAACGGCCAATTCTACGCGACGTCGCTTCAGTAAGTAAGAAGCGCTCGCCTCAGATTAAACGCCTCTCTCAGGAGAGGCGTTTTCTTTTTAGCGGCTTTCCATCCATATTGAAGAAACCGTTGCGATGGTGAAAGACGACGCGACGAACCATCATGTTTACACGCACCCAGGGCCGGTCGAGCATTGGCGGCACCTCGTGGAGATCGTCGCGCTTATTATCGCCGCCGCGTGGGGTTTCTATGTGTTCGTGTACCAGGAGCGCATCAAACCCTCGTACGAGCATCCCGTTGCCGAAATCAGCGTAGCTGTTTCTCATCAGCCTCTGCACGGCGATAAAGAGCTCGTTTCCGTCACGCTTTCCATAAAAAACATCGGTCCAGTGCCGCTGCAGCTCGACGGCATCGTCATGAACGTATACGGCGTTCGCTATACGGATCGCGTGACAGCCCAGGTGCAGCGCGTTGGCTCGAGGACACTCACGCTGCACACGCTTGGCGAAGCGCCGCGCGCGCTACTTGCCACGAGCATGGTATTGTATCCGCCGCTTGGAGGGCCGTCTGTTTCAGGTTTTGCTCCGGGCCGGGAGAAAAATCCAACCTTCAGTTTCGCCGTAAAGCGCAACGCGTACGACGCGGTTAGCGTCGACTACGGCTTTTGCTATCAACGAGCGGATGATACGCGGCACATCAACTACATGCCGCGGAAAGATTATGACGGCGCTTACGATCCTCGGGCGCTTTTATCACTCCAGGGTCGATTGGCCGCCGGCACCTGTGGAACTGGAATCTCACTCACCCAAGGGCTGTAACTTTTCCCCTAGACACCGCCACGTTGCAGTTCTAGCATAGGTGGTCGGGGCCGAAGGCCGTATTCGGAGGTGCCGTGGCAGTAATCGATCACGATGTCGTCGTTCTGGGGGCCGGTCTGGCGGGGATGAGAGCCGCGCTGGAGGCTGCCCGCCAGGGCGCCAACGTTGCGGTCGTTACTAAAGTGCACCCGATACGCAGCCACTCCAACGCAGCGCAGGGCGGCATCAATGCCGCACTCGGCGAGGGCGATACCTGGGAATCGCACGCCTTCGACACGATCAAGGGCAGCGATTATCTGGCCGATCAGGACGCGGTGGAAGTGATGTGCCGCGAAGCACCCGACGACATCATCGAATTCGAACATATGGGCGTCATCTTTTACCGGAACGAAGATGGCAAGCTCGGCACGCGCGCATTCGGCGGCGCGTCGCAAGCCCGCACGTATTTTGTGGGCGACATCACGGGGCAAGCGCTGCTCTATACGCTCTACGATCAGATCCTCAAAGCCGGCGTCAAAGTGTACGAAGAGTGGTTTGCGACCACGCTGTACGTGGAGGACGGCGCGTGTCGCGGCATGGTCGCGATCGATATTTTGAGCGGCGAAATGCATTTATTGCGCGCGGGCGCAGTGATCGATGCAGCCGGTGGACTCGGACGCGTCTACGAGCCAAGTACCAATGCGCTCATCTGCACGGGCGACGGGTACGCGCTCGCATATCGCGCGGGTGCGCCGCTCATGGATATGGAGATGGTGCAATACCATCCGACGACACTTGCGGGCAGCGGTTTTTTGATGACCGAAGCCGCCCGCGGTGAAGGCGCATATCTACTGAATGCGGCCGGCGAACGGTTTTTGAAAAACTACGCATCAACCAAAATGGAACTGGCTGCGCGCGACGTGATCTCACGCGCCGAAACCACCGAGATCGCGGAAGGGCGCGGCATTAACGGCAACGTGTTGCTCGATTGCCGGCATCTGGGCCGCGAAAAAATTCTCAAGCGCCTTCCGCAGATTCACGAAATGGCGCTGGATTATTTGGGCATAGACATGATCAAAGAACCGGTGCCGGTGCGGCCGGGAATGCATTACCAAATGGGTGGCGTGAAGACCGACAGCGATGGCGTGAGTCCGCTCCCGGGATTATATGCGGCGGGCGAAGTCGCATGCGTTAGCGTGCACGGCGGTAATCGCCTGGGCGCAAATTCGTTGCTCGATACGATTGTCTTCGGACGCCGTTCCGGCAAAGCGTCAGCTGCGTACGTGAAGGCCCTCGCGCCGGTCAAGGGCGGCGAAGATCTTCTGCGGAGCGAGCAAGATCGCATCAAAGAGCTGATGGCGCGTCCGTATGTCGGCGA
>DASYYA010000005.1:0-21375 GCA_035934355.1 Candidatus Rubrimentiphilum sp. | reverse complement strand
CGTGGCTACAGAAAAAGGCGAGCTCATCGCTCGCGTCCCAACGCCGTACCGCAGAAATGTCGGCGACACAGTCGGACTCCTATTTCCGGACGATCGCGTGCGGCGCTTCGATCGCGGCAGTGGAAGACTCATCGAATGAACGATTTGCGCCGGCTGGCAGCCGGTGTTATCTGCGGCGGCTTCGCGGCCAAGGAGATTGACGCTGCGCTTGAAGCGAAGCTACGAAAACTTCCATTAGCCGGCGTGACCATTTTTGGCGGCAATATCGAAACAGTTGCTCAGACGCGCGCACTCACGGATCGGTTGCGGGAAGTCGTACCGTCGCCGGTTATCGCCATCGATCAAGAAGGCGGCCGCGTTGCGCGACTGCGCGAGGGCGTTGAGGTGATTCCATCCATGATGGCGGTCGCCGCGACCCGCGATGCACAGCTCGCCGAACGTGCCGGTGCACAGATCGCGTTTGATTTGCGTCGCGTCGGCGTGAATCTCAACTTCGCTCCGGTGCTCGATCTTGCGCTCTATCGCATGAACACCGTTATCGGCACGCGCTCGTTCGGCGACGATCCGGGAGAGGTCACGCGTCTTGCGGGCGCGTTGGCGCGCGGGCTGGAGGACGGTGGCATCCCTGCGACGTTCAAACATTTTCCCGGACACGGCTCAACCGCGATCGATTCGCATCTGAATCTTCCGGTAATCGATCTCGACGAGGCGACCTTGCGCGCACGTGACTTGCGGCCATTTGCCGCGCTCCTTCCCCGGGCTGCCGCGGTCATGACCGCCCATATCGTCGTTAATAGTTTGGATCGCGATCGGCCCGCGACGCTATCGCGCAGAATTTTGACCCAACTATTGCGCGAAGACTTAGGATTTACCGGCGTCTGTTTCACCGATTGCCTGCAAATGGACGCAATCGCAAAGGGCGCCGGCAGTGAAGCCGGCGCGGTGGCCGCGTTAGGAGCGGGTGCCGATTGTCTGCTGGTGAGCCACGATCTCGATCTCGCCGAAGCGATCGCCGGCGCGGTTGCGAGTGCAGTAGAAAGCGGCAAACTTCCGCGCGCGAGACTCGAAGAAGCGCACTCGCGCGTCCTGGCGCTGCGCAATCGATTGCAAGAACCGTTACCGCTGGAGGCTCAGGCACCGTTCGAAGGTATCGGCGAAACGATCGGGCTGAGGGCCGTAACGTTGTTGCGCGGCGATCCGCGTGTCGATCCGCATGCGTCGATCGCACTGAGCTTTGAGGGGGCGACCGTCGAGGGGGCACAAGGTGCGCACAGCGCGCACGCGAGTTTGAGCGACTTTGCGCGCATCCAAACAGTTGCGCTGCCGCTGGAGCCCGAGGACGCCGCCCTCGACGCGGCACTTTTGCGCGCCTCGGGGTTGAGGCCCGTGGTGTTAATGCGTCGCGCGCACATTTACGCGCGCCAAAAAGCCGCGGTCGAACGTATTCTTGATGCGCGCCCTGACGCTGTGGTCGTTTCGCTGCGGGAGCCCTACGATGCGCTGGAGTTCACGCGCGCGCAAGCGGTACTCTGCACGTATAGCGACGAGCGGCCGAGCATCGCCGGTCTTGCCGCCGTCCTTTTTGATGGCGCGCCCGCGCGCGGGAGCATTCCGCTCCACGGTGTACCCGTTGCAGGCCCTTGAAGAATCGTTTGCGCGCGCCGACGCGATTCTGCGCGACGCGTGCGGAAAAGAGTTCACCGGAGCTGTCGCTCGCATCGAATACCAAGGCCGAGTTTGTTTTGAACGTGCCTACGGGCTCACGCGCGACAACGTGCAAGCCGTTCCCGTCGCCGTCGACACGCTCTTCGATCTGGCGTCGATTACCAAACCATTTACGACGACGCTCGCGCTACGCGCCGTCGAGCAAGGCAAGCTCGCGTTGGATCGGGAGCTCGTTGGCTTCTTTCCGGAATGGCACAACAGGCCACACGCCGCGATCACGCTGCGCATGTTGCTGGCGCATAACTCTGGGATGAATTCCGGTGCAGACTATCGCGAACTGTTGGACCATAACGTGGTCCAATTCGCGCTCGAACGCGACCTCGCGGCAAATCCAGGCGAACGCGTGATTTACAGCGATCTCGGATTTATTGCGATCGGTGAACTCTTACAACGGTTAGAAGGACGAAGTTTGAATGCACTGACGCGATCGATGCGCGCGTCTCCACGCTTCATGCCGCCCGCTTCGCTTCGCGCCAACATTCCCGCAACCGAGAACGACGGTTGGCGCGGCCGCGTGCAAGGTTTTGTCCACGATGAGAAAGCGTACTTGATGGGCGGCGTTGCCGGCCATGCTGGACTTTTCGGAACCGCTGCCGATGTCGCATGGCTCGCGGAGCAATACCTGTTCGCTGCGCGTGACGGACGCGACGGGCTGGCAAAAGAAGCCATCACGGAACAAGCACCCGACCCCATACTCCGGCGCGGATTGGGTTGGGCGCTCAAAACGACGGATGAAAACTCATGCGGGCGGTGGTTTTCCATGGAATCGTTTGGCCACACGGGTTTTGTCGGCACCTGTGTGTGGGCCGATCCGGTGCGCGATTGTAGCGGTGTGTTATTGACAAACGCCGTGTATTTTGGACGGAACGACATCCGCGATCTGCGCGCTGCGTTTTATGAAGCCATGATCGAAGAGCTCGGCCTCCAATGATTGCGATTGGCCTGATGAGTGGAACGTCGATCGACGGGATCGACGCCGCGCTTGTGCGCTTATTACCGCGCGGTAACTCCTACGAAGCCGACTTGCTTGCGTTCCAAACATTCGCGTTTGCCGAAGAAGATCTGCAGGCGTTGCGTGAGATTCTGCCGCCGAATCCCGGCTCGACCGCTGGCGTCGCTCGCGTGCATCACCGCCTTGGACTAGCCTTCGCACAAGCGGCAAAACAGATCGCCGGCGATGCGAGCGTCGATTACATCGCGTCTCACGGTCAAACGGTATACCACGATGGCGATGCGCACATTACATTCCAGATCGGCGACCCGTTCGTCATTCGCGAACGGATGCAACGCTCGGTGATTTATGACTTTCGTAGCGCCGATTGTGCGGCCGGCGGGCACGGCGCGCCGCTCGTGCCGTACCTTGACGCCCTCTTACTGGTCAGTGATTCCGAAAACCGCGTCGCCGTGAATATCGGCGGGATCGCCAATCTGACGATCATCCCGCGCCGCAGCGCCCCGGAAAGTGTTTTGGCTTTCGATTCAGGTCCGGGGAATATGTTGATCGATGCATTCGTGCGCGAGCGCACCAACGGCGTGGTAACCTTCGATAAGAGTGGCGAACTCGGTTTACGCGGACGCGCGGATAATGCTGTGCTGGCAGAGATGCTGAAGGACTCTTTTGTTTTGCAGCCACCGCCCAAAACGACTGGCCGCGAACGCTTCGGCGCACAGTTTCTGAGCGAACGCGCCGCCCATTTGCAGACGCTCTCACTCGAAGATGGCGCAGCCACGCTCGCCGCATTCACCGCCGCGGCACTCGCCGATGCGATCAAAGCAAATGCGCCGGCGCGTGCGCGGGTTATCGTCAGCGGCGGCGGCGCGCATAACCGCGCGATTCTGCGCGAGCTCGAACAACGGCTGCCCGGCTTTCGCGTTGAGCGGTCCGATGCGGTAAAAGTTCCGGTTGACGCCAAAGAAGCGATTGCGTTTGCGATGCTGGGTTACGAAACGCTGCGCGATCGCGCTGCCAACGTTCCGCGTGCGACCGGCGCAGCGCATCGCGTCGTTCTCGGTGCAATCGCGCCGCACGAGCTTCCGGAGCTGTTGCAGAAGGTCGAGAACGAGTGCCGGATATGAATGAGCTACCGCAAACTGAAGCTCGCAATCCGGAAACCGCCGGGCTCGACAAGCTGACGACGGCCGACCTTGTTGCACTGTTAGCTTCCGAGCAGCGAGAAGCCGCTGAAGCGGTTGTCAAAGTGAAAGAGAAGTTGGCAGCTGCGGTTGATGAAATCGCACAACGGCTGACTTCCGGAGCGACGTTGCACTACTTCGGCGCCGGCAGCAGCGGACGCATTGGTTTCTTGGATGCTTCTGAGATGCCGCCGACTTTCGGAACCGATCCGCAACTCGTCTGCGCGCATATCGCGGGTGGCAAAGACGCGCTGACGCGTGCGATCGAAGGTGCGGAGGACGATGGCGACGCCGGAGATCGCGAAGCGCGCGGTCACGTACGGGCGAACGACGCCGTCGTAGGAATTAGCGCCAGCGGCAGTGCGGCTTTTGTGATTCGAGCGATTCTGGCGGCTCGAGAAATCGGCGCATGGACGCTCGGCGTGTGCAATACGGCCGGATCCGCACTCGAGGCTGCGGCCGACCTGACGATTGTCTTGCAGACCGGCGCGGAACCCCTGACCGGATCGACGCGTTTGAAGGCCGGGAGCGCGCAAAAGATTCTCTTGAATACATTATCCACGGCCACGATGATCCGTTTGGAAAAAGTCTACGACAATCTCATGGTCGATCTCGTCGCCACCAACAATAAATTGCGTCGCCGCGCTTTGCTCTTGGTCATGCAGCTCGTCCCAACCGACGAGAACGGCGCTGCCAAACTTCTCGACGCCGCCGGCGGTCGCGTAAAGGTCGCCGTTATCATGGGCCGCCGCAGCATAACGGCCGACGAAGCTCGCACGCTGCTGGCGTCGCACGGCGATTCGTTGCGCCGCGCACTGTCGTAATAGTCGAGGGCCCGTGTTAGCTTCCCTACTACTCGCCACCATCGCGTTCGTGCCGCTGGACGATCGTCCGGTAACACGCCAGCTACCGCAATTACTCGGAGAGATTGCGGGGCAGCGCACGATCGAACCGCCGTTGAAGTTGCTGGGCAATTACCTTACGCCGGGACGGCCTGACGCAATCATCGCATGGCTCAACAGCTCGGAAACTAAAGCCGCCGGCGAGTTTGTGATCTCGACGGACATGCTCGCCTACGGCGGTCTGGTTGCATCGCGCGTTCCCGGACCATCATTTACCGACGCATATTTCCGCTTACGCGAATTGCAGACGCTGCGTCGCCGCCCGAATGCTTGGATCGGCGCTTTCGGAACGGTCATGCGGCTTGCACCGACGGGAATACCCCCGGTTGGCCCGGCGCAAAATTTCTTTGCGCCGTATCCCATCTGGTCGTACTTGCAAGAATATGCCAATCTGCACGATCCGCCGCTGCCGAGCGAACGCGCACGAGCGGCGCAACTCGGAACACTCATCGGTCAACAAAACGTGCAAGCATATTTGAACACGCGCTACCGTAATTACGCTATCGACAGCCATCTCATCGACATCACGGCAAAAGGGACGATCGATACCTTAGTGCTTGGGCAAGACGACGCCGGTCCCGTGGGCCTGCACGTGAAAGAAGTGCAGGCGTTACAGAACGCGGTGAGCCAAGCGGGCATTGCGGATCGTGTGGCGATTGAACCCGGCGCCGACGAACTTGGCATGGCCCTTGTGGCTCGGGCGCTTGCGCGCAGCATTCGATGGACGCCGCGCGTTGCCGTGCGCTATTCGATCCCCAGCGGCGCAGCGGTAAACGATCCGCTCGAATACGCGCCGATCGAAACGGCGATCGATGGCCTCATCCGTTTGTGTGGGGCGGTAATAGACGATACGTCGCCGGATATTACGCTCTACATACGAGTCCCAAAAACCGATGCATCGCACGATGACGCGCTGCTCGAACAAATCCAGGCCGATGAAAGCGCTGGCCGCTCCGTGGCGTTTGCCGATCTGACGTTCCTCGAAAACAGTTTTACCAGCCAAGCGCAATTCGCGCAGCGTTTGCTCTCAACCGGTGCTGCCGGCAAGCTCGACGCCTACGCTTCCTGGAATACGAACGCGAATACGGTCGGCACCGCAGTAGCGGAAGCCGTGGCCGCCGGCGCCGGCCGGCGCGCGGGCACATACAATGCATTGGCGCACGCTGAGTTTACATTCGATCGGATCGTTGACGATTATGCCTTCCACGATTTCGTGCGGCCCGCGATCAACACCGCACTCGACCGCGCGGGCATCGCCGATCATACCTACCTATTGCCTCAGCAAGCGGCGCCCATTGCGGATCTCAACAACGCCGCCCTCTGGAACCGTGCAGCCGATATTCTGAAGGAGCTTTATCCCGGCTACCACATCGCTGCGATGCAAATCACGCTGCCGTGGAACCGCACGTTTGAAACTGAGATCGAAGTCGGCTTGGCTCCGAACCTTTAGACTGAAGGGGTCCAACGGCCAAGTACGAACTATGGAATTAGTTGATGCTTAATCTCGTGCTCGCAGCCACCATAGTTTCTTCGCCGGTGCCGGCTTCGGCAACCGCGGCCTACGTTGGTACGCGCGTCGCCATTCCGCGCGTGACGTCAGTGCCGCCAATCGATGGCGATCTGACGCATCCGCAATGGGCGCAAGCAGCCAAGATCGCACTCGACTTTAACTTGCGCGATCATCAACCGGCGCGCGAAACGACCACGATCCTGGTCATGACGGACGGAAACTATCTGTACGTCGGCGCGGACGCCCGGCAGCGCGAACCTATCCAAGCGACGCAACGAACGAACGACGTCAGTTTGGATAACGACGACAGCATCGAAGTCGATCTGTGGCCAAGTGGCGCCAATGGGTTCCGCTATGAATTCATAGCCAACCCAATCGGCACGCATTTTGCGCGCTCATCTGAGAACACCGCGTACTCGCCGCGATGGCTCTCTGCAGGCAAAGTCAGCGCCGGCGGTTATACCGTGGCGATGCGCATTCCGCTTGCGGCGATTCGCAGCGGCGGGTCGGACGCATGGAATGCACAGTTTCTTCGCGCGGTGGCCACGACTCAAGACGAATATGAATGGCAACACGCACCGGCGCAGCAAACCGACGACGATACCGACATTCTCTACTCGGGTGTTCTCACGGGATTACGAACACAGAGCGTGGCGCGCGCACGCCCCCGGATTGGCATCTACGGCCTCGCAAGCATCGCGTCGAAGACGATCGGCGGATCCACATCACGCATGGGCGCCGATCTCTCTATTCCATTGACTGCCGGCACATCGTTTATCGCAACGTTGCATCCCGACTACTCGAACGTGGAGCTGGATCAGCAGACCATTACGCCCACCGCGTTCGCGCGCCAATTCAATGAGGTTCGCCCCTTCTTCACGCAGGGCGCGAATTTCTACGGTAACGGCTATTGCGTGGGATGCACGTATCAGGATCTCTACACGCCGGCAATTCCAACGCCGCGAGATGGATACGCGATCGAAGGGAAACAAGGCGAATGGAGTTTTGGCGGCTTCGACGCTGCCGGCATTTCGCGTAACGATACGGCGCAAGCGCTGAACTTCAATACACCCGATCAAAAATATTCGGCATCGTTCCAGCGCGTCGCGGTCGACCTGCCGGGATTCCATGACGTTGTCAACTCCATCAATGTCGCGCACAACAGCCAACGTGGATTATGGGAGTACGTCGGATATGGTAAGGAAAACGGGACCGCGGTAACAGATGGAAGCCAGGGGATCCGTAAAGAAGCCGGCGTCGGATTTTACGATCAAACCGGCGGCATCTTGGCGGTCATCCGGAAGATCGGTGCGGAGTACTCTCCCTTGGATGGTTTTATCCAGCTGCCGGGCATCGCCGGCTATGACGTGAACGCCGATAAGACGTGGTACTTTAAGAACACCGCATTTATTCCACGGTTCATCGCAGCGGTGAATATCGATCGTTACCACGGCGTTGACGGACGCCTCAATCAAAGCGATTCCAATTTTGCCGTGGGCGCCGACGTTCGTCCGTTGATGCACGTTCGTGCGGCTATTGGCTCGTCGTACGTTCGTTTGCCCGATGGTACGTTTACGCCGGTTTCATCCAACGGCGTCGATCTCTACTTTCACTATCACACGACTACGCCGACGCAGATTTCGTGGTACCAGGGCCGCTTTGGTCCGGGACACTTGAGCTCGTGGTTTACCAATACGACGCAAAAAGTGGGTGCACGGAGTTTTGTCGGTCTTGAAGCCGACGAGAATATCCAGCTGCTCGACAACGGCACGCGGTACGCGGGTTGGCTCGAACGCGCGACATACACGTACCAAAACGGTCAGAACTCGACGCTCGGAATCGGCGTGCGCCGGATCATCGGATCGTTTCCGGTCCTCGAAAACATAGCAAATCCGTCGCTGGGCGCATGGAATCTGTCCGCGGCATTCTATCAACGCCTGTCGCACGCTGAACTCTACGCTGTGTACGGCGACGCCAACGCGTTCTCGACGGCTCCACAATTCATCGTGAAGTTCATTCAATATTTAGGAGCGGAAAAAGGCACCTGATCGTCGGATAGGGCGACATGGCTCTGCGCGTCCCCGTACTCTATGGTTCCTGTCGCAGCGAACGGCGAGGAATAAAAGCCGCGCGGTATGTCGTTACCGAGCTACGAAATTTCGGCTGCGAGCCGATCCTCGTTGACACGATGGAGTACGGGCTGCCGATGCTCGATAAGATGTACAAAGAATATGACAGGGGCAAAGCGCCCGCAAAATTGGAAGAACTCGCGCAGCTGTATCGCTCCGCTGACGGATTCGCAATCGTTGCCGGGGAGTACAATCATGGCATTCAGCCCGGGCTAAAAAATCTTTTGGATCATTTCCTAGAAGAATATTTCTGGCGCCCATCGGCGATTATTTCATATTCCGGTGGCTATTTCGGCGGCGTACGCGCCGCCGTCCAATTGCGCGCGGTATTGGCCGAACTCGGAATGCCGGCGATTGGCTCTTCGCTGCCGATTCCGCGCGTCGGCTCCGCGTTTACCGACGATGGCGAGCCGGCCGATCCAAAGTTTCGCGAACGCAACGTGGATTTTTTTAATGAGTTCGTCTGGCATATGGAAGCACTGAAAGCGCAGCGTGCAAAAGGCGTCCCTTACTAGCGCCGGGAAGGCGCTCCCATGAGAAAAAGACGCTTTATAGTGGCCGCGGTTGTTTTATTTGCACTAGCGGCACCGAACTTTGCCATAGCGGCAACGCAGTATATCACGATCACCGTTACTAATAGCGAGAAGAAGCCGATTTACAACGCTGCCGTGCACATTACCGACCGGCAAGCAATGCCGCCGGAAAAGTATACCGGCAGTACCAAAAATGACGGAACGTATAGGTTTGCGATATGGCCGAATGCCAACGGCGAAATCTGCTTCCAGGCACAGTTACGCACATCGCCCCACTCGAAAAGCAAAGAAGAATGCTTTCGCGCGCCGTATCCGGCAAGTATCGATCTGGAAATTAGTGGAATAACGCGCCGGCGATAACTTAACTCGGCCGCTCGCAAAGTTCGATCAGGACGCCCTGCGTTTCACTGGGATGAATGAACGCGATCGAATTTCCGTGCGCGCCTTTGCGCGGCTCGTCGTTGATCAGCCGCACGCCGTTAGTCTTTAACCGGGCGAGCTCCGCGCGCAGGTCATCCACCTGAAAGGCGGTGTGGTGAAGCTTCGTTTGCGCGTCGCCACGATAACGCCCTACGGGCGAGTTTTCGTGCAGCGGCCGAAGCAGCTCGATGATGCACCCGCCTGCATCTAAACCGACCGCTTCGATGCCTTGCTCCGGGATGGTCTCGCGGTAGATTTGTTTGAATCCAAGAGTCCCGGTGTAGAGCGCAAGGGCCGCGTTCAGGTCCTTGACCGCGATGGCAATATGATCGATCTTCATTTAAGCGAGTACCTCCGGCGCGCGGTATACACCAAATACGTCGCGCAGTGCGTTGCACACTTCCCCCAATGTCGCGTCCGCATCCACCGCGGCGATAAAATGCGGCATCAGATTATCCGAACCCCGTGCGGCTTCGCGGATCGCGTCCAATTGTCGCGTTACCCGATTGTCGTCGCGGCGCTTACGAAGTTCTTGCAAGCGTTTTGTTTGTTCGCGTTCGAGTCTCGGATCGATGCGCTGCAGGTCGATCTCCGGGCTATCACCCGGCTGCGCAAATTTATTGACGCCGATGACGACTTGTTCGCCGCGTTCGATCGCTTGCTGAGTCAAGTACGCCGAATCGGCAATGCGCCCTTGCATCCAGCCGCTTTCAATGGCCGCTAAGCTTCCGCCCATGTCGTCAACTTGCGTGATTAACGCGGAGGCGCCTTCGATCAGTGCGTTGGTGAGGGATTCCACGTAGTAGCTTCCCGCAAGCGGGTCGACGACGTCGGCAACGCCACTTTCATAACCGATGATCTGCTGGGTACGCAGCGCCAACTTTGCCGACTCCGGCGTCGGCAGCGCCAGCGCCTCATCTTTACCGTTGGTGTGCAGCGATTGCGTGCCGCCGAGAACGGCCGCCAGCGCTTGCAACGCGACGCGCACGATGTTGTTGTCGGGCTCTTGCGCGGCGAGCGTCGAGCCGCCGGTTTGCGTGTGAAAGCGCAGCATTTGCGAGCGGGGATCTTTGCAGCCGAATTCGTCGCGCGTGATATGAGCCCAAAGGTAACGGGCGCCCCGGAACTTGGCAACCTCTTCGAACAAATCATTGTGCGCGTTCCAGAAGAACGAGATGCGCGGCGCGATCCGATCGAGATCGATGCCCGCCTCGCGCGCGGCGCGGAGATACGTTTTGCCGTTGGCAAGCGTGAATGCAATCTCTTCGACCGCCGTCGAGCCGGCCTCGCGGATGTGGTATCCGGAGATCGAGATCGTATTCCATTGCGGCACATGCTCCGCGCAATAGGCCATGACGTCGGTCACCAAACGCATCGATTGGTGCGGCGGGTAGATATAGGTTCCGCGAGCGACGTACTCTTTGAGCACATCGTTCTGCACGGTGCCGCCGAGATTCTCAAAAGGAACGCCGCGCCGTTGCGCCACCGCGAGGACCATCGCAAGAATGATGGCGGCGGGCGCGTTAATGGTCATGGAGATCGTTACGTTTTCGAGCGGAATAGCGTCGAACAGCGTCTCCATGTCGGCGACGCTGTCGATCGCAACGCCGACTTTGCCAACCTCGCCGCGCGCTTGCGGCGCATCGGAGTCGTAACCGAGTTGCGTCGGAAGATCGAAGGCAACCGATAAGCCGGTCGTTCCATGCGCGAGCAAATAGCGGTAACGCGCGTTCGATTCGGCGGCGCTCCCGTAACCGGCGTATTGGCGCATCGTCCACAGCCGGCCGCGATACATATCTTTGCGGATGCCGCGTCCAAACGGGAAACTGCCGGGTTCGCCGAGCTCGTGCGAGCCTTCGATGCGATCGTATACCGGTTTTAGCGGAATGCCGCTGGCGTTTTCGTCACGAGCCATTAGGCGAACGTCACCAACGGTGTGCGCGACTCGACGGTCTCGCCGGGCTTTACGTGCAGTTTGCCAATCTTGCCGGGTTTGTGGGCCCGAATCTCGTTCATCATTTTCATCGCCTCGACGACCGCGACCACGTCGCCGGTCGCAACCTCTTGGCCTTCGCGCACTAACACCTCGACAACAACGCCATGCATCGGCGACACGACGTCATCGGCGTCAACGTGCACGTGATTTGACTTACGGTCAAATCGCGGCGGTTCGCGGCGCGCTTTGCGCATGCGCGATGGCAAGTCGAATAGGCGCACCCGGTAGAGCTTGTCGTTGACTTCGACAGTAATTGTTTCGGATCGCCCCTCCGGAGCCTGTGCTGAGACAGGTCGAAGCGTCGGGATGACATTCGGCTTTGTGGTCATTCCGAGGTACGAGGAACCCCGAGGACTATCGGACGAGGGGCTAAGCGCGTACTCGTTCACAGCAAATAACTCCAACGTTGACGTTGTGTACGATCCGTCGATCACTTGCGGTACGTCGGAGAGTGCGCGCAAGAACGGCAACGTCGTCCGAACGCCTTCAATGACGTACTCGTCGAGCGCGCGACGGAAACGCGCTAACGCTTGATCGCGCGCGGGCGCCCAAACAACAAGTTTTGCAACCAGCGAATCGTAATCTGCGCTGATTTTAAATCCGGGAAACGCGGCTGAGTCAACCCGCACGCCAAGCCCCGCCGGCTCGCGATAATTCGTGACAACACCCGGAGCGGGTCGAAACTCGTGCGAGGGATCCTCTGCGTTGATCCGCCCTTCGATCGCATAGCCCGAAAACGCGATCGCATTCTGGTCGTACCCCAACTTTTCGCCACCGGCGATCCGTATTTGCTCGCGTACCAAGTCCACGCCGGCAATCATTTCGGTGACCGTGTGCTCGACTTGAATGCGCGTGTTCATCTCAAGGAAGAAGAACTCGTCGCCGCTCACCAGCCATTCGATCGTTCCGGCGCTGTCATACCGCATAGCGCGCGCCGCGCGAACGCCGGCCTCGCGGATTCCGTCGCGCACGCGCTGCGAAATCTTGGGTGGCGCTTCTTCGAGAAGTTTTTGATGGCGGCGCTGCAGCGAGCAGTCGCGCTCGCCGTAGTGCACGACCGAGCCGTGCTTGTCGCCTAGCAGCTGAAGCTCAATGTGCTTTGGATTTTCGAGGTAGCGCTCCGCGTAAATCGTGGAATCTTTGAAGTAAGCTTCGGCTTCGCGTTGCGCGAGCGAGAGGGCGGAGCCCAGTTCCTCGGCGGAGCGCGCAACTTTCAAACCCTTGCCGCCGCCGCCACCGGACGCTTTGAGCGCTATTGGAAAGCCGTAGCGCTTTGCCGCGGCTTGCGCGGCGGCCAACGTTTTGATGGGCTCCGTGCCGCCCGGCACGACCGGAACCTTGGCGGCGAGCATCGTTTGACGCGCGCGAATCTTATCGCCCATGAGATCGATCGCTTCGGGGTGCGGTCCGATCCAAATCAAACCGGCGTCTTGGACCGCGCGCGCGAAGCGTGCATTTTCAGCGAGAAATCCGTAACCCGGATGGATCGCATCGGCTTCCGCTCGCTTCGCGAGTTCCAACACACGGTCGATGTTGAGATAGCTTTGGGCCGGATTTGCCGGGCCGACCAAATATGCTTCATCCGCCAGCCGCACGTGCAACGCATCGCGATCGATCTCCGAATAGATTGCCACCGTTTGCAAACCCATCTCGCGTGCCGTACGAATGACACGCACGGCGATCTCCCCGCGATTAGCGACTAGGAGTTTTTCCATCGCCCTCATCGTCCGAATATTCGCGACCCGATTGTTTCCATTTCGATGGAGCGCGTTGCTCCAGCTCTGCGCTTAGCTTATCAAGCGCGGCAACGATCGCCAGGATTTCGTCGTCATTCATTGCGGCGGCGGATACATGCCCATTGCATGAAATCCCGCATCGACAAAATGCACATCGCCGGTGACGGCGGACGAAAGATCTGAGGCTAAAAAGACTGCAACCTTTCCGATGTCGTCGGGCGTCACATTGCGATGCAGCGGCGCCGTTGCGGCGACCACATCGAGCATTTTCGACAGCCCCGCTACTTGTCGCGCGCTGGCCGTTTTAATCGGACCCGCCGAGATCGCGTTGACGCGAATGTTGCGTTCGCCTAAATCGAAGGCCAAATAGCGTACGCTGGCCTCGAGCGCGGCTTTGGCGATGCCCATCAGATTATAGTTGGGTACGATCGCGGTCGCGCCCAAATAGGTGAGCGCCATGATCGAGGCGCCGTCGGCGAGCTGATCACGCAGCGCTGCGACGAGCGCAATCAACGAATACGCCGAAACGTCGAGCGAGAGTCCGAACCCGCCGCGCGACGTGTCGTAAACCTTGCCGGCGAGGTCTTCCTTATTGGCAAACGCGATTGAATGAACGAGCGCGTGAAGATGCCCAAAATCCGCCAGCGCCGGCGCTAACTGTGCAAGCGACGCATCGGACGACACGTCGCACTCGATCAGGGGTCCGCCGTCGAGCTCCGCCGCCAGCTTTTCGACCTCTTCCTTGACGCGCTCGCCCTGGTAGGTGAAGGCCAGTTCGGCGCCGTGCGCGTGCAGCTGCCGGGCGATGCCGGTCGCGATGGACCAGCGGTTGGCAACCCCGGTCACCAGCGCGCGCTTTCCTTTTAATAGGCTCATAGCGGGATGTTTCCGTGCTTACGCCTGGGACGCTCTACGCGCTTGTTTTCGAGCATCTCGAGCGACTTGGCGATCACGCGGCGCGTGAGGCGCGCCTCGACGACGTCGTCCACATACCCGCGCTCCGCGGCGACGTACGGATTATCGAAACGCTCGCGGTAATCGTCGACCAATTCTTGCATCTTCGCCTCGGCGTCTTTCGCCGCGGCGAGCTCGCGTTTGAAGATCGTCTTGACCGCGCCTTCGGCGCCCATCACCGCGATCTCCGCGGTCGGCCACGCCACATTCACGTCAGCGCGAATATGTTTGCTCGCCATAACGTCGTACGCGCCGCCATACGCTTTGCGCGTAATGATCGTGATTTTCGGAACGGTCGCTTCGGCAAAGGCATAGAGGAGCTTTGCGCCATGGGTGATGATGCCGCCGTACTCTTGATCGGTACCGGGCAAGAATCCCGGTACATCCACAAACGTGACCAACGGAATATTGAACGCGTCGCAAAAACGGACGAATCGTGCAGCTTTGATCGAGCTTTTGATATCCAGTACACCCGCCAGCACATTCGGTTGGTTGGCAACAATGCCGACGCTTTGACCATTCACTCGGCCGAAGCCGATGATGATGTTCTGTGCATACAGCGGTTGGATCTCAAAGAACTCGCCGTTATCCAAACAGGGCGCGATGACCCTATGCATGTCGTAAGGCTTGTTCGGCGCGTCGGGTACGATCTCGTCAAGCTCGGTGACCAAGCGCTGTGGATCGTCGCTGCAATCGTAGCGCGGCGGATCGTCGAGATTATTCTGCGGCAGGTACGACAAGAGCGCTTTGGTGAGCGCGGTCATTTCATCTTCGTCGGCAGCCACCAAGTGCGCCACGCCGCTGCGCGTTGCGTGCGTGAGTGCGCCGCCCAACTCTTCGAAGCTCACATCCTCGCCGGTAACGGTCTTGATGATCTCGGGTCCGGTGATGAACATTTGACCGATGCCTTCGGTCATGATGATGAAGTCGGTAATCGCGGGTGAATACACGGCGCCGCCGGCGCACGGACCCGCAACCAAACTGATCTGCGGAATCACGCCGCTCGCTTGCACGTTACGCCAAAAGATTTCGGCGTAACCGCCTAAGCTGACGACGCCTTCTTGGATGCGCGCGCCGCCGGAGTCGTTGACGCCGATCATCGGCGACCCGGTACGCAGCGCCTGATCCATCACTTTACATATCTTTTCCGCGAAAACTTCACCCAGGGAACCGCCGAGTACCGTAAAATCTTGCGAGAAGAGGAAAACTTGGCGCCCATCTATACGCGCGCGGCCTGTTATCACGCCGTCGCCTAAAAATTCACGTTCGCCGAGCCCGAATGCAGTTGTCCGTCCGGCTGCAAAACGATCGAGTTCGATGAACGAGTCCGGCTCGACTAACGCGTCGATGCGTTCGCGCGCAGTGCGTTTGCCGCGGCTATGCTGTTTTTCGATTGCATCGGCGCCGGCAGGCGTGAGCGCGGCTTCGCGCTTGCGCGCGAGTTCGGCATATTTTTCCTGGCGAGTCTTCACGGCTAACGTATGATTCAGCTCGGCGCGGAGAACCTGCTGCAACTAATCCTTACCGTGCAAAGCGTGGTGATGGCCATCATCGCGGGCTTCTTTTTGCTGTTGCTGCGCGCATCCGCCGATGGACGCGGGCGCTGGTGGTTCCGCGGCTGGACCCTATTCGCGTTTGCGCTAGCCGCTGAGGCAATCGGACAACACAACGCCGGCATCGAGAACGCGATGGCATATGCCGGCACACTGTTGTGCATTGCCGCGGGGTATAGCGCCGTCGCCGGATGTTATGAGTTTTCGCCCCGTCGATCGGTGCCACTTTGGGCCAACATCGCAATTTTGGGCGCGGGCTTTGTGGCGCTGGTGGTCAACTCGCAAACCGATCTTACCGCCGATTTAATCAGTCCGGAGATCACGCTCTGTTGCTCGATGATCGTTATGGCAATCGCGATTGCACCGCTAACGCGCGAGCGGCGTTTGAGCGGCGCGCCCGCAATCTTTATTGCCGCTACGTTACTGTCGCTTTTGATGGGGCGCACGCTCATCGCGTCGGCTTACTTGGCGACGGTTCATGGAGAACTGAATGCGCTCTATTGGTCGGCCGAAATAGTTGTCGGCGGCATTCTGGCGTTGATGCTTGCGATGGCCGAGCTCATCACGCTTCTGGACGAGCTGCGGATCAACGCCGAAGACGCGAATGCGGGCTTGAGCCGCGCGTTGCGCAGTCTCGAAGTTGCTGCAAAAGTGGATGCGCTCACCGGATTGCACAACCGGTACGCGTTCTACACGCTGACCGACGGCTTTCGCGCCCGTCCCGAACAAGGCAACATTGTGATTCTGGATCTCAACAACCTCAAACGGATCAACGACACCTTCGGGCACCATAACGGCGATCGCGCCTTGCTGAGCGTGGCGCAGCGGTTGCGCGAAGTCGCGCGTGCGCAGGATTATGTCTTTCGGTGGGGTGGCGACGAATTTGTACTATTAGTCTTTGGCATGTCGATCGAACAAGCACGCGACCGGATCGCACGGATGAAGCCACCGGCCTCGCTCGACGTGATCGATGCGCACGAGCCGGTGCCGCTCACCGTATCATGGGGCATTGCACCATTCAATCCGCTGGATGTTGATGGCTCGTTACGCCAAGCCGACGCGCAGCTTTACGCGCAAAAACGGCTGCTCGGCAGCGCAGTGAAAGGCCAACTATGATCCACGCGCTCACGTGTTTACTGTTTCCATTGGTCGGCGGATGCGCGCCGTTTGTGGACTATGGCGCGTCGCCGTCGGACCTCATCAATAATCCCGCGTATTTTGCCACACGTGCGGTCGTTGTTACCGGCAAGCTGAAGGGATACCGGCGGTTACGCGGCGCCTCTTTCGGAACGCCGGCCGAAATTTTCACCCTATGTGATCGGCGGTGCGTCACCGTTTTTATTCGCGAGCACACAGGCATGTTTGAGGGCGAGCGCGTTTCGGTTCGCGGCACTTTTGTTCCGCACGATCGCTTTGGCAAAGTTGTCTTGCGCGACGCGGTTGAGGCGACCGAAGTCTTGCCTCGGATCTAGGCGGATCTCGAGGCGGCCAAAGCGAGGTCGGCATGGCCACGAAATCACCAAATGCCGAGCATTGCCTTGACGTCATCGCTTGCCATCTCTTTTGGATCCCACGGTGGCGTAAATGTAATATCGACGGTAACTTTTTTCGCTCCGTCGACTGCTCTGATCGCATCTTCGACGGATTGGCGAAACATGGGCCCGACCGGACACATCGGCGACGTTAGCGTCATCGTGACGACAACGTCCTCACCATTTTCGCCGCTGACGGCAATATCGTAAACGAGGCCGAGTTCCAAAATACCCAGGCCAATCTCAGGATCTTTGACCTCTTTGAGTGCGTCGCGCACCTGATCGACTGTCGGCATCGTTATCCTTTCATGAGCACACGCGAGGCCATCGCCTTCCGCTCGCAAAACTCCCCGCCCATGCGACCTACCCTTTTGGTTGTTGCAACCCTGGCGGCGCTCGCAGCGTTGCCGGGCCGCGCCCTGGCGTCCAGTTCGATCGCTGCCGGGGGCTATACGCAGAGCCCCGGATCGAGCGGCGGTGCAGTAATCTTGAGCAGCGGCGCCTCGATTCCGGCTGTGCCGCTTGAGGTCCAGGCTTCGCTCATGACAGCCATCGCCGGGCAGGGCGGCTATGCCTTGACGGGCGAGATTCGCGGCTTTACGGGTGGCGGGTTCGGTGGAGCCTACGTCGGGGCGGGTGCCGGCATCGGCAATCTGTCGACCGACCGGAGCCCCGGCACCGTGCTCACGATCTTTGCGGGCAAGTCGATCGCGCCGTTCACGTCGATAGAATTGCGGGCCTACCGGCAGACCAAAGAGTCCGGGGCAACGGCCGGGTTCATCGGCCTCCGATTCAGTTTCTAAGCATGGCAAGCGCAGCTGGTCACCGCGCGACCGGGTTAAGAGTTCAACCTTCGGTAAGCCCGGCGGGTATAGAGGCATAGGAGACTAGAGCATGTCGATGTGGGAACCGTTCACCGAGCGCGCGCGGCGCAGCATTGTGCTGGCTCAAGAAGAAGCGCAGCGCCTCGGCAACAACTACATCGGCACGGAACACATCCTGCTCGGGATCATCAGCGAAGGCGAGAGCCTCGCGGCGAAAGTGCTCGAGACGCTCGGCGTCAACCTCGCGAAGGTCCGTGCAGAAGTCGAGGCGATCGTCGGCCGAGGCGGCCAGACCGTCCAGCAAGAGATGGTCTTCACTCCGCGCGCCAAACGCGTCATCGAACTCGCGTTTGAAGAAGCCCGGCAGCTGAATCACAATTACATCGGTACCGAACATTTATTGCTGGGCTTGATTCGCGAGGGCGAAGGCGTCGCCGCGCGCGTGCTCACCAATCTCGGCGTCGATCCGGCCAAAGTGCGCGTGCAAACCACGTCGCTGCTCGGCGCCGAAGGACAACCCTCGCCACCCAAAGGCAAGAGCAAGACGCCGACACTGGATGCCTATGGCCGCGATCTCACGCAACTCGCGCGCGACAACAAACTCGATCCGGTGATCGGGCGCGCGACCGAAATCGAGCGCGTCATTCAAATTCTCTCGCGGCGCACGAAAAATAATCCGGCGCTGATCGGCGAGCCCGGCGTCGGGAAAACCGCGATCGCCGAAGGCTTGGCGCAACGCGTGATCAAGGGCGACATTCCCGAACCGCTGCGCGACCGGCGCGTGATTACGTTGGACTTGGCCGGATTGGTTGCCGGCACCAAATACCGGGGCGAATTCGAAGAGCGGATGAAGCGCGTCATGGACGAGATCCGCGGTGCCGCCGGGGAGATCATTCTCTTCATCGACGAGCTGCACACGCTCGTCGGCGCCGGCGCGGCCGAAGGCGCCATCGATGCCAGCAATATTATCAAGCCGGCGCTTGCGCGTGGCGAGCTGCAATGTATCGGCGCCACGACGCTCAACGAATTTCGCAAGCACATCGAAAAAGACTCCGCGCTCGAGCGCCGCTTCCAGCCGGTGATGGTCGGCGAACCTAGCGTCGACGAGACGATCGAGATTCTCAAAGGCCTGCGCGATCGTTACGAAGCGCATCATAAAGTACAGATTACCGATGAGGCGCTGGAGGCAGCCGCGCGCTTAGGCGATCGCTACATCACGGATCGCTTCTTGCCGGATAAAGCCGTTGACTTGATCGACGAAGCTGCGTCGCGCGTGCGTTTGCAATCGACGCTCCCGCCGCCCGAAGCGCGCGAAGTCGAAGCCGAACTGCGTAAGATCGTCACCGAAAAAGAAGCCGCGGTACGCGCGCAAGAGTTTGATCGCGCCGCCGAACTGCGCGATCGCGAAGAAAAACTCCGCATTGAAAAAGCGCGCATCGAAACCGAATGGCAAGAGAAGCGCGCCCAGAGCGATCGCACCATCAAAGTGACCGAAGAAGATATCGCGTACATCGTCTCTTCGTGGACGAAGATTCCGGTGAGCCGCCTGGCGCAAGCCGAGACCGAGAAACTCCTCAACATGAAAGAGTCGTTGCACAAACGCGTCGTCGGCCAGGACGAAGCGATTTCGGTTGTGACCCGCGCGATACGGCGCTCCCGTGCCGGCTTGAAGAATCCGAGCCGCCCGATTGGATGTTTCTTGTTCTTAGGACCGACCGGCGTCGGCAAGACTGAAGTCGCGCGCAGCGTCGCCGAGTTTTTATTCGACGACCAAGAGTCTATGATCCGCATCGATATGTCCGAGTACATGGAGAAATACGCGGTGTCGCGCTTGGTCGGCGCGCCTCCGGGATATGTCGGCTACGAAGAAGGCGGGCAGCTTACCGAAGCGGTGCGCCGCCGCCCGTACGCCGTGGTGCTGCTCGACGAGATCGAAAAGGCGCATCCGGATGTCTTCAATCTATTGCTGCAGGTGCTCGATGACGGGCGCTTGACCGATTCGCAAGGCCGCCAAGTGGATTTCAAAAACACGGTCATCGTGATGACGTCCAACATCGGGGCGACCGGCATGCAAACTACGACCGACATCGGATTCCGCACGCAAAAAAATACCGAAGAAGATGAAAAGCGTGCTTACGAGCGCATGAAGAACAAAGTGCTTGAAGAGGTCAAGCACACGTTCCGTCCCGAGTTTTTGAACCGCTTGGACGAAACGGTCGTCTTCCACCAATTGACGCGCGAACAGATCGAACAGATCGTCGGGCTCGAGCTGGAGAAAGTCATGCGCGAAGTCAAAGCGCAGGGCATGCACCTCGAAGTGGTCGACGACGCAAAGACGCTCCTCGCACGCAAAGGCTGGGATCCGCAGTTCGGTGCGCGTCCGCTGCGGCGCGCGATTCAGCGCGAAGTCGAGGACGAACTCGCCGAAGAGATGCTGCGCGGCCGTTTTGGCACCGGCGATCGCATTCTCGCCGAAGTCGATCCGGACAATCCGGAGAAATTGCGCTTTAGCAAGATCCCGGGAATTGAACCGCCACCTCCGCGCGAGGCCGAACCCGCCGCCACCTAGCACGCAAGCCGCTCGTCGCAATGCTCCTCGCGGTCCCTCGTTCCTCGGGATGACATGCTGGCAATACTCCTTGTCCTGATCGCGCAAGTCACGCCAATGCCGTCGCCGCTGCCGTCACCAAGCGCATCGCCGCCGATCGTCACGCCGGCGCCGCGTCCGTTGCCCTCACCGACAACAGCGCCGGTAATGAGCGCGCAGCCGGCCATCGCCGATCACTTGTATCCGGGCAACGTCGTGCGGATCGCAGTCGCGAATTCGAATGGACCGCTGACAGTCTCGATCGATAATCCGGTCGTGACCGTGGCGATCGATCAAACGGCGCGCACGGTGACAATAACGGCTGGCCAGACACTCGGCCGCGGAACGCTGACCATTACCGACGCCACGAATCAAGGCGTGCAAATTCCAGTGCGCGTCGGCCTGGACGCGGGACAACTTCTTGCAAACTCGCTCAGCCTGCAATACACCGGCAGCCCCATCGATCGCACCTGGCTGCAAGGCGTTGTACAGAAGATGGTGCTGCGCAACGTGCAGCTCCAAGCTCCGGCCGCCGTCCAAACCGTCTTTAACGTGCCGGCAATTCTGCCGCCGGGAAGCCTTACAGGCTTGAGCGCGCAAGTGCAAATCCCGGGAAACGATCGTTACTATCCCGTGAATGCGACGGTCAGCGTCAACCTGCAAAACGTCGCCGCCGATCCGTTCGCGCCGCCGACCTTATTTTACGACGACGATCCCGAGCGCATCACGCAAGACGGCGTGCTCTATCGCGGCCAGGTTACGTCAAGTTCACCCACGCGGCTCTACTACTACCACGAAAACACCGATCAGCCGCACCAGCTGGATGTCGCGTTCACCGCAA
>DASYYA010000222.1:0-2905 GCA_035934355.1 Candidatus Rubrimentiphilum sp. | reverse complement strand
AAGACGGTCGAGCTCGCATTCGGCGCGAGCGGGCGGCAGTACGCGCGCGCCTTGCTCGATCACGCAATTGCGCGCGATGCCTCGAGTATTTTAGCAACTATCGACGAGGCAAGCGATGCCGGTACCGACATGCAAGTGCTGATACGCGGTCTTATCTCCGAATTTCGCAATTTGCTCGTCGCGCGCATCGATACGCAGTTGCTCTCTCGCGATCTGGCGCCGGAGGATGCCGCAGCTGCGGCTGCGAGAAGCAGCCGCCTTTCACAGTCGCAGATCATGCGCGCGCTGCGGCTGTTGGTTGAAGCCTCAGCGGTCGTCCGCTCCAGTGGGAATCCGCGGCTCGAGTTGGAGACAGCGCTGCTACGCTTCGTTTTGGCGCCCGAAGATCATACGCTCGATGCGCTGGCGGCACGCGTCGGCGCGTTGGAAGAGCGGACAGAGGTTGGCGCCTCCAAACCGCCGCCTGCCAAAGCCGCGCCGCGAGTTGCGCCGCCGAACGGACCGGTGACGATTCAGAAAGTTCGATCCGCGTGGCAATCAATCCGGACGCGCGTGGAAGGCGAGCGCCAATCATTACGGACGCAACTTTCACGCGCGGTTCCCGATGCGATTGAGGGAAACGCCGTGGTGATCAAGCTTCCCAACAGTGTCATGAGTGAAATTCTCAAAGATAACGCCCAGCTTATCGAACGTGCGCTGGCGGAAGTGCTCGGGACACCGCTGCGCGCGGTTTTTCGCGTTGAAGCCGGGCGCGCCAAACCGCCCCCAGACGATCCGGATGAATTGCTCTCGTATATCAATGAAAGAATCACATGAATCAGGCGCAGATCATGCAACAAATGCGCAAAATGCAACAAGAGATGGCCAAAGCGCAAGAAGAGTTGGCCAACACTGTGGTGACCGGCACAGCTTCGGGCGGGCTGGTTGAAGTAGAGATGACCTGCAACCACCGCATGAAGAGCATCCGCATCAAGAGCGAGGCCATCGATCCCGCCGATGCTGAAACCTTGGAAGATCTGGTTGCGGTTGCTTGCAACGATGCGCTCAAAAAAGTTGAGGAGACAACGCAAGCCCGCATGGGGGCGCTCACCGGCGGGCTGCGCATTCCCGGACTGATTTAGGTTAGCCGCCAGTGTCCACAACGAGTTCGATCGCAGGGCCGGTCCAAGCGCTCATCAATGAATTTAGCAAGTTGCCGACGATCGGACCTAAGACAGCGGCCCGACTTGTTTTTTATTTGCTCAATCGTCCGCGCAACGAAGCGCAATCGCTGGCTGAAGCCATTTTAGCGGTAAAGGATCGCGTACGGCTCTGTTCGATCTGCTATTCGATCACTGAAGACGATCCGTGCGCCATTTGCAGCGACGAGCGCCGTGACAGAAAAACGATCTGTGTGGTCGGCGAAGCCAAAGATATCTTTGCGCTCGAACGTACGGGCGCATACAAGGGCCGTTATCACGTGTTGGGCGGTTTGATCTCACCGATGGATGGCATCGGACCGGCACAATTGCGCGTCAAAGAGCTCGTCGATCGCGTGGGCGCGGAATCGCCGCATGAGATCATTCTGGCAACCAATCCGAACGCCGAAGGCGAAGCCACGGCGCTCTACCTTTCGCGCTTGCTTGCCCCCTTAGCGGCCGTCACGCGGTTGGCGTACGGGTTGCCGATTGGAGGCGACTTAGATTACGCCGACGAGGTCACATTAGCAAAAGCCATCGAAGGCCGGCGCGCGCTCTAGCCGAATCTTAGAGCTACCGTGCACACGCTGCCTCAAACCGGCGTGCTGACTTTTCTTTTTACCGACATTGAAGGCAGCACGGCCCACTGGGATCGTTCGCCTGACGCCATGGCATCGGCGCTTTTGACGCACGATCAACTCCTCTCCGAGACGCTTACACTTCACGGTGGAACGATTTTCAAGCGTGTGGGCGACGCGTTTTGCTGCACATTTTTACGTCCCCTTGACGCTATCGCCGCCGCCATCGATGCGCAACACAAGCTTGCCGGGCAGACGTGGAATGCAATTGGCCCGTTGCAGGTGCGCATCGGCATTCATACCGGCAGTGCCTTAAGTGCGGACGACGATTATTTTGGTCCGGCGCTCAATCGCGTCGCGCGACTGACGGCGGTTGCCCACGGCGGCCAGATTTTGCTTTCGGCAGCAACGCACACGCTCGTGCGCGCTGATTTGCCTTCGGGAGTCCAGTGTGTCAACTTGGGATCGCATCGGCTTCGCGATCTCGCCGAACCTGAAACGATCTATCAATTACAGGCACCGGAATTAGAAACGACGTTTCCGCCTCTGCAAACACTGGATGCGGAACCCAACAATCTTCCTCTCGAACTTTCAAGCTTCGTCGGACGCGATCAGGAGCTGAGCGAATTGCGCGCAGCCGTCGGCACGCAGCGCTTGGTTACGCTCTGCGGACCGGGCGGCATCGGTAAAACGCGATTGGCGCTGCAGCTCGGCGCAGAAATCTTGGGAGATTTCGAGGACGGCGTGTGGTTCGTGCGTCTTGCGCCGACGTCCGATCCGAATCTCATTTCGCAATCGATTGCGGCGGCGATGGGTATCGGTGAACGCCCCGGGGAGTCTGCGGAAACCACGCTTTTGCGATACTTGGGCGAGAAACGGCTCGTCCTAATCCTGGATAACGCAGAACATCTCTTGCCGCGCCTCGCGCAAACCGTTCGTCTCATTCTCGATCGGGCAAAAGACGTGGCGATCGTTGTGACTAGCCGAGAATCATTGCATGTGCGCGGGGAACAGATCTATCGGATCGGCGCCTTTGCCGAATCCGCCGCCGCGCGCTTATTTATGGAACGCGCCCAATCCGTTGTTCACGATTTGGCTCTCGACAGTGGTTCGGATGATTTTGCGGCGATTACCCAGGCGCTGCAAGGC
>DASYYA010000221.1:0-16441 GCA_035934355.1 Candidatus Rubrimentiphilum sp. | reverse complement strand
ACATGGCTGAGGCCGAGCGATATTGCGCGCTAAGTGATTCCGACGAAATACGCGCAAAGATTCTTCTTCGTCTTGGCATTGCCGGAATAAACATAAACATGCCAGAGGATTGGATTAGGAATATCGTACAAACTGCGCTCGGCCTAGCTCAGAAATCAGAAACGTACAGTATCATCGCGCGCGTCTATAATGTCCTGGGAACGATATCGCTTTTTTACCACTACGACTTCTCAGCAGCTCTGCGATTTGCGAGTCTTTCGGGTGCGGCTTCGAGAAAGGCAGGCGACGCCTTCGCGCTACAGGCGGCTCTTGGCTTTCAGATTGCGGCGAATCTCTACTCTGGAGATCTCGCTAAGCTAGAGGAAACACTATTTAGCTGCTGTGCTGTGGCAACGTCGGACACGCAACGAAGCGAGGCGGTTAGACTTGAGGCTCAAGCGGCTGTGCACGCCTGGAAAGGCGAATTTGCGCGAGCTTTGGCAGTAATGGAGCGCTTCGCCGAGCTGAAATACGGATACTACCAATTTGACGCCATCTTTAATTTGGCGGTTCATTCTCTTTACGCAGTAGTTGCCGACCCCGCCCACGCCGGGCGGGCCCTGGCTGCTAAGGCGATTGAATCGCTAAAAACGTATCGGCCAGAACACTTATATGCGGAAATGCTCTGCGACCACGCCATTGTCGTTTGCGCGATCGCCGAAGTCATGGCCGGCAGAAACTATACCGCAAAACGAATCCTCTTGATGAATAGGTCCCGGTCACCGTCTACGATAGCTTTAACGAGAGTTGCGGAGGTTCTAATCCATAAGGGCCAGGCGATTGAGCGTATGTTGCCGACGGCGCTGGATGGGTTGGCGAGGACGGGCCACGGCGGCCTTGCGACTACATTGCGCGTATGTATCGAAAGGTGGGTGCACGATCAGAGTTCTCGCGCGCACCGCCTGGGGCTTACGACGGCGGAGCTAGACGTTCTGGCCGCTCTTAGTAGGGGCATGAAAGCGAAAGATATCGCCGCCACGACGAACCGAAGCGTGCACACGGTGAGGACGCTCATTCAGAGGGCCATCGAGAAGCTCGGCTGCAGCGGGCAGTATGAGGCACTGGCCGTAGCGCGCGAAATCGGGGCAGTGCCGCCCAGCAACACCGATGCTTAACCTTTAGGCGACAGGGATTTCTACGCGCCTTTTCGCAGGCCACAATGGGATATCTCGTTGATTAGACCGGTTTCATCAGATGGTCGGATTGAAACAGGCGGTGCATTTACACCGATACTCCGACCACGCGTAGTTGAACGAATATTTGCGGCAGCAAGCCAGCGGATTGTTTTGATTATTGCGCCAGCGGGCTATGGCAAATCGGTCGCATTACATCAGTATCTTAGTGCGGTGAGCGAATCTTGGGCTCGCTTCGACATAAAGCCTGAACACACAAATTTACTTGGATTTCTACGGGGGTTCGCGGAGGCTGTTCATGCGATTGCTCCGGACGCTCGTCAGACATTACCGGAGGCGTACGAGAAAAGCCGATCTTCAGCGTTGGGGTCTGAGGATCTGGCGTCTTGGTTGCTCGCACACATTAAGTCGTTTTCGGGGATCATTGCAGTAGACGATTTTCACATAACCGAGAGCGACCCTGAAATTACCAAGTTCTTGGTCAGGTTAATCGAACGAACGAGGGGACGCGTTCGCTGGGTGATCGCGTCAAGATCAAGTCTCGATCTGCCAGTCGGATCTTGGCTGGCATATGGCGATACGGACCTTGCGATCGATGAATTCGATCTTCGGTTTAATCTTGAAGAGGCGCAGCAGGCGGCGAAGGCCAGTCGAGTGGCGGTCCGTGGGGACGAGCTCGAAGAGATCCTTGCAATGACGGATGGATGGCCGACAGCTCTTAGCTTTGCGTTGAGGTCTTCGACCCGATCAGTCGACCTTCGAAACGTTGCTGCGACAACGAGAGACTTGATTTATAGATATTTGGCCGAGCAGGTGTATGCAGGCCTATCGCATGACGAGCAAGAGTTGCTGCATGCGGCAGTTTACTTAGATGAGATAAGCATCGAAGCTCTTCGTGAATTAGGATACTCAAAGGCGAAAGCAATGATCGAGTCGCTTCGAGGGAAGGTCGCTTTCATATATCCGGATAGGCCTGGCGTGTACCGCTGCCACGACCTTTTCCGAGACTTTGTGAAGAATCAAGTGGAACTTCAAGGCGATCAGTACGTTGATTCCACGATTCGCCGGGTCGCAATCGCCCAGGAGGGAACAAAGAGGCCGTGGTCTGCGCTTAGGCTATATATTGAGGTCGGAGCCATCGACGAAATCCTAAGAATCGTCGAAACCATGGCATTCGAATTGGTGGAACAAGGTCACGGAGATGCTGTTTATGCGGCTGTTGAGAAGTTGCCGGTCGACTTGCGTGCTACCAACGCGATCGTTCTGGGGCTTCGAGGCATCGCGGAGGCTAACCGTGGGAACCTCGACAAAGCGGAATCGTTGCTGGCCCGCGCTGTTAGTCATTCAACAAACGAGGATATAAAGAGCGATCTAGGCGCGCGCCTTGGTCTACTGTTGCTAAATCAGATGCGTGATGCAAGCGCTGTCCTGGAAGAGGCACTGGCGGCCTGCAAATCAGTAGAGTTACGGTGCGAGGTTCTTAGCTTACTCGCCATAAACTGCGCCAACGGTGGGTCACATGAAAAGGCACTTGAGATAATCGACTTATCAGAAAGCGAGCTTAAAGGCGTCGACAATGATAGAACTCGCGCGAGGGTTCTGCATCGTATCGGCATAGCGGCCCTCCGCTTAAATTTGCCGGTCGAGCGCGTGAAGGCGACGGAAGAACGTGCTGCCCAGATTGCTGGTCGTCGGCGCTTGTACGGGCTGTCGGGACACGCGCTGCTAGCACTTGCGAATATAGCGCTCACCTACGATGATGATGCGTCTAAGGAAACATGGTATGCGCAGCAAGCGATAAACGCTGCCACCAAAGCTGGCGATCGTATTTGTCTACAGACGGCACTGCTGCGGATGTTAAACTTGGAGTCAAGGCGAGGAAACGCTGAAAGAGTTAAGGCGTTGGAGAACCAACTGGCGCAGGCAAATACGTCCGACACCGACAGAGCGGCGTACACGATTCCGGCTCGTGCATACGCGGCGTCGTGGTTTGGGCGGTTTGACGAGGCTCATCGGCTGATCACGACAGTCGTCACTAGTAGTCGTCTTTATGATTATGATCGAGCCGTGCTGGCCGCGTCAGATGCAATTTTCTTAGCTGCGCAAGGACAGCGAGACAAGGCAATTGATCTCGTTGCTAATACAATGTCCGCTGTCCGATCGATCAACGCTGGAGCGCTTCACTCACGGAGACAAGTTGGTGCGGCGCAAATCTTGTGCGCGTGCGCCGAAGCGCTGGCTGGACGTCATACGTTTGCGCATAGGATCCTTCGTAAACCGACTGGCGATGTTTCGCTTGATGCATTACGAGACGCAGGCCTCGCGATTTGTCGCGCGTTGAGAAACCCGGCGTCGCGAGACGATGTCCATGAACGACTTGGGTTTTTGAGCACTATGGGGCAGGGCGGAATAGCGAGAATGCTCGGCGCGGCATTTGAAAGCACAGTTAGAGACGCGGACGGTGTTGAGAGCGGCCTTACTGAGGCTGAATTGCAAATTCTGAAAGCTCTTTCCTTAGGGCGAACCCCAAAGGAGATAGCACAGGAAACTTCCCGTAGCATCTACACTATTCAGACTCACATACAGAACGCCACGCGTAAGCTCGGCTGTAGCGGCCGCAGCGAGGCTTTATTAATCGCCAGAACACGCGGATTAATCGCTTGATGAGGCTTTCAGTTACCTCGGCGTAAACGACCTAATTAAATTTAATTAGAGACAGCGGCTGGCTAGTCGGGTACCCTCCGATTTGAGAAACATTGCTTCTTTAAACGGAGGGCCCTTAGTCTATGGATGATGTATTGCTTCTTGCACTCGACGTGCTGGCCGTAAATGTGCCGCCTTCTATCGGCTGAATAGCCGATTTTGTATTTCAGAAAAATAAAGTTCACGTAAAGTAAAATGCACGCCCGCGCAATGTCGGCGGTGGCGGCCACCCTGGCTGCCGACCCGCGGCGGCTCACGAAGCTTGTTATCGAGCAGCTCGAGGATCCGTCCCTTTTCGGAGATTCCGAATTGGAAGGATCTATTGAGATGTTGCTCGAGCGATTTTGCTCGTCTCTGGGTCGAGCGAAACCGGTTGGGCTGGAGTCATGGGCGTCACGCGAAGGGGCTCGGCTGGGCGCGGTACGCGCCAGCGAAATCGCGCGATCGGTTGCGCAAGTCTTAGCTAGTGAAGCTACGCATTTTGATGTCGATCACGGGCGCGTGCTCGCGTTTCTCGAGCTACTCAAATCGGACATCAGCGCCTCGTTGGCGCTGTTTGACGATCCGGCCGACACCCGATTGCCCTTCTCCGAAAGCACCCACGCGTTGCTCGCTATGCTCGCGGAGCGCGACTCCGCAACCTGCTGCCATTCCTGGGCGACGGGCGAATGGGCGCGTCGCTTATGTGAAACGATGCGGCTCGGGAAGGACGAAACGAAGTTCATCGTGCTGTGCGCGATACTGCACGATATTGGAAAGATTTCGACGCCCGAAGCCATCCTTTTTAAGAGCGGGCCCTTGAACGTCCTGGAATGGGACGTTATGCGCGACCATTCTGCCGCCGGCCAGCGCATTCTCGATCAAATCCCCTCGCTGCAGGGCTGCTCGCAAGTCGTGCGGGCGCATCACGAGCGTTGGGATGGAGCCGGCTATCCTGACGGGTTAACCGCCGAGAATATACCTTTTGAAGCTCGCGTCGTCGCCGTCGCCGACGCGTTTCATGCAATGATCAGCGATCGGCCGTATCGCCGGGCGATCTCGCCACGCCAAGCGCTCGAGATTCTTCGCGAAGGGCGTGGCACGCAATGGGACCCTCACGTCGTCGATACGATGCTCAGCCTTTTCCACCGCCCGCGCCGCGAACAGACCGTGGTTCGGGCATCCACGGCCTAAGTTCGGCCAAGTTCTTCCGGGTCGTGGGCAGGGCGCACCGTAAGGTGCGCCCTCTTTTTTGTGTGCCATCCAGTTGGCACTCAGAGCGCGCAAAATGCCACTATGGAGCAGTACCTCATCGGCTCAGGTGCGATTCTAGAAAGCGGCGAGACTGCGCGCCTCACACCGGCAGCGCTGCACGCTCGAGTGGATCCGGCTTTGGCCGAGTGTGTCGGTGCGGCTGCCATCGATTTTGAAGGCCAGTCGCTCGAGTCGCTGCGGCGGCTTGTGGTGATAGTGGCCGGATGGAATGGACAGCGCTTTCGCTCTGAGGTCAGCGATACGTTACTCCGCCGTGGGAGTTGCTCGTTAGGCGACGTGCTGCAGACGCTGGCTCAAGCTGTACGGGCAAGCCAAGTTCATCTGTTTTCCCGGTGGCTTCCCGACGACGCGACCTACGCACAGCTCCAAGCGCACGGCGTAGAGATCGTCGCCCATCCGTTAGAGGCAATCGAGTCCGCGGCGGTGGTCGCGGGCCAGCGGCACACGCGCTGGACGGCCGTTCGCGCGGCGTAGTTCAGCCCGCTCCAAGGAAGAGCGCGGAGGATCGGTCATAGATGCCAGATATGCAACCGACGCGCGTGGCGGTCGTGGACGACGATCGGTTTGTCCGCGAGATGCTCGAACTTGGGCTTTCACGCGAAGGCTTTATCGTGAAGACCGCCTCCGATGGCCAGGCGGCGTTGCAGCTTGTCCGTGAGTGGGAGCCCGAGGCCATCGTGCTCGACGTGATGATGCCGAAGATCGATGGTTTAGCGCTGTTGCCGCGGTTGCGCGAGATTACGCAAGCACCGATCCTCATGCTGACCGCCAAAGGTGAAACCGCCGATAAAGTGGCTTCGCTCGGTGCGGGTGCCGACGATTACCTGGTTAAGCCGTTTATCTTCGAAGAGCTCATTGCGCGCCTGCAAGCGAAGCTGCGCCGGCCGCAGCTGATCGAAGAACAAGTGCTCCGCTGGCACGACGTGGCGATCAGTCCCGAAACGCGAGAGGCGTGGCACGGCCAAGAACGGCTGGAGCTGACGCAACGCGAATTCGATCTACTCTCCGTGTTCATGCGTGAGCCGCGCCGCGTCTTTAGCAAAGATCATTTGCTGGAGCTGGTGTGGGGACACGACTTTGAGGGCGGTCCCAATATCGTTGAAACCTATATCTCATATTTACGAGCAAAAATCGATCGCCCGGATCACGCGTCATTCTTTCGCACCGTCCGGGGCGTTGGCTACGGCCTAGCACAATAGTTTCGTGAAGCCGTCGCTCTCTTCACGGCTGGCCGGCCTCTACACACTGCTGCTTGGCATCACGATCCTCATCGTCATCGTGGCGTCCTCGATTGCGCTTATCTATGAACTCAATGCGTTCAGCAGCGACCTGACGATTGCCAAACATGAAGAAGCGCGCATTCTTACCGAGCAATACAGAATGCTGGGCATCCCCTTCGACAAGGCCGCACCGGCAATCGCGGATCGCTTGAGCGGAATTGGCTTGCGCGTCGCCGTTTTCGATACCAAGGGAAAATTTTTGGCGGGCGATCGTACATTGCATCCGCGGTTGCTCTCGCGCTTTGTGAGCGGACATTTTCGGATCGAGCCACCACCGGGCGCATTCTTTCGTGACGTGCCGAAGGCAACACCGCCGGGAGTAGGTTCCAACGCAACGTTCGCACCGCGTTCACATTTTTTCATCGGAACGGGACCGTCACGTGAAGGACCACCTGCGCGAACCGAACCGCGATTTCTCACTGCGGTTGACGGCGGCTTTATCGCCTTTGACTCATCGCCGTGGGTGATCTTTGCGAATCTCGGGCCCTATTGGCTGATCATCATCAGTATTGGGATCCTCGCCGTTTTAGGTTCGTGGTTTATTGGCCGTGTGTTTTCACGGCAAGCCCTAGCGCCCTTGACCGAGGTGACCGGTTCGTTGCAGGCACTGGCTGCCGGAGATTTTACGCAGCGGCGCTTTGTGACGGCGGGCGGCGATGAGATCTCGCAGCTCACGTCGGCATACAACGACGCCGCAGCGAGCGTGTCGAGCGCGATGGAAGAGCGCAAAGATACTGAAGCGCGCATGCGGCAATTTGTCGCCGACGCCGGTCACGAACTGCGGACACCGCTCACCGTGATCGCCGGTTACATCGATGTGCTGCGCCGCGGCGCCATTGAAGAACCGAAAGTGGCAAAGCAAATCCTCGGCACGATGGCGCTTGAGAAAGAGCACATGCGCGGGCTTATCGATCGGCTCATGCGCCTGGCGCGTATGGACGCCGAAGCGCCGCCGCAACCGAGCGCGATCGATATCGGTGAGTTATTCAACGATCAATGCGATGCGGCGCGCCGTTTAGATGACCAGCGGCAGATCGACTACAGCGTCCGGGGAGTCGACGAGATCTTTGCCGATCGCGTCGAGTTGGGCGAAGCGCTTTGGAATATCGTCGAAAACGCACTCAAGTATGCGCCCGGAGCGCCCGTCCATTTGCGCGCGACAACTGACGACGATGCGATCGTGCTAACGGTTCGGGATGAAGGACCGGGGATGAGCGAAGCCGAGCGGCTGCATGCATTCGAACGTTTTTATCGCGGAGATGCGCGCGGTGAAATGCCGGGCACCGGCCTCGGTCTAGCGATTGCGAAACGAGCCGTGGATCGCGCCGGCGGTACGATTCGTCTCGATAGTGCGCCGGGTCACGGAACAACTGTGACCATTCGGCTTCCTCAGGCGTTTCCCAAGCCGGACGTGGTACAAGAATCTTTATGATGCGACGAGCTCTGTCGGTGGTGCTGGCACTCGTGTTTGCGGTGAATATGACGCCCGCGGCGCGTGCCCAGACCGATACCGGCGAGATTTGGATCGACGTGCGGGACGCCAACTCAGTGCCCATTATTTTGGCGCGCGTTTTGCTCGATGGTCCCGTCGTTACCAGCGAATTTACCGGCAACGACGGCAACGTGCATTTTATCAATGTGCCCGATGGCATCTATCGCGCGCGCGTTTTTGCGCGCGGCTTTCAAGCGGTGACGTCGGAAAATTTTGAAGTCACCAACGGGCGCTCTGTCACTGTTACCGTTGCGCTAGCGCAATCGCAGAATTCTCCGCTGCGTACCATCGCATCGGTCGTTTCGAAATCCACGGCCACGGTGTCGACAACCGCGGTCACCAACGACAGCGCGCAACGCAAACTCTCCGACACACTCGCCGACGCGCTGGGCAAGCTCTCCGGCGTCAACGTCACCACGTCGAGCAACGATAGTGACGCGACCCAAACGATCTCGCTCGAAGGCCAGGATGCCAGTCAGACCGCGCTCAGCGTCAACGGCATTCCGCTGAACGCGCCCGGCTCGGCGGGAAATATCCGCGCGATCAACAGCGATCTGTTTACCGGCGCCAGCGTTTCGTTCGGGCCGCAGATTGGCGGACTTGGTGGCGGCGTCGGATTCTCAACGCTGCAGCCGACGCTATCGTGGCAAAGCGAATTCTCGCTTTCAACAGGGAGCAACGGCAAAAACAATTACTCCGCCGGCGAAAGCGGATCGTTCGGGAAACTTGCGTTCGCGCTGATGCACACCTATCGGCTCTCGCCGAGTCTGTTAGATGGAATGCTCTACCAAGACACTAGCGGACTGTTCTATCAGCATAACGGCGATCGCAATTCTAGCGGTACCATGCTGAACTTGCGGTATCAGCTCAGCGATGCGCAAACGCTCAGCACGATGTACCTGCACTCATCGAACTTTGCCAACATGGTCTGCACGCAATTCACCGGCCCGACACCGTGCGGGTACGGCCCCGATAACACGAGCAATTCCACCTTCGATCTGTACTCGCTCACGGATAATGCGCTGATCGGAAACACACAGGTTGCGGCGTCGTTCTACGGCACGCGAATGAATTCGGTAAATGACCTGCTCAACCGGTACGTCGCCGGTGTCGCTGAGCCGACGGGCACCAGTTCAGCATTCTACACCAACGGTTTTTCGATCAATGCGACGCTCCCGGCAAAAGAGCGGCACACCATTTCGATTAGGGCGTATTCGCAAAACACACGCAGCGCATACACGCCGCTCGTATCGCAAGCGGCGCCGTACACCTTCGCGGGTCAAAATTCGAGTTATTCGTCGATTTCGATAAACGATTCAATCCGCTCAAATCCGAAGCTGCGTTTCAATGATTCGATCGGCATTAGCCATTCGAGTAACGCGCCTTCGAGCATTTTGCTCGGCCTTAGCACCAATTGGCAGCCCACTACCAGCGATACGTACGCATTTAGCTACAATATCGGCGGGCAAGGCGCGCGCTTTGGGCGTCAGGGCATTTTGACCGATCCGGCGCAGTTGCGCATCGACTGCAACGGCGACATTGCCTATGGAAGCGCGCCGGGCGATAATTCAACTGCGAATTCATCGAGCTCGGCGCGGTTGAGCTACAGCCATAAGTTCAATGGCGGGCTCATCAGCGCGCAAGTTTATCGCCAAGTGCAGAATGACATCGTGCTGCCGGTTGACGTGAATGGCACCGCGCTTGTGGGCAGCGGCATCTTCCCGCCGGGCTACTTCGCCATTGCGCACAACACATTTGTGAATGCATGCGGCGTTCCGATCGGAACGGCATTCGGACCGGCCAATACATACTTCTCGACGCCCATCTCCGGCGTCCAGCGCGTGTACGAAGGGTTCCACCTCAACGGATTCTTCACGCTGGGCAATTTGGTCGCCGAGCCGTACTACGACACGCAAGTCGCCCTGGCGAATAGCAGCGATCCACGCTTCAGTAATCCATACGCGATCACGATCCCGGGCGCGCAACTGCCGAACGTGCCGTTGCACCGAGCCGGCTTAACACTCGACTATAAAGTGCCGCGCTCGGTCTTTGAGTATTTACTCGACGCCAGCTACACGGGCACCAACAACTCGCAGAATTTGCCGGCATACACGACAGTCGATGCCGGCGTGGATTGGCAGACGTCGCACGGAACCGTTACCTTTGCGGCAAGCAATATCTTTAACACCTACGGCGGCATCTTTGCCACCTCACAAGGCGCCGTTCCGTACGTCACACAAAACGGAACGATCATTCCGACGGTCGCACGCCCCAATACGCCACGGCAGTACTCGGTAACCTACTCGGTCCGTTTCGGTCAAAACATTCCGCGCACCAATAACACCGGCCCGAGCCTCACGCCAGGTGGCGGCGAAGGAAACGGATTCTTCGTGAGCGGCGGCCGCGGTGGCAACGGTGGTGCGATGGCGCAGATGTTCCGGCAGATGATGCAGCTCCCGCAGAGCCCGCCCTCCAATCCATTTGCGCTCAACACGCTTCCGGTCTGCACGGCAGATTCGCAGAAGATCGTTCAGCCGGTGTTAGACGCGCTGAAAAACTATACCGCGCAGATCGAAGCGATGAAGAGTGCAGGAAAATATCCGGCGACGCCACCCGCGCCCCCGTCAATTCCCGGTTTCCAGATTCAGTATCACGATCTGGGCGCGAGCTATGCATTATCTGTCTCGACGTTCAAGACCGCGCTCTTGCGGCCGGTCTTCACTTGCGCCACCTTCCACATCGCCGATCAGCAAGCGGCCCAACAACGCAATCTTTACGTCGAACCGAATACCGGTGGGATGTTCGCAGCGCCGACACTGACATTCATGCCATCCATCGGATTCTATTTAGCGCGCACGCCGCCGGCCGCGGGAACCGAAATGTTCCGCACATATAAACTGCCGGCAAGCGCGCCCAAGACGCCGTTTGTGTATAATCCGAAGAGTCCGACATGCACGAGCGACGACATGCGCGCGACTGCAAAAATTGCACTGGCGCAACTGCAAGCACACTTTGAAAAAGGCGGAGCGGCGCCGGACTGGACGATTAAAACCAATACGGCGAAAGCCGGAACCTGGTACGCTCTGCAACCCGATGATGTGCGCTGGATTCCGGCGATCATCGGTTGCGGGCGCGTCGCCTCAGCGAGTCGCGACGATCTCACCAAACTTGGTTGGGATGGTTCGGTGCCATCGGCGCTCAGCTATACGCCAAGCTTGGGATTGTATTTGGCGACTGGCGGATTCCAAGTTCGTCAGGGGCAAAACGGGCAAGGCGGTCAGAACAGTCAGCGCCGCACGGGCGGTGAAGGCGGCGGATTCGGCGGCCCGTTCATTCAGATATTTGGCGGAGGCCGGCAAGGCAGCAGCCCATCGCCGTCACCCTCGCCATCACCGACCGCCTCTCCGAAACCCTAACTCAGCTCTACGCCGAGAGTTCGCTCGACGTGCCGGCGCGCCGCGCTTTCTCGACCATCTCTTTCATGCGAGGATGATCGCCTGGAATCGTCAGTACCCAACGTTCGAATTTGGGCACCGGTTCGCGGACGCGAAATAGGAAATACCACGCGTTCATCTCGCCCATAAACTTAAAGCGGCGCTTGATATCGCTGCTCAATTCAGCGTAACTGGCGAACGAGCGCAGATAGTTGGCGAAGCCACCGTGCTCATGATCGAGCGCCAAGAGCGTTTGCGCGTTGGCAATGGTCGCGCGAATCTTACGCGTGCTGTGCAGGATGCCGTCGGCATGTAATAAGCGATCGACGTCGGCTTCGGTATATGCCGCCACTTTTTGCACATCGAAAGCGTCAAACGCTTTGCAAAAGGCTTCCCAACGCTGCGCGATGGATGCCCAGCTGAGCCCCGCCTGAAAGACTGCGCGCGTCATAACTGCGAGATAGTCACTCAGCTTCGGCTCGGTGACTTGATCGGGGATCGTCATTATGGAGCGTTCACCGGCGCATCGAATGCAAGCGCCGTCATCATCGCGACGCCTGTAGGCAACGCCGCTTCGTCGATGTCAAATGTACTCGAATGGTGTGGGTGCGCCGAACGCGATCCACCTTGCGATCCCAGTGTGTAGAAACATGCCGGCACTTTTTGGGCGAAGAATGAGAAATCTTCAGCGCCCATGAGTTTGTCCGCCGTAAAGACGCGGCTCTCGCCAAACTGGCGCTTCGCGAGCTCTTCAGCGTACGTGGTTTGCGCCGGATCGTTGGCCGTCACCGGATAACGCTGCAAATATTGGAAGTCATACATGGCGCCCGCGGCATCGCAGCTGGCCCGCAGGACGCGCTCGATCCGTTCAGGCATCGCAGTGCGCACGTCTTCGGAGAATGCGCGCACGGTGCCGAGCATGCGCACACTTCGCGGAATGACGTTGTGGATCGTCCCGCCGTGGATCGAGCCAATCGTGACGACCGCCGGCTCAAGCGGGTCGACGTTGCGCGAGACGATCTGCTGGAGCGACGTAATGAAGCCGGCAGAAGTGAGAATGGGATCGATCGTGTCGTGCGGCGCGGCGCCGTGTCCGCCGCGTCCTAGGATTTCGATCTCGATCGAGTCGCTCGATGCATAAAATGCGCCAGGTCGAAAGCCGAGCGTTCCGGTTGGATACTTTGAACTGAGATGTAACCCGTAAGCGCGTTCGATCTTGAAGCGTTCGATGATCCCTTGCTCGACCATCACGCGCGCGCCGCCGTGTCCCTCTTCGGCCGGCTGAAAAACCAAACAGACAGTTCCCGCGAGGTTCTGACGTCCGGCCGCGATCAATTCGGCGGCGCCTAGCAAGATGGCGACGTGGCCGTCGTGACCGCAGGCGTGCATCACGCCGTCGTTGCGCGAGCGATAAGGCCGCGTGTTTTCTTCAAGGATCGGTAAAGCGTCCATATCGGCACGCAACATGATCGTGCGTCCGGGCTGCGTGCCGCGCATCACGCCGACGACGCCGGTTTCTGCCATCCCCGTATGGGTTTCAAAGCCAAGCGATCGCAGGCGATCGGCCACCACGGCGGCAGTGCGGTTTTCTTCAAAGCCAAGCTCGGGGTGCATATGCAGATCGCGCCGCAGCGCGACGACTTCTTCGGTCAACCGTTTTGGTATATCGGCGAACATGACGCTCATAGTCCGACGGTTCGCCTCAAAGCCAGGCCGGCCCCAGGAGGGGCCAAGCGCGCCAGGCCCAGGCCGGTGAGCCGTTTCGTTGCTTTTTCTCGTTACCGCGTGGTAGGATTTGCCGGGAAATCCATGGTTTCGAAGTCCGCACGGTCCCTCGTCCACGAGCACTAGGCGAGTCGAATCCAAAACCCAACCAGAAAGTCTTAAGGAGTCTCGTTTTAGTGTACGTTGATGAAATGTTGAACTGTGTTGACTGTGGACGCCAATTCGCGTTTACGGCCGGCGAACAACAGTTTTACGCCAGCAAGGGTTTTCAAAATAAGCCGAACCGTTGCCCCGATTGCCGTCAGGCGCGCAAGCAAATGCGCGCACAAGGCGGTGGTGGTGGCATGGGCGGCGGCCAGCGCGCGCGTGAAATGTACCAGGCGACATGCAGCCAGTGCGGCGGCGTCGCGGAAGTACCGTTTCAACCACGCGGTGATAAGCCGGTGTACTGCCGCGATTGTTTTCAATCGCGTCCCAATTACCGCTAAGTTTTTGCCAAACTAGAGAGAGCCCGTCGCGACTGCGGCGGGCTCTTTTATTTGCAGCATTAGCACGACTGCAACGCAGACGAGCACATTGACGACCAGCGCAAAGAATCCGGGATTGATTCCCCAGGGTGCGATCGAGTGATGCAAGGAGTAGTAGGCGACAAACTCGCCGGCTAGCAAGCCTGCGCCGATCGCCCACGCGTTGATGCGCCGCCAAAGCAATGCAAAGAACACGCCCGGCGCCAACTGGGTGATGCCGTTGTAGTAGAACAACAGCAGATCGACGAGTGACGTTTTAAAATAGATCCAAAGGATCAGCGCGAGCGCCGCAATGATCAACACGAGCACGCGAGTCGACCATGTGAGCGTCCGATCGTCATCCGCGAAGCCGATCGCATCACGCAGTACGTTTTTCGAAAAAACGCTGGCGGCGCCTAAAAGCAATGTCGAGGCCGGCAGCAGTGCGGCGAGGCATCCAGCACCCGCAATGATTCCTAACACAACAGGTGAGTAAAAGCGTTGGATGGCCAGCATGAACGATTGGTCGGCGGTCGGGCCTTTCAGCCCGGGCACGATTGCCAATGCGCTCAAACCGGCAAAGAACACGAAGAGCAATATCAGTTGATAGAGCGGCATGAAGATCATGTTGCGGCGAAGAGTCTCCGCGCTTCGCGCCGAGTAGATTGCCGGTGCGTTTGCGGGACCCATGAAGAAACCGATGCCCGTCAGCAAGACTGTTGTCACAAACCAAGGCACCGTATAGATCGCATTGCCCGCACCGCTTGGCGGCAGCGTTAACCATCCAGGATGCGATCGTAGTATGTGGTCGATCATCGCCGCGAGTGACCCGAAGAAACGCATCGGAATTGCAATGCCGGCAAAAAGAACGGCGCCGAGAACTAGCGTATCTTTGATGACACTCGCCCACGCAGTGCCGCGCAAACCCGCCGTGAAAACAAAGAGCGCCATGAGCACGAATGCGATTGCAACTGCGACGTTTGCGTTATAGCGCTCGTATCCCGCAAGCTTCAGCAAGATCTGTAATCCCGTGAGCTGCAGCGTCACATATGGAATCACAAGGAAGAACTGCAACAGCGCAACGCCTAATCCGAGCGCTTTACTGCCGTAACGGTCGATAAAAAAATCTGGAAGCGTGAACAGCTTGCGCTCGTTGCCGACTTTCCACAACGCCGGAAGAAGAAAAAAGCCGATGCAATACGCGATGGTTCCGTAGCCCAAAATGTAAAAGGTTGCCGCGCCCTTCGCATATGCCCAGCCAGCAGCGCCCAGGAAAGTAAAGCTGGTGTAGATTTCGCCTGCGAGTAAGATCCACAGAAGCAGCGCGCCGAAGGAGCGGCTTCCCACTATGTACTCGTGCGGATCCATTTTGAAGCGCCGGACGCTGCTCAGCGCAAAGACAATAGTGGCGAGGACGATAAGAGCGACGATTGCTAGCGCTAATACCTCAGGCTTCATCCCGTCTTCCCAAACGATCGGCGCCAAGCAAAAAGATCGGGGTCACCGCTACCCATGCGACCATCCATGCCAATAAAAAAGGAAACCCCAAAACTCGCGGTTCGACACGATTCACAAAAGGTATCGCGAGCGTCAACATCACCGGCGGAATCGCCGCCACGATGATTTGCGCAGCGCGCTTGGCGGGTGCCATAGTGAGCCTACTAGTAGTATAGGCGCCTCGTGAAAACCTACGACGCGATCGTTGTCGGCGCCGGGCATAATGGACTGGTTACGGCGTGCTATCTCGCGCGCGCGAAGAAACGCGTTCTCGTCCTGGAGCGGCGCCACGTCGTTGGCGGCGCATGTGTGACCGAAGAGAACATCTTTCCCGGATTCAAAGTATCGACCGGGGCGTACGTCAACAGTCTGTTTCGGCCGGAGATTATCCGCGATCTCCGGCTGCGCGATTATGGTTTTGAGTTGCTCGAGCGCAAGCCGGCGTCGTTTTCGCCATTCCGCGACGGACGCTATCTGATGCTCGGATCGGATAAACAATCCGATTTGCGCGAAATCGCAAAATTTAGCCAGCGCGACGCCGATGCATATCCCAAATACGAACAGATGTTGGAACGCGTCGCGAGCGTCATCGAGCCCACGTTACGGCAAACACCGCCGAATGTTGTGCAGCCGGGTTTGGGAGATTTTGCCGCCATGCTCAAACTCGGACGTGGCGTAAAAAAGCTACGCTCCAATCTGGATGAAGCGCTGGAGGTTCTGACGGGCGCGGCGCGTCCTATTTTGGATCGCTGGTTTGAATCGGAAGAACTCAAAGCCACGCTCGCGACCGATGCGATCATTGGCGCGTTCGCCGCGCCGTCAATGCCGGGTACGGCCTATGTGCTGTTTCATCACGTGATGGGTGAAACAAATGGGCGAAAGGGCGTGTGGGCGTACGTGCGCGGCGGAATGGGCGGCCTAACGCAAGCGCTGGCAAAAGCAGCGGCGGATCTTGGCGTGGAGATCCGCACCGGCGCTGAAGTGGAGAGTATCGACGTCCAACGCGGATCCGTCACCGGCGTCACGCTTGCCAATGGGGACGCATTTTTGGCGCGTAGTGTTGCGAGCAACGCGGACTGCAACGTGACATTTACCAAGCTCATCGACAAAAACGAAATTCCTACGGATTTTCTCGGCGCGATCGGCCGCATCAGTTATGCGAGTGCTTCAGCGAAGATCAACGTTGCGCTGGACGCGTTGCCGGATTTCAGGGCGCACCCGGGCAAGACCGCAGGGCCGCAACATCGCGGCACGATTCATTTTTGTCCGGATCAAGATTTCATCGAGCGCGCGTATGACGATGCGAAGTATGGTATGCCATCGCGCGAACCAGTGCTGGAGTGTACTATTCCGTCAGCGGTCGATGATACCGTTGCGC
>DASYYA010000070.1:0-9898 GCA_035934355.1 Candidatus Rubrimentiphilum sp. | reverse complement strand
GCCGAAGCCGTCGCCACCCAAAAAGTACTCGCCTCGATCGGATTTGGCTCCTAACGTCGTGTCGTGCTGCGTACCAACCGGTTCAGATTGCCGTATGCAAAATGCCGAGCACGGCCCAGGTACAACAGCATGCCTTGCCGCGCACCGTTAAAGAGCGCCATTTACAAGCGCGGCGCGCTCATTTCTCTTCTTCCGCTTTTGCGAGCAGCTGCCGAAGGTGCGCGATCTCCGCGTCGCTGAGTGGTTCGGTTTGAATCAGGTTCACCGCCAGCGCACCGGCCGAACCATCGAAAAACCGGCGCACAACCGCGTGCAATGCAGAACGCGTCGCCTGCGTTCGATCGACTTTTGGAAAATAGCGAAACGCGCGGCCCTCTTCGGTGTGCCGCACATATCCCTTTTGTTCGAGGATGCGCAGAATCGTCTGGACGGTATTAAAGGCCGGCGCTTTGGGCGACTTCAGCGCCGCCAAGACTTCAGCAACTGTGCCGCTCCCGGAAGACCACAGCACCTCCATGAGGCGCTGCTCGACTTCAGTGAGATTGGAAGCTTTTTTGCGCGGCACGCCGACCCTCCGAGGTTCACCTAATGTTTTAGGTGAATGCTACCACATTGGATGGGTGGCGTCTAGCTAGGGACTGGGATCGCCGACTGCGGACGCCATCGCGCGGTAGACGTCGACCCGGCCACAGCCTTGTTTGGAATTCGAAATGTTACGCGCAGTTGAACAGAGCGTCGTTTTTACCGTCGCCGGAGTCAGTGCGGGGTTGACGCTCAGCAGTAACGCGACCGCGCCCGTAACGTGCGGTGTCGCTTGCGACGTGCCGGCAAAGAGAATGCGGCAGTCGGTGATCCCGTTCGTACTGTTCGGATCCACGCGGCATGCCTGCGTGCTATCCGCAGCCGTACTCGTATATATATTTTCGATCCAATGCAAGTCGTCTTGATCGTTGCATGTTGAACCGCCGCTGGTTCCGGGACAGGGATCGCCCCCCGGTGCAACGACACCCCATGTCGGGTTCGCCGCACTGTAGTTTGAGTAACTCGCCACTGATTCACCGATCAGATTCGGATTCGTGTCGTCAATGCTCGACGCTCCGACGGCAATGACGCCCGAATCCGCAGCGGGATAGTCGAGATTAGCGGCGCCTTCGTTGCCTGACGCGGCAACTACCACAACGCCGGCCGCAATCGCGGCTACTACAGCACTCTCCTCAGCGGGATCGGGACTGCTCGCACCGAGACTTAAGTTGATGACTTTCGCGCCGTTTGCGACCGCGTCGTGAACCGCCATGCCTACGTCCGCTCCGCTCGCAGTACACATATTGCTCGTGGAACCAGGCGCGCAGCCTCCAGGCGGCGGATCAGGAAATACTTTGAAGATCATAAGCGGTGCAGCGTACGCAACGCCGGCAAAACCGACGCCGTTGTTAGCGGTTGCAGCGGCGATGCCGGCCACGTTAGTGCCGTGCCCGTCATTATCGTGCATTCCGGTGGTCGTCACGACTCCTTGAAGGACGGTCTCTTGAAAAACGACGCGGTTGGCGAGCTCCGGATGCGTTAAATCGGCTCCAGTATCGATGATGGCGACCCTAACTGTTCCGCCGAGCGCGCCTGGATGCGTCACACCGGTTGAGTTGGTATTGCCATAACCCCAAGCGTTAGCTGCGCAGATCGCGTGCGTATCCCACTGTCCACCGGTACCCGTTCCCTGATAAAGCGGGGGAGTAGTGTTCGGCGAGAAGCCGTTGAAAAACGGATCATTCGGAAATGCGGCTGTCGTTGAGAACAAGCGGCGAACTGCGGAACGCGAGGCGCTTTTTACGAGATCGCTCGCCTGCAATTGCCGGATCGCGTCTTCTTCTTTACCCGGTTGAACCGAGACGATTTGAATGCGATCCCCCGTCGCACTCGCGTCGATCTCACCCCGTATGTTTCCGCCGGCACGCTGAATAAGCTGCGCCGCCTCGCTTCGGTGCGCCGCGAGCACTGGAGCCGTATAAACAACCTCGACGACTCCGGGAGCGAACTCGTTCTGCGAACTGCCTGTCGTGATCGGCATCTTTCGCAAGACGTAATCCGGCGTCGTTGACTTCCCGATCGATTGGGGCGCGCCCGAAGATCGGCAAACCAGCGTCGAACCTACCGGTGGCGTCGGCGTGGGGGTGGGTGTGGGTGTGGGAGTCGGGGTGCTGGGAATCGGATTGCCGCCGCCGCCTCCGCCGCCACCACCGCCACCACCGCCACAGGCAGCCAAAGCCGACATGCTCAGCATGATCAAGGCGGCGACGAGCCGGTTGCTCCGATTCACACTTCCCCTTTACCCGCCAAACCTTAGGCGGCTGTTAACGCTACGATTTCAGACGCTGATCGGTTCCGCGGCGGCGAGCATCTTCCAAAGGAAGCCAAGCGCGGCGACGGTTGCTCGCGTCTGAATTGCGGCGCGATCGCCCGGCAGATTCAATTTGAGCGTTCTGGCACCCTCACCGTCGGCAGCTGCGATCCATATTAAACCTATCGGCTTTTCCGCCGTTCCACCGTCAGGACCGGCGATGCCGGTTATCGCAAGACCAATTGACGCGTGAAGTTTTTCGCGAATGCCGCGCGCCATCTCGACGCACGTTTCCTCGCTGACGGCGCCGTGCGCGGCGATTGTGTGCGCGTTCACGCCCACGAAATTAACCTTTACCGCGTTGTCGTAGGCGACGATACCGCCGAGAAAACTCTTCGACGCTCCCGGCGCGCTCGTCAACCTCGCCGAGATCGATCCACCAGTGCATGATTCGGCGACCGCGATCGTGCGGCGCGTCTGCTGCAAGAGCACATGAATGGATCCAGGCAATGTTTGATCGTCGACTCCGTAAATGTGGCCGTCGAGTCGCTTCACGAGCTCATGCTCGACCGGTACGGTTAAGGAAATCGCGTCTTCTTCCGATGTCGCCTTCGCCATGATTTTCACATCGCACTGGTACTCGTGCGCTAACACGGCAATCTTCGGATTTTCGAGCGATCCGAACAAATCGGCAATACGATGATCGATCTCGGATTCCGCGATGTCGATGGTGTGAAGGATCCGCGTGCGCACCGCGTCGCGAAGATTGAAGTGCTCCCGCAGCCATGGGATGAGACTCTCCGCAAGCATCGGCTTCATCTCGCGCGGCACGCCCGGCATGCAGGCGACAAACTTCCCGCTCTCGGCAATCGCAATAAAGCCGGGCGCCGTGCCCCGCTTGTTCCCAAGCACGATCGCCCCTCGGGGAATCATTGCTTGTTTTCGATTGTTCTCGCGCATCGCGCGACCGGCACGCGAAAAAACCTTTTCCATCATTTTCACCGACGGCTCGTGCAGCTCGACATCGCACCCAAGCACGTCGCATACCGCCTCTTTTGTGAGATCGTCGATCGTGGGGCCGAGGCCGCCCGTGCTGATCACGCCGTCGGCCCGTTCGAACGCCGACCGGATTGCGGCTGCGATGCGTTCGCGATTGTCGCCCACCGTGTGGGCGGCGAATACGTCGAGACCGATCCCAGCTAATTCTTGGGCGACGTACGGAGTGTTCGTATCGACGAGTTGGCCTAAGAGCAGCTCGGTTCCGACCGCCATGATCTCAACAGACGGCATACGGTGACGCCTAGTCTCTAAACCAGTCGGGATATTCGAAGGAAACGTGGGCTTCGAAGCCGCGCGCCGCATCGATCATTGCATTACGCCGGACCGCTGAGTCGGCCGGCGCGGGATGTTCTCGGCGCGTTCTTTCGCGCTCGTCGGCCAAGTGCTCGACGAAGCGGGCGAACCGGCTGTCCATGGCGCGTTGCAGTCCTTCCTTTATAAGCTTGCCTATCCGCGGCGCGAGGCCCGCCGTCGAGACGGCCACCCGCACCGGGCCTGCCTTCGCCATCGCCAGCATGGCGACGAAACCATAAGTGGGCTGGTCGATGCAGCACAGCAAGAAACGCTCGCGATCGGCAAGGGCGCGCAGGCGCGCCGAGAGGGCTTCATCTTGCGGAGTGGAGATCACCAGGAATGCGCCCGCAAGATCGGCGTCGTTTACCTGCGCTGCGTCTTCGATCCGCCGAACGGTGCCGCCGCATTCGGCGACCGCTTCGCTCTTCTCACGAGCTTCGCGATCGTTTCCGATCACGACGCAAACGCGGCTGTCGAGATTTAAACCGACGGGGAAAAAAGGCTTACGCACTTATTGGGGCCTCGGCGTTGCTCGGCCGTGGTTCGACAAGCTCACCATGACACGTGGGTTAATAGTCAACCGGGCGCAAGTAAAATTCGTTGATCGCCGTGTTTGACAGCATCGCCGTCGTCGGCAGATGACGCTTCCAATGCGTGCCGTCCAATCGCCGGCGCACGACCTGCACTTCTTCGCGATCGAATCCGCGTTCAACAAGTTGTTCGTTCGAGTAACCTTCTAACATGCGGGCCAATAGCGCGTCGGCTTTGACATAGGTAATGCCGAGATCGGCTTCATCGGTTTGATTAGCCTCGAGATCCGCGCTCGGCGCTTTCTCGATCAGCGGCTTTGGAACGCCCAAATACTCCGCAAGCTTCCACACTTGCGATTTGAACAGATCGCCGATCGGATTGACCGGCGGCGAATCATCCGCATGCCACGTAAAATACCCCAACAGGCGTTCGGTCTTATTTCCGGTTCCGACAGGTAGCGCTTTGAGCTTCGCGGACTGGTCGAATAGCACTAGCATGCGCACGCGCGCCATCACATTGCCGCGGCGTCTTGCATCGGCCTCGGGCTCGAATTGGAGATACCCATCAGCCGCAGCGGTGATCTCAATCGTGCATTCGTTGATGCCGAGCGCCTCGACAACCAGATGGGCGTCGGTGAGCGACGCCGCACTTGAATGCCGATACGGCATCCGAATACCGTACACGTTTTGCGGGCCCAGAGCGCGCGCGCATAAAAACGCGGTAACCGCTGAGTCCACGCCACCGGATAGACCCACCACGGCGTGATGCAATCCGCGCTGCGTCACCAGTTCGTCTCGGAGAAACGCTTCGAGCCACATCGTCGTCAGTTCCGGATTGATCGACGGCGGTTTTGTGAACTCGGTGTTGCGGGCTTCGACTACCGGGAGTGTCACGACACCGATCGCGGAATTGGCAGGTCTTCGTCGCGCAGCAAGTCCGGAAGCACTGCGTTGAGATCGCCCAACAGCGGCAGCGTCGCGCGCGCCAGATCGATCTCGCGAGGATCGATCGTCGCGCGAATGATCTGCGCGCCCAAGAGGTTGGCTTCGACGACAGTACGACCCCATGGGTCGATGATCCGCGACGATCCGGTCATGCCTTTCCCGCCTTCAAAACCGGCAAGGCCGGCATAGATCAGAAAGACACCGTGTTCCGCCGCAGTCGAGTGCAAGATCTCGCGCCAACGCGCCAAGCTGCCAAGTTCGGTGCCGTCTTCAATCCCGCGGCCCGGCGCGGCGCTGGGAACAATTAACATCCGCGCGCCTTTCACTGCTGCCAGCGTCGGCACGATGGCATGCCATACATCCTCGCAGATGAGCATTGCCATTTGCCCGAAGCGTGTCGCAAACGTTTGCAGACGGTGACCGCGCGAGAGAAAACGTTCTTCATCAAAGACGCCATACGTCGGCAAAAACATCTTTCGATGAACGTGTTTGATATGCGCCTGGCGGTCGCGAATCTCGAGGTAGATCGCGGAATTATAGTACGTGCCTTGGCTATTTTCGTAAAAACCGCAGACGATGTCCACGTGGCGGTCGCCGGCGGCATCCAGCCACGCGGCGGTCAGATCGTCGGCGAACGCGCGCGCGTCCAACGCCAATTCGTAGACTCCGCCTTCCAGGAAATACCCCGTCAGCGCTGCTTCCGGCAGTACAATCAGATCGGTCGGCTGCGTTGCAAGTTGCGCGAAGACGCCGCGCAAGTCGTGCAAGTTCTCGCGATACCGGCCTTTGCGCGGTTTAGTTTGAACGATGGCGACATTCATAGGCAGGCTACAACGCAACCTCCGGAGCGATTTGGCCGGGCCCCGCCATTTCCAGTTTGGCCGCGCACTCTTCCGCAGGGTAGGTCCAAATCTCCGACATTGTTGGATGCAGATGCGGAATGCACATGAAGTCGGAGACGGTCGCCTCGTAATGCATTGCGACGATCATTTCGTGGATCAGATCCGAACCGTGTGACGCAAGAATCGAGGCGCCTAAAATGCGACCGCCATCGGCGGCGGCCAGGATCTTTACAAAGCCTTTGGTTTTGTTGATCGCTTGCGCCTTCCCGTGCTCGGCGAAATCGTACGTCCCTTTGACGTACGAAATGCCTTCGGTTTGCAGCTGACGTTCCGTCCGGCCGACAACGCCAACTTGGGGATCGCTAAAGACGGTGTGCGCAGCCGCGATCGTGTAGTCGGCCTTCTCGCGCGAGCCGGTGATCGCATTGCGCGCGGCGACCTCGCCTTCGTAGATTGCCACATGAACCAGCATATGCTTTGCGGTCACATCTCCGATCGCGTAAAAGTCCGGATTGCACGTTTGCATCGTTTCATCGGTTTCTATTCCCGATATCGAGTGGCACGGAACGCCGGCAACGTTCAGGTTGAGGCCTTCAAAGTCGGGCACTCGTCCCAAGCAATACAAGAACTCTTGCGCTTCGATCTCCGCTTCCACGCCGGCATGGACAACGTGCGCCACTTTGCGGCCGTTCCGCGCTTGCGCGCTCACGATCTGCGTATCGGTATGAACGACGATTCCTTCTTCGCGGAAATACTCCGTAAGCGCTTCGCCGATATCGTGATCTTCGCCCGAAAGCAAATGCGCGCTGCGCAAGATCATCGTCGTCTTCACACCCATCCGCGCGAAGAATTGTCCTAACTCACATGCCACGTAGCCGCCACCCAGCACGATCATCGATTCGGGCAACTGCTGCAATTCGAGCGCAGCGTCACTATCGATGAATCCGGTCTCCGTGAGTCCGCGAACGGCTGCGGGCGCGACGACGCTGCCCGTTGCGATAATGAACTTTTTGCCTTCCAAAATCACATCACCGGCCTCGACCTCGTGCGGCGAAATGAAGCGAGCCCGAGATTCGTACAGATCGAATTGACGAAGCCCCTCGATGCGATAGTCCGCAAACTCGCGGATCAGCTGGTGCTTGCGGCGCATGATGTGCGCAAAGTCGATCGAGAGATTACCGGTGTGTACGCCCAAATCGGCCGCATCGTGGAGATCCCCAATCGCATCGCTGGATGCGATCAACGTTTTGCTCGGCATACAGCCGCGCAAAATGCAGAGGCCGCCGAGTGGCCCGTGATCGATCAGCGCAACGCTGGCGTCAAGATCACGGGCGGTGCGAGCCGCCGCAAATCCGCCGGAGCCGGCACCAACCACGACGAGATCGTATTTCTTTCGCGTTTTCAAGCTATATTTTCAAACTAAAAATGCTGTGGCCGGGCACCCAAGCGGTGTACGGATTCAATAAAACGCAGCGTTCCCTCCGAGTGCATCAAAATCGAGTGCGTGCGCGCATTGTTTCCGAAGAAACGCACACCACGCGTTAAATCGCCATCGGTAATTCCCGTAGCGCAAAAAACCAAATGCTCTCCCTTTGCCAAGTCGTTCATCGTCAGCACGCGGTTAAGGTCGCCGATGCCCATTTCACGCGCGCGGCGCGCTTCGTCGTCGTTGCGCGGCTCGAGTTTGCCCATAAACATTCCGCCCAAGCACTTAATAGCCGCTGCGGCCAGCACGCCTTCGGGAGCTCCGCCGGTTCCCAGTGCAACATGTATGCCGGTGCCTGGGACGGCGGTTGCAATGCAGGCGTCAACGTCGCCATCGGAGATCAGTTTGATGCGCGCGCCGGCGTCGCGTACTTCATCTATAAGTTGCTTATGTCGCGGGCGATCGAGAATCACCACGGTTACGTCGCTGACCGGTTTTTCCAAAGCATTGGCGACCGCTTCGATATTTTCGCGAACCGGCGCATCGATGTGAACGAACGGCGCGGCTTTGGGTCCGACGGCCAATTTCTTCATGTACGTGTCCGGCGCGTTGAGGAGGCAGCCTTTCTCGCCGATTGCGATCACGGCAATCGAATTGGGCAGGCCATTGGCAACCAAGTTCGTTCCTTCGACCGGATCGACGGCGATGTCAACTTCAAAGCCGCCGCTCCCCACTTCTTCGCCTATGTACAACATCGGAGCTTTATCGCGCTCGCCTTCGCCGATCACAATGCGCCCCGTAATTGCCATTTCGCCGAGCGTTTCGCGCATGCGTTCGACCGCCGCCGCATCGGCTTTGTCGCGCTCGCCGCGGCCCATCCAACGCGACGCTGCAAGCGCCGCGCTTTCCGTGACTTTTACAAAATCAAGCGTATTGACCGGACTAGTCGACGTGCGCGAAATCATTGTCGCCATTATTTTGGGGCTACAAAGGGAAGCGGGACGATTCCTTTAGAAGTTTCGACTCTCCATGCAGCTCGATGAACCACGCCGCATTTCGCGCATCCAAGCCGACATTCCGCAAGCAGCGTTAGCGGCCGGTTGGGTTCCGTTGATCGCGGTTGCCACAGCCGGTTTTTCGCTCGGCTTTTTTGCATGGTACGGATTAGTTCTCCCGGCGCATCATCCAACACTTACGGCAGCCGGTTTGCCGTTACTCGTATTGGCCGGCGCCGTCACGGTTCTTTGGGCCTGGCAAGGATATAGCAACTATTTTGCATCGCGGACGGGAATCAAATATCATCGCGCCCTGCAATACGACGCGGCCTCATGGGCGGTCTTTATTTTCTTGTGGCTTGCATTTCTCTTACCGATCTGGTTCACGCATGGAGGGGTGCGGCTCTTCGTTTACTGCGCGGCGCTCTTTTGCATTACAAAGCTCGCAGTGGCTGCACGATTTAATGAAACCGTACGCGACGTCAGCATCGATTTCATAGTGACGCGCTTTGCCATTATCGTGATCGCTGAACTGGCGGCCGTAATCATTGGCCAACGCGCCGGCGCTCATGTCCAGGAATCGCGCACCTTATTACTTGCGGTCTGGGGGCGATGGGACGCGGTCCATTATCTCGACATTGCAACAATCGGCTACCATGGAACCGACGTTGCCTTTTTTCCGCTCTATCCGTTGTTGATCGCCATCCTCGGAGGGTTGATCGGCAATCACTTAATCGCCGGGCTCGTGGTTTCAAACGTCGCGCTGTTTTTTGCGCTGCTCTACCTTTATAAGCTCGTGGAACACGAGTTCGACCGGCCGGTGGCGCGCCGCGCCATCTTCTACATCTCGATCTTTCCGACGGCGGTCTTCTTTTCCGCAGTGTACACCGAGTCACTCTTCCTAATGCTCACCGTCGCTTCGTTTTACTATATTCGCGAACGGAGCTGGTGGCTGGCGGGGTTTATCGGCCTGCTCGCGGCAACGACGCGCATCGAAGGCATCCTGCTCGTCGTGCCGTTTGCGATCGAGTGGTACGCTGCACACGCTCCTTTACGTGAAGCCGAGCGGAAACCGCGATCGCCCTATTACGATCTGGCGCCCATCGTGTTGATCCCGCTGGGGCTGGTGCTCTATATGGCCTACCTCTGGGTGCTTACTGGCGATCCTCTCGCGTTCTCGCATGTGCAACACTATTGGAACCGCCAACTCGCATTTCCGTGGACCTCGATCGGCAACTCGATTCATAAGATAGCAACCGCTGTCGGACCGCAGACGATCGCCAATCAAATCCTCGAGCTGGCCTTCACTGCATTAATGATCGGAGTGCTCATCGGCGGGTTCCGCAAGCTGAAAGCCTCATACATTGCCTATATGAGCCTCTCGATTTTGATGCCGCTCTGCACGGCAAGCTTGATGAGCATGCCGCGATTCGCGCTGGTGCTCTTCCCTATGTTCGCGATCCTAGCGCTTTGGG
>DASYYA010000191.1:0-3031 GCA_035934355.1 Candidatus Rubrimentiphilum sp. | reverse complement strand
GCCGCCGACCCCGGCCAATGTGCCGGCAGCAGCGTGCTTGGCAATCCGGGATCGAGATACGTAAACTTGCGATAGTCATGCACGAGCCACATGCGCTCGACAAACGCTTCTTCGTCGCTATATTCGATACGTAACCGCGATTCGTAGTGCGCGATAAAGTCGCGATACCGCTGCGCGATCGCCGGCAGATCCCAGCACCGCTCCAACAATTCGCGATCGGTCATGGGTCCGCGATAATCGCCGGCAAAAAAATCAACGTGGGATGCAATGCCGTTGGCTTCAGCGGCATTGCGCGCGGCTTCCAATGCGTTGGCCGGTGTGATCCACGTTGACGCGGAAAGCGGCGCCCAACCCAGCACGGTGAGATCTTTGCGCAAGCGATCGCGAGCGTCGCGTTTGGACTCCGCAATCGAATAGGTGAGGATGCGCCAGTGGCCGTCCCATTCGACGACCGGACCGTAGATGCGCGGACTAATCGCTTCGACGCGCCGCCGCCCGCGCTCGGTGAGCGAGTAGAAAGAGCGCCCGTCCTCTTTACGCGCGGAAAGCCAGCCCTGGCGGGCCATCCGCGAAATCGCCTGGCGCACGCCCTGCTCCGAGAGCCCAAACTCGCTCATGAGCCGTACCAAGGCGCCGACCCACAATTCGCCTCGCGAGGCGGGGTCGCGGTAAACGAAGTCCCCGAACAATGTATAAATGAAGGAAGCCGGTCGCGGCACCGGGCGGTTTTTCAAGGACGCTTGCTTGACAGTCGCAGCAGGCATGTTAGTATGACGCTATTCTCACGCTGAGGTAAAATTCCGTCACATGGCACGCATCGCGACCTTCGACGACTGGGTCGAGCTCCTCAAACAATGGCAAGCCGACATCGGTCTCAACCAAGAGCTGATCGACCGCTACATGCCGGGCTATACATTCGAAGCCAAATACGGCGAGCTGCCGACCGCCGAAATTTATTTCGGCGACTTTCGCGGCAGCCGGCGTTGGGACAAAGTGCTCGAGATTCCCGATCAACGCATGCGCGATGCCTTGCTCAACATGATCGTCTATCAAGGCGACACGGAATTTGCGTCCAACGAGCAGCAACGTTTTTTGGTGAACAATGCGCCGTCGGAATACGATCTCGCGTCGTTGGTGCGCATCATGGTGGAAGAAACACGGCACGGATATCAGATGTGCCATCTTTTGATCAAGCATTTTGGCAGCGACGGAAAGATCGAGGCACAGAAGTTGCTCGAACGCCGCGCCTTCGGCAAGAAGAACCGCCTCCTGAATGCGTTCAACGACGACGTGACGCACTGGCTCGATTTCTTCGCCTACACAAATTTCATGGATCGCGACGGCAAGTTCCAGCTGACAATGCTTTCACATTCGGGATTCGCGCCGCTCGCGCAGTCGATGCTGCCGATGTTGCGCGAAGAATCCTATCATATGGGAACCGGCATCTCGGGTTTGCGCCGCATTGCGCAAGCCGGCGTTATTCCCGTGGATTTACAGCAAAAATATTACAACAAGTGGATCTCCGGATCGCTCGATCTGTTCGGGACCGATCATTCGGGATCGGCGCAATGGGCCTACACCTGGGGAATCAAAGGCCGCGTGGATGAGGACAAGGTGGGGGATCCCGCTGATCGCGAGCATTTAAACGAACGCGCGCGTGGCCAATTTTACGATGAAATCAGCAAGACCGTCGAACGCGTGAATGCGGTGAACGCCGCAGATACCAAACTCTATGTGCCGGATATTCGCTTCAACCGCAAGATCGGCCAGTACGCGGGACAATTTTGGAGCATTGACGGACGGCAGCTTTCGCAGGGCGAGTGGGAGCAATATCTTGCAACAGTGCTGCCCACCACCGAAGACGAAAAGAAAGTCCAGGAGCTCTGCAAAGATCCGGGCTGGATCGCACCCAAAGGAAAAGGTGAATGAGTACTACGGTTAACGGAGTCAGCGAGAAAACGCCGTTCGGACGCGAGGCGCGTTCTTCAAACGGTAAGCGTGTCATCAACTACTCGAAGGACGCCCACGTGGCGATTATCGAGATGGACGATCCGCCGGCCAACACGTACACACACGAGATGATGCGCCAAATGGACGAAGCGATCTTGGATGCGCGTTTTGATAGCGATGTCGAAGTGATCGTGCTCACCGGAAAAGGCGAAAAGTTTTTCTCTGCGGGTGCCAACATCGCGATGCTTAACAGCGTCACGCCGGAGTTCAAGTACCATTTCTGCCTGCACGCCAATGAAACACTTTCGCGCTTGGAGCAGACGCCGAAACTGGTGATTGCCGCGCTCAATGGCCACTGCGTGGGCGGTGGCTTGGAGATTGCGATGGCGTGCGATATTCGGATCGCGCGTCAGGATGCCGGCAAAATCGGACTTCCCGAAGTGGCACTCGGCGTGCTGCCCGGAACCGGCGGAACGCAACGGCTCGCACGGTTGGCCGGAAAATCGCGTGCCATCGAGTTGATGGCGATGGGGAAGACGTTCAGCTTTGAGCAAGCACTCGAGTGGGGCTTGATCAACGACATCTACGAAGGCGACGCCGCGAGCTTTCGCGACCAGGTGCTGACCTATGCGAAGCAATTCACCTCGCCCAACAAAGCCCCGATGGCCGTCGGGCACATCAAACGCAGTGTGCAAACCGGCAGCGAGCTCCCATTGCAAGACGCGCTGGCGCTGGAACGCGAGCTCCAGTCGCTGCTCTTTAAGAGCGAGGATGCAAAAGAAGGCCTAGCGGCTTACAACGAAAAACGCACGGCTCACTTTAAGAATAAATAACCCCTCGCCCGCTCGGGGCCGCTCGTTCCTCGCGGTCCTTCGTCCCTCAGGATGACAGCTCAGGTCATTCCGAGGACAGCAGGACGAGGAACCCCGAGGAACGAGGGGCCGATATGAAACTCGTTCACCGTTGCATTGCACTAATGGCTGTCGCCGGAATGCTTGGCGCATCACCGATGGCGCCGCGGGCCAATGCGAACGCCGCATTTGAAGCGCTCGCCAAGCAATATTTTTATACGGGTTTCCGC
>DASYYA010000179.1:0-4107 GCA_035934355.1 Candidatus Rubrimentiphilum sp. | reverse complement strand
AACGCGCGGCGACGGCGCTTACACGTTCGATGAAAACTGCAAGCGGTACATCGATTACGTCATGGGTTACGGCCCGCTGCTCTTTGGTTACAACCATCCGGCGCTCGCGCAGGGCCTCGATGAAATTGCGGCGCGGGGCGTCCTTTTCGGATCGACACATGTGGAAGAGCTTCGCCTAGCGCAGCGCATTGCGGCGCATCTGCCGGTCATGGAGCGCCTTCGTTTTACAACGACAGGCAGTGAAGCGATGATGAGCGCGGTTCGGGTAGCGCGGGCGTTCACCGGACGCAATCTCATCTTACGCTTTGCCGGCAATTATCACGGGCACTTCGACCTCGCTTTGCTGGACGCGGGCGCTTCGGCGCACACCAACGATCCGCGACGAAGCGGCATACCAGGCGGCGTCGCCGCTGACGTCGCCATTGCGCGTTACAACGATTTGGAGAGCGTCGACGCGGCACTGCAATTGCGCGAGCATGAACTTGCAGCAATTCTCGTCGAGCCGGTTTGCGCGAACATGGGGCTGGTACTGCCCGAAGCGGGGTTCTTGGAGGGCTTGCGTGCTCGCGCAGATCGTCTCGGCGCCTTGCTCATCTTCGATGAGATAATTACTTGGCTTCGGCTCGGGACGGGTGGAGGCTGCGTGCAACCTGACCTCATCGCCATCGGCAAAATACTCGGCGGCGGTTTCCCGATCGCAGCATTCGGCGGACGCGAAGATGTGATGGCGGTGCTGGCTCCCGACGGCCCGGTCTTTACCGGCGGCACGCACGCCGGCAATCCGTTTAGTGTTGCGATCGCGCATCGTGTTTTAGATCTGCTGGAAGCGCATCCGGAATATTACACACAAATGCGCGAGTTGGCCGAACGCCTTGCCAACGGCATTCGCTCTATCTTTGAGCGCCACGATTTGCATTATTCGGTCACGCAGCTCGAATCGATCGTCGATTTTAAATTCCGCCCCGGTCCCGCGACGCGCAATTATGATGACACGCTCGCCGCGGACACTCAGCGCTACGCCGCGTACTACCACGCGATGCGCGACCGCGGCATTCTGCTGCCGCCGTCACAGAACGAAGTGATGTTTCTCTCAACCGCGCACACCCGGTCCGACATCGACGAAACCCTGGACGCGATCGAATCATCGTTGTCATGACGACTCGCCGCGATTTCCTCATAACAGCTGCCAGCACGCTCGCGTATGTTCCGCCTGCGCCGATGCTTTCGCCAAAAGCGATCGCGCAACAAGTCCGCGACGAATTCTTGCACGCGTGGCACGGCTATAAGTACATCGCGTGGGGCTATGACGAAGTGCGCCCGATCAGCGGCACCGGCCGCAATTTCTTTTTGAACGGCCATTCTTTTGGTTTGTCGATCATCGAGGCGATGGACACGCTCTACGTGATGCAGCTCGATGACGAACTCGAATCATGCCTTGCCTGGCTGCGTTCGCACCTGAACTTCGACGTGGATGGCGAGGTCCAAATGTTCGAAGCCAATATCCGTATGGTTGCGGGCCTCCTGGCCGGCTACTATGCAACGCACGAAAAATTCTTGCTCGACGGCGCGCGCGATCTCGCGGAACGCCTGCTGGCCTGCTTCACGAAATCTCCAACCGGCGCACCCTATCGTTTTGCAAATCTCCGCACCGGCGCCGTGCGCGAGCCAAAAATGGTGCTCGCCGAGATCGGTTCGAACATTCTGGAGTTTGGCGATCTCTCGCGGCTTACGGGCGATCCCAAGTACCTTAACGCTTCGCTCAAAGCGTATGAAACGGTGATCGCAAAACGCTCCGCGCTCGATCTGCTCGGCACAACGTTCGATGTCGAGAAAGGCGAGTTTATCGACACCGATGACGTTGCGCCCGACGAGCCCGTTGATTCGTTCTACGAGTATTTATGGGGCGGCTGGCAGATGCTCCATCTCACGCAGACGCGCGACTGGTACCGCATGCTGACCGATGCCATTCTCAAATACAAATTGACACGCGTTGGCGGTAACCTTTGGTTTAAAACCGTGAATTACACCAACGCGCAACCGACCGGAGATACGACGACGTCGGAACTGGCCGCATTCTACGCAGAACTCGTTGCCAAAGGCGGAAACCGCGACATCGGTTCGGCGTTCTATGATTCGTGGACGGCGGCGCTCGACAAGTATCAGCTGATCCCCGAAGAGATCGACTACAAAGATCTTTCGATTGTCAGTCCGCGCCACTGGTTGCGGCCCGAGTATCCGAACTCGTCGTTCGATCTCTGGTTCTTGACGCACGAGCAGAAGTATCGCACGACGGCGTACCGCTATTTCCAAGCCCTGCGCGCAAACTGCAGAACGTCGCGCGGCTATACTGTCTTAACGAACGTGCAAACGCGCCCGATGACGCAAGGCGATTACTTCCCGGCGTACTCGTTTTCGGAAAATTTCAAGTATTTATACCTGATGTTCGCGGACTCGCCTCGCTTCGACGGCTCGAACTATTACCTGAACACCGAAGGAAAGATACTTCGCGGTTTACGCTAACGGCGAACTCCGGCTGGATAGGCAACCGGGCTGCGTAGCCCGCTCGCGTCGACCGACCGTACTCCTAAAATAAAGTTATCTTTGCTCACCGGCACGGTGGCCTGCGTTACATTGCCGACATTTTTTGCATGTTGCCATATCGGCGCATCGGTCGCGCGCCACACGATTTCATAGCTCGCCGCGCGCGCTGCCGGCTTCCAGCGTAGCGTTGAGTCGTTGGCGAGACTGCCAATCAACATTTCGGCGCCCGACGGCTCATCCGGACCGAGCGCAAGTGCTGCGAGCGCCGCGACGTTCATCTTCGTTGCGCCGGCAAGATAGGTGGCGTCAATATACCGCGGCAAGTCGCCGTACTGGACGCCGTTTTCGACACGCACGTTTTGGTGCTGATGGCTGAAATCTTCGTGGACTTCGACATACCGAATCGCCGGAAATCCTTGCGTCGTAAACGATTCTTGATCGCCGCCACGATGAAAACGATCCGCGCGGTAGATCAGCAGCGCCTGAATCGGCGCGACGTACCGGTCGTCAACTTCTTTGACAAAACGAGCGAGCTCGCGCGAAGGCGAATCATTTTCGGAGCCGGCCAAATTCACGGCGTTCACCGTTGCATCGATCGGGAGACCCTGGCTAAAGACACGCACGATCCGGCGGTCATTTGAGCCAAGCGGCGCATTTGAGGCGCCGATGATGTCGTTATTGAGATCGGCAAGGACGTTCGTGCCGTTGGCTTTGAGCTCGCGCGCGTAATGATCGGATCCCCAGAGGCCGAGCTCTTCGCCGTCAAAGACCGCAAAGATAATCGTGCCGTAAAAGTGATGCGGCGCCATAATCTTGGCCGCTTCCAAGACGGCGGCGGTTCCCGAGCCGTTATCGTCGGCGCCGGGCGCGCGCCCACGCCCGTCGGTGCAATCGCCGTCGCAATCGTCGTAATGACTCGACATGACGTATGTGGGTCCGGCGGCGTCGCCACGCAGTGTCGCGATGATGCTCGATTCAGTAACCGCGCGCGGCGTGCGCGCCGTTTTATCGTGCAGAAAGGTGTCAAGCGCGACGCTCATGCGGCCGCCGCTGCGCCGCGCATCCCCTTCGAACTGTGACTCGATCCAATCACGTGCAGCAAAGACTCCGCGTGTGGCCGAGTTGAGGTCCTCGGAGAAATCGTTGCGTGTGTAGAAGTCGACTAGATGCGTATCGTATGCACGCAGATCGGAAGTGGAAACCGCCGAAACCAATGCAGTAATGCGCGGATCGAGCGACGGCTTTGCCGCCACCGAAGCCGAGCCGAGAGCGATCGCCGCGATCGCCGGAATAAAACGAACCAATTTCACTCCGCTGCTTTCCTACCCGAATGTTCATCTACATTCTAAAATGCGCCGACGGGTCGCTCTATACGGGTTGGACCGCCGACCTAGTCCGGCGCGTACAAACGCATGAAGCCGGCAAAGCGTCCAAATACACGCGGTCGCGCTTGCCGGTTCGGCTGATCGGCTGGATGGGCGTGAGCGATAGGTCGCATGCCAAGAGTATCGAGGCGCAATTTAAGCGGCTCAGCCGCGCCGAAAAGCTACGGGCGCTCGAGGCGGG
>DASYYA010000067.1:0-2082 GCA_035934355.1 Candidatus Rubrimentiphilum sp. | reverse complement strand
CGAGTTCCATTCCCTCGAGTGCGCCGCGCGACGCACCCTGCGCTTCGACCATCTCGACGAGCTTCGCGTAACCGCTGCCGTCTTTTAGAGCTGCGCGAACACGTTCTTCTCCGCCACCAACCTCTGCGGCATCTAGCAGAGCGGAGACGATCTTTATGATGAGTTCCATCGCACGTCCAGCTTCATTCTCTCCACCGCGCAAGATGTCGCGGGCTTCCACCATCTCGATGCCCGTCCCAATCGTTCGCCCCAACGGCTGATGCATATCGCTCACAAATGCGACCGCTTTTCTGCCAAAGCGCTTGCAGATCTCGACCGTCCAGCGCGCGAGCTCGCGCGCTTGATCCGGGTCCGGCGTGAATGACGCCGGGCCGGTTTTGACGTCGAAGACGATCGCGTGGGCGCCCGCCGCGATTTTTTTTGAGACGACCGACGCGGCGATCAATCCCATCGCCGGAACAGTTCCGGTGCGATCACGCAAATTATAGATGCGTTTGTCCGCAGGAAAGAGCGCCTGCGTTTGCGCCGCAATCGCGCAGCCGATGCGTTGCACCTGTCCGATGAATGCGTCTAACGACAGCGCGGCGTTAAATCCCGGAATGGCCCCGAGTTTGTCGATCGTGCCGCCGGTGTGGCCGAGTGCGCGCCCGGAAAGTTTGGCAACCTTTGCGCCGCACGCCGCGGCGAGCGGTACTGCGACGAGCGAAACGATGTCGGCCACGCCGCCGCTGGAATGCTTATCGACGACCGCGCCTTTGCTGCGATCGAACGTGATCGTTTCGCCGCTGCGCACCATGGCATCGGTCAACGCGTGCGCTTCTTCGAAATTCATTCCGCGCCAGACGCACGCCATAAACAGCGCGGCCATCTGTGCTTCGTCGATGCGCCCTTCCATGAAGCTGTCGACGATCTCGTCCCACTGCGTCGCCGAAAGCGCTTTGCCGTCGCGTTTGCGCTCGATGCATTGACGCATCGCGGACTCATCCATGCGCCTGGGTTTCGCGCCGAACATAGCGAAGCCCGCCGCGTGGGCTTGGATGCATTTGCCGCGATCCTGTATGTCCTATTTTTTTGCGGTGGCGCACTGCTCACAATGCGCCGCCCGGCATACGGCGTTGCGTTGCTCATTCTCATTCAGCCGTTTGCGTTATACGGCGACGTGTGGCACACGAATCTCACGCTGCCGAAAGCAACGCTACTCGGCGTTTTGCTAGGGCTGATACCGTTTACCGGCGCATTGCGGGTGCTGAGCTCGCGCGCACCGCGCGCGATCTTGATCGCGGGCGCACTCTTGCTGGTAACGACGATACTGACGTTCGCGCACGCAACCTACACAGTGCCGGTGACTCGCGAAACGTTGAAGCTGGTGGAATATCTTCTGCTGTTTACCGCAGTCGTCACGGCCTATCGGCTCGATCCCGACATCAAGCTCATTCGCGCCGCGTGCATCGTGGTCGCCGCCGCGGTGGCATTAATCGCGCTGTCGCAAGAATTTGTGGCTGCACCCTCGTTCTTGCGCATCAACGATCACTTGATGCCGCGAGTCGCGGGGCCGATCGAAGGGCCGAATCAGCTCGCCGGCTACTTTGACGTTGCGCTGCCGCTGGTTTTAGCATTTTGCATTACCACGCCGGCGCCGGCGGCGCAATTCGTTTTGTTTTTGATCGTGCTCGCCGACGTGCTGACGTTTTCGCGCGGCGGCGCGCTCGGAGCCACCCTCGGCACACTGGTGGTCGCGCTGACATTTCGCAAAAACATCGCACGTCCATTATCATTTATGGCCGCAGGTTTATTGCTCGGAATCGGTGTCGCGGGGATCCGCTCACATTCGCTTGGATTCTTTCGGTTGTGGAATTTCAGCGACACATCGTATGCCGGCGGTGTTGGTTCGCGCTCGAAACTCTGGCACGCCGCAAGTACGCTCTGGGAACGCCATCCGATCTTCGGGATCGGAGCCGGTAACTTCGAACTCGAGATTCCGCTTGCGGGCGTGCGCGGCATTCGCACGCACGCCAATAGTTTGTACTTGCAGCAACTCGTCGAGGGCGGGATTCCGTCGATTCTGGCAACGCTCTGGCTGAC
>DASYYA010000063.1:0-6071 GCA_035934355.1 Candidatus Rubrimentiphilum sp. | reverse complement strand
CGCGGTATCGCGGTTGATGCTCGACAACTTCGATCACATCAAAGCCTACTGGATGATCCAAGGATTGAAGATTTGTCAGGTCGCGCTGGATTTCGGCGCCGACGACATGGACGGCACGCACGGCAGCACCGACGAAGAAATGATCTATCACAGCGCGGGGACCCGCTCCGGCCAATACGTAGACGACCGCGAGTTCCGGCGGCTCATCGAAGAGGCCGGGTACGTGCCGGTGCGCCGGACTTGCACGTACGAAGTACTTCCGTACGACTGGACTCCGCCGCCGGCAGCACGCGAGGAAGTCTATGCTTAACTGCGGGCGGATCAAGTACACCAACGACCTGCCCGTGTACGCGGCGTTCGACGAAGGCGCGATCGTTTATCCCGCGCGTTTGCATGCCGATGTCCCGGCGCGATTAAACGAAATGATGCGCGACGGCGAGCTGGATCTCGGACCAATCAGCTCGTTTGCCTATGCGCAAGATCCGCAGCGCTATGTACTGCTGCCCGACCTGTGCATCGGAGCGCGCGATGAGGTCATCTCGGTCGTTCTTGTTTCGGGCGTGCCGCCGGCGTTACTCGACGGCGTCGAAATTGCAGTGACGCCGGAATCGGCAACCGGAAGAAATCTCTTGCGCGTGTTACTCGAGCGACGCTACAACGTGCACGCCCGCTTTGAAGAGCGGGCGGATGCGCCGGTCATTGCGCGCGCCGGCCGGCCGGCGTTGCTGATCGGGGATGCAGCGATCGATGCGTTGCTCTCGCTGCCGACCGAGCGCGTCTACGATCTGGGCTCTCTGTGGCACGATTGGACGGGCGAGCAAACGGTCTTTGCGGTGTGGGTTGCGCGCCGCGAGATTTTTGAACGCCGTGCCGATGCGGTGAGAAGCTGCATGCACGCGCTGACCGACGCCTATACGTGGGGGCGCGGAAACATTCAAAAAGTTATCGCGCGCGCGCAGATCCTCGTACCGCGCCCAGCCGGCTTTTACGAAAACTATTACGCGAAGCTCAACTTCACGTTCCATTCGGCGGCGCAACGCGGTCTGGCCGCGTTCTGCCGCGAACTGCAAGCGATTGGCGCGATCGATTCGCTGCCGCCGATCGTTCCCGAGGTCCTCGGTGTCGGTCGCTAAACTGCTCGAGCGCGCGGCTTCGGGCGGCCGCCTTTCCTTTGAAGAAGGCGTGCGGATCTACCACGAGGCCGACATCCACACTCTCGGCGCGGCGGCGCACGCGCGCCGCATGCAACTCTATCCGGGCAACGCCGTCACCTACGTGATCGACACGACCATCAACTATACGAACGTCTGCAACGTGCACTGCACCTTCTGCGCGTTTTTCAGACCGGAAAAACATCGTGAAGGCTACACCATGTCGCACGATACGGTGCTCGAGCGCATCAAGTATGCAGCCGACCAGGGCGCCACGCAGATCATGATTCAGGGCGGCGTCAATCCGGAGTTGCCGCTGAGCTGGTTCGAAGAACTCTTCGCGCGCGTGCGCCGCGAGTTTCCGCGCGTCGATCTCCACTCGCTTTCCGTATCGGAGATCGTTGGGCTGGCGACGGTCGAGCAGCTCCCGACGCGCGAAATCCTGGAGCGTTTAAAGGCGGCGGGGATGAAATCGCTGCCCGGCGCCGGCGCGGAGATTTTGGTCGAGCGTGTCCGCAAGAGAATCAGCGCGCGCAAAGTGAAGCCGGAATCTTGGATTGGCGTGATGCGCGAGGCGCAGCAGCTAGGTATGCCGACCACCGCGACGATGATGTTCGGCTCGATCGAGACCGGTGAAGAGCGGGTGGAGCATCTCGACGTGATCCGCAACCTGCAAGACGAAACCAACGGCTTTACCGCGTTTATTCCGTGGTACTACGTGCCGTGGAAGACGCCGCTGCGCGGCAAAGAAGCAACCGGGCTCGAGTATCTGCGCGTGCTTGCGGTTTCTCGCTTATATCTGGATAACGTTCCGCATCTGCAAGCGTCGTGGCTTACGCCGGGTTTAAAGATCGGCCAGGTCGCGCTCTACTACGGCTGCGACGATATGGGTGGCACGATCATTGAAGAGCAAGTCGTGCACGATGCCGGTTCAACCAATGAAGCCACGCGCAGAGAACTCGAAGACGCTATTATCAACGCGGGTTTCAAGCCAGTGATACGCGACACATATTGGAACCTGCGGGAGGACGTGGCGCTGGCCACCGCGAGTTAATCCGTTCGGGTTTTACGAGCCATCGCGCGATCCAACACGATGCAAAATCCAACCGCGCCGAAAAGCGAAAGAACGAGCCAAAGTGGTTTGCGGTCAAAGATCGCGTAGAAGCCGGTACCTGCCGTAGCTGCTGCGCCTGTCCAAAAAACGAGACGCTCATGCTTCCTGATGACGGCCCAGGTTATTCCGGCCAACAGGAACGCGAGCGCAAAAAGCAGGTAACCCATAGGCAATTCTTACTCCAACGGCCCGCGTGATGCAACACTGCTTAAAAGAAGGGTAAATGCCTCTACCGTGAGCGATAAACAAAAGCCGAAAAACCGCGACGATGCCGTTCGAAACGCCGACGACACCGGCATGCTCAATCAGCAAGAAGAGATCAACGAAGAAGAGATTATTTTAGGGGAAGAAGAGGGCAAGTCGCTCGAAGACGACCTCAGCGAGTAGACAAAATGGTGGCGGCGCCGAGAACTTCGTCGCCGTCAAGATCAAAAAGCGCAACTAGCTGCCCCGGCGAAACCGCACGCACCGGCGTTTCAAACGCCAATTCCAAGCGGCCGCCCTCAATGTGCGCTTTCGCGCGCGCCGGATTCGATCGGTAGCGCGTCATCGCTAAAACCATGACCGGCGATCGCACAAAACGTTCCGGCCTGATGAGGTTTACTTCATCGGCAAGCAGCGAACTAACGAGCAGCTCGTCCTCGCGCCCTATAACAATGGTATTTGTCTGCGCATCGATGCGCGTCACGTATCGCGCCGCGCCGTTAGCTGCAGGTAGTCCTTGGCGCTGCCCAACGGTGTAGCCGGCGACGCCCGAATGCTCTCCCACAATTTCGCCGGTTGTCGTAACGACTTGGCCGGCGCGCGTTGACTGCGGACGCAACGCTGCGACGATTTCGCGGTAGTCGCCGCCTTCAACGAAACAAATATCCTGCGATTCAACTTTGTCGTGAACCGGAAGGCCTAAACGTTTGGCGTGCGCACGCGTCGTCTGCTTGTCGAATTCGCCGAGTGGCAGCAGCAAGCGCGCAAGTTGAGCCGGCGCGAGTTGCGCTAATGCATACGCTTGATCTTTTGCATGCGTTCCGCGTAACAGGTGTACGCCGTCGTCACTATGTTGCAGTCGCGCATAGTGACCGGTGGCGACGTGCTTGGCTCCGAGTGAGTCCGCGTATTTGCGCAGAGTACCAAGTTTCACAAAATTGTTGCAGGATACGCATGGATTGGGCGTACGGCCCCGGGCATATTCGTCGGCGAACCGCTCGATCACGTTGCGGCGAAACGTTTGTTCAAAATCCAGCACGTAATGGGGAATTCCGAGCACCGCGGCGCTCTTTCGCGCGTCGTCGAAGTCGTCGATGCCGCAACAACTGCGCTCGTGCGGCGGGCGCGTTTGCGAATACATTTTCATGGTGACGCCAATGACGTCATAACCGGCTTCCACCAGCAATCCGGCTGCCACAGCTGAGTCCACTCCGCCGCTCATCGCGGCGATTACACGCGTGCGTTCGAGCATCTAAAAACACAGGATAACAGGGTACGGCCGCAAACAAAAGCTGCCAATGGCGCTGGGCGAACGCTTTCGAGTTGCGCGTGAGCAGCGCGGGCTCACGCTATCCGAGGTGGGCGAGCAACTGCGGATTCGCTCGGTTTATCTTGCGGCCATCGAGGAAGAGAACTGGAAAGCCATTGGCGCCTCCGTCTATATTCGCGGCTTTTTGCGTACCTACGCGCGATTTTTGGGACTCGATCCCGAGGAGGCGGTCGCCGAATTCAATGCCGCAACCAATCCTGCGCCCGTTGCAGCGGACACCGCGATATCCTCGGCCCCCAGGCAGCGAAGCCTTGCGCCCTTCATCTGGATCGCCGCCGTCGTTGCCACCGGACTTATTGGATTCGTCATTTATCTTTACGTGACGCCGCCCAAGGCTGCGGTTACCGCGGCCCAGCAAAGCACAGCTCCGGTGTCGCCGTCTGCGTCGCCGGTCCAGACAGCTCGCCCGCAACCGTTGCTCACTCGCACTTTGGCATTACACGTCACCTCAGCGTCATGGCTGCGGGTCACCATTGACGGTAATGTTAGTATGGAGGGAACGTTTCGGCCCGGCACCTCGCGCACGTTTCACGGAAAATCCGCGGTCGTGCGTGCCGGAAATGCCGCCGGCGTCGAGCTCACTGTCGACGGAAAGCCCGTTGGCAAACTCGGCGGTGTAGGCGACGTGGTCGAAAAGTCGTTCCTCCTTTAATATGCCAAGCGAATTTTCATTCGACGTCGTTTCGAAAATCGATCAGCAAGAGCTCGACAACGCGCTCAACCAGGCGCGCAAAGAGATTGCCGGCCGTTTTGATTTTAAAAACAGCAAAACCCAGATCGATTACGACGGCAAGAAAGTTATCACCGTCACCAGCGATGACGAGTTGAAGATGAAAAATGTGGTGGACATCATTCAATCGAAAGCGGTGCGGCGCGGAATCGATCTGAAAGCGTTTGAATATGGGGCGATCGAACCCGCGTCGCAAAATACGGTGCGGCGCACCAGAACCCTACAGAGCGGCATTCCTAAGGATAAGATCAAGCCGCTGATGGACGCCATCAAAGAACTCAAGCTCAAAGTCAGCGCGCAGTATCAAGATGAGCAGATCCGAGTGTCAGGCCGGAGTAAAGACGATCTCCAAAGCGTGATGGCGCGCCTGCGCGGCCTCAGTTACGAGTTGCCCCTGCAGTTCGTTAACTATCGCTGAAGACGCGAACGGCCGAATACGGTATTATATATAAGGAAAGAGCTGGGCTTTAATTGATTCCTAATGAACCCGGCGGCAAGCATTTGGCTGCCGGCGATGATCGACTCTCGCTTCGGGCGCGTCCGCCGTTGGTTCGGCGCGTCCTTATGGTGCTCGGCATTTTGCTGGCCGGCGGTATCTCGCTTGTCGCCGGCATGTCGGTTGCACAGCACCGGCCGTTTTGGCAGATCGTCGCAAGCGCACTCACGCCATCGCCCGAGCAGGTCTTCGGCAAGAACCACTTGCTGGTTCTGGTCGAGGGTCTGGATTATGACTACAACTCGCTCGACGAAGAGTATTCGGCCAAAGCGCGCAGCGACGTCATCTGGGCCGTCAATCTCGACTTTGACACGCATCACATCTATCAACTTTCGATTCCGCGCGACATGGCTGCGGTCTATCCCGACGGAAGCCGGCAAAAGATCAATCAAGCGCAATCCGACGGCGGGGTGAAAGAAGCGCAAGTCGTCATCTCCCATTTCTTAGGCATACCGGGTTTCGATCGCTACATCGTTTTCCGCGTCAACACGACCAAACATCTCGTGAATGCGCTCGGCGGCGTTGATGTCAAAGTGATGAATTCCGACTGCTTGATGCACCCGCACAATTGCGTCAACGGTCCGTTGGATTACGATGACACGTGGGGCCATCTGCACATCCATCTCAAGCCCGGTTTTCAGCATCTCAACGGCGATCAAGCCGTCGGGTACATGCGGTTCCGGCATGACTGGTGCAGCGATCCGTGCCGCATCATGCGCCAACAAGATGTGCTGCGCGCGCTGTTGCGCAAGCTCGCTTCGGATAAATTCAACACACTCTTACATTTGAACCAACTGATCGGTGTTTTGAACAGAGACGTCGATACCAACTTTACGTCAAATGAAGAGTTTAGCATTGCGACCGCTTTTGCCGATTTTTCGCCGAAGGCACTGGTGGCCGCGCAAGTGCCTTACACCGACGAGGTCGTGCTGGCCGATGGCGGTGCCGCAATCGTCCCCGACGACACCAAGCGCGCGCAACTCGTGCGTTCCATGTTGATCGCGCCGCCCAAGCCGACGAAAGCACCGGATCCCGACACGTTGGCT
>DASYYA010000148.1:0-9232 GCA_035934355.1 Candidatus Rubrimentiphilum sp. | reverse complement strand
GCGAGATCTTGGAACTCAAAAACACGATCAATACGATGGTCGACCAGCTCAACGCATTCGCATCCGAAGTCACGCGCGTCGCGCGCGAGGTCGGCTCCGAAGGTAAACTCGGCGGCCAAGCCGAGGTGCAAGGCGTTAGCGGCACGTGGAAAGACCTCACCGAGTCGGTGAATTTCATGGCGTCCAACCTGACGTCGCAAGTGCGTAACATCGCCGACGTCACGACGGCGGTGGCAAAGGGCGACCTTTCCAAGAAGATTACGGTGGACGTTCGCGGCGAGATCTTGGAACTCAAGAACACGATCAACACGATGGTCGATCAGTTGAACGCATTTGCGTCCGAAGTGACGCGCGTCGCGCGCGAAGTCGGCTCCGAAGGTATTCTGGGCGGCCAAGCGCAGGTTGCCGGCGTCAGCGGCACGTGGAAAGACCTGACCGAGTCGGTGAACTTCATGGCGGCTAACTTGACGTCGCAAGTGCGGAACATCGCCGACGTCACCACCGCAGTCGCCAAAGGCGACCTCTCGCGCAAGATCACCGTCAGCGTTCGCGGCGAGATCCTCGAGCTGAAGAACACGATCAACACGATGGTCGATCAGCTGAATGCGTTTGCATCCGAAGTCACGCGCGTCGCGCGCGAAGTCGGCTCCGAAGGCAAACTCGGCGGCCAAGCCGAGGTGCAAGGCGTTAGCGGCACGTGGAAAGACCTGACGGACTCCGTGAACCGTATGGCTTCGAACCTGACGTCGCAAGTGCGTAACATCGCCGACGTGACGACCGCCGTCGCTAAAGGCGACTTGTCACGCAAGATTACGGTCGACGTCCGCGGCGAGATCTTGGAGCTGAAAAACACGATCAACACGATGGTCGACCAGCTCAATGCGTTTGCATCCGAAGTCACGCGCGTCGCGCGCGAGGTCGGATCCGAAGGCAAACTCGGCGGTCAAGCGCAGGTAGCGGGCGTCAGCGGCACGTGGCGCGACCTCACCGAGTCGGTCAACTTCATGGCATCCAACCTCACCGACCAAGTGCGTAACATCGCCGACGTGACGACCGCCGTTGCCAAGGGAGACCTGTCGCGGAAGATCACCGTCGACGTTCGCGGTGAGATCTTGGAGTTGAAAGACACGATCAATACGATGGTCGATCAGCTGAACGCGTTTGCATCCGAAGTGACGCGCGTCGCGCGCGAGGTCGGCTCCGAAGGAAAACTCGGCGGCCAAGCCGAGGTGCAAGGCGTTAGCGGCACGTGGAAGGACCTCACCGAGTCAGTGAACTTCATGGCATCCAACCTCACGTCGCAAGTGCGCAACATTGCTGAAGTTACGACCGCCGTAGCTATGGGCGACCTCTCGAAGAAGATCACGGTCGACGTTCGCGGCGAGATCTTGGAACTCAAGAACACGATCAACACGATGGTCGACCAGCTCAACGCGTTCGCGTCGGAAGTGACGCGCGTGGCGCGCGAAGTCGGTTCGGAAGGGCGCCTTGGAGGACAAGCATTCGTTCGCGGCGTCGCCGGCACGTGGAAAGACCTCACCGACTCCGTGAACACGATGGCATCGAATCTGACGTCGCAAGTGCGTAACATCGCCAAAGTCACGACGGCCGTCGCACTGGGCGACCTTTCCAAGAAGATCACGGTCGATGTTCGCGGTGAAATTCTGGAACTGAAAGACACGATCAACACGATGGTCGATCAGCTCAACGCGTTTGCGTCGGAAGTGACGCGCGTTGCGCGCGAAGTCGGATCCGAAGGAAAACTCGGCGGCCAGGCTCAGGTCCCAGGCGTTAGCGGCACGTGGAAAGACTTGACGGACAACGTCAACTTCATGGCCGCAAACTTGACCAACCAAGTCCGTGGCATTGCAAAAGTCGTGACCAGCGTTGCCAACGGCGACCTCAAACGCAAACTGACGCTGGAGGCCAAGGGCGAAATCGCTCAGCTCGCCGACACGATCAATTTCATGATCGACACGCTGGCGACGTTTGCCGACCAAGTCACCACGGTCGCGCGCGAAGTCGGTTTCGAAGGAAAACTGGGAGGGCAAGCCCAGGTGCCGGGTGCCGCCGGTTTGTGGCGCGACCTCACCGATTCCGTCAACCAGTTGGCGGCGCAGCTAACCTCGCAGATTCGCGCAATCGGTGAGGTGGCCACCGCTGTTACCAAGGGCGACCTCTCGCGGACGATTGAGGTTGAAGCGCGTGGCGAAGTCGCCGAGCTGACGCGCAACGTTAACGAAATGATTCAGAACTTGCGCGATACGACGCGCAAGAACACCGACCAAGACTGGCTGAAGACCAACGTTGCTCGCTTTACGGCGATGCTACAAGGTCAGCGCGACAGCAAAACCGTCAGCCGGCTAATCATGTCGGAGATTGCGCCGCTGGTCAACGCGTACTCGGGAGCGTTCTATATCAACGATCCGGTTGGTGAAGAGCAAGTGCTCCGTTTGATGGCGAGCTATGCGCTTAGCAAACGGAAAGCCGCGCAGCGGACGATTCGCGAAGGCGAGGGGCTCGTCGGCCAATGCCTGATCGAACGCAAGCGCCTCCTGTTAACCGAAGTTCCATCCGATTATATGGCTATCGGTTCAGGGCTCGGCGAGACCAAGCCGTTGTCGCTGATCGTCTTACCGGTGCTCTTCGAAGGGCAAGTCAAGGCCGTGGTCGAGTTGGCGTCGACCGAGCGCTTCAACGAAACGCAGCTGCAATTCTTCGATCAACTGACCGAGTCTATCGGAGTCATTCTCAACACGATCGAAGCGTCCATGCGGACCGAGGAACTGCTCAAACAGTCGCAAGCGTTGACCAACGAGCTGCAGAGCCAGCAAATGGAGCTGCAACAGACTAACGACGAGCTGGAAGAGCGCTCGCGCTTGCTGCAAGAGCGCAACGAAGAAGTCGAGCGCCGCACGCGCGAGATCGACGAAGCGCGCCAAGAACTCGAAAAGAAAGCCGAGCAGCTCGCGCTCACGTCGAAATACAAGTCGCAGTTCTTGGCAAACATGTCGCACGAGCTGCGCACGCCGCTCAACTCACTGCTCATTCTCTCGAAACAATTGGCGGACAATCCCGAAGGGAACATGTCGCCCAAGCAGATCGAGTTCGCGCAGACGATTCGCGCTGCGGGAACCGATCTGCTCACGCTCATCAACGATATTCTGGACCTGTCGAAGATCGAATCGGGAACCACGTCGATCGATCTCCAAGATATACCGTTTGCGACGATCGAAGACGATGTTGTCAGGACGTTCAATCAGATCGCAACCGACAAAGGGCTCGACTTTACGATTCGTCGTCACGAAGATGTGCCGCCGGCGCTGGTTACGGATGCCACGCGTCTGCAGCAGATTCTCAAAAACTTGCTTTCCAACGCGTTCAAGTTCACAACCCATGGCGGCGTGACGCTCGAAATCTCACTCGTGAAAGAACATCGCCTGAGTACGATCAAAGGACCCGCGATTGCGTTCGCGGTGCACGACACCGGAATCGGCATCCCGTCGGACAAGTTCAACGTGATCTTCGAAGCGTTCCAACAGGCCGACATGGGCACGTCCCGCAAATTCGGCGGAACGGGCCTGGGCTTAGCGATCAGCAGAGAGATCGCAGGTTTGCTAGGCGGCGAAATCGCGGTGGAGAGTTCGATGGGCGAGGGCAGCACGTTTACGTTCTACCATCCGGTGGAGCGTGCCGCGGGCGCGACCGTCCGAGCGATGACCCCGTCGGGTGACGGCTTTAGAGAGCCGCAAGAAGCGGTGATGCCGCAATTGCGGCACCTCGAGTTTCCATCTTCGACGGAGAGCGTCGACGACGATCGCAAAACGATCGAAAGTACCGATCGCGTCTTGCTGATCATCGAAGATGATGTGATCTTCGGGCGCATTCTGCTGGGACTCGCGCGCGACCGCGGATTCAAGGGCGTCGTCGCGCTCTCCGGTGCGCAAGGGCTCGAGTTCGCGCGCAAGTACTTGCCCGATGCGGTAACGCTCGACATCGGTTTGCCTGATGTTGACGGCTGGGAATTGCTCGCAACGCTCAAACACGATCCGGCGACTGCGAATATTCCGGTGCACGTGATCTCCGGTGAGGAGCAGTGGCAGCGCGCACTCGATGCCGGTGCGATCGCGCATTTGCGCAAGCCGGTGACCGAAGAGGCGCTGACCGAAACGTTCGACAACCTGCTCGGCTTTGCCGATCGGCGGACGAAGAATCTGCTGGTTGTGGAAGACGACATCACGCAACTCAACGCGATGGTTAATTTGATCGGCAGCGGTGAAGTGACGGTGACGGCCGTGCGTTCAGGGGAAGAAGCGCTGGAAGCGCTTGCTTCAAACAAGTTCGACTGCATCGTGGTCGACCTCGGGTTGCCGGATGTTCCAGGCGATCAACTGATCGAGCGCATTCGTCTCCAAGCGCAACATGCGCGCACGCCGATCGTCGTCTATACCGGACGGGAACTGACGCACCAAGAGCAATCTAAACTCGATCGATTGAGCGAAGCGGTGATCGTCAAAGATGCGATGTCGCCCGAGCGGTTGCTCGACGAAACCCGGTTCTTCTTGCATCAGGTCGAGTCACGACTTCCGGCAACCAAACGGACAAGCGAGATTCCGCCACTGGGAACCGCGACACTCGAAAACAAGAAGGTCTTGATCGTCGATGACGACGCGCGCAACATCTATGCGCTGACCACCGCGCTGGAAGCTCACCACCTCCAGGCGGCGAGCGCCGAGAGCGGTCAAGCCGGCATCGATCAACTCATGCGGGATCCGTCGATCGATATCGTGTTGATGGACATCATGATGCCGGAAATGGACGGGTACGAAACCATTCGGCGCATCCGGGCCAATCCGCGCTTTAAAGATCTGCCAATCATCGCGCTGACGGCGAAGGCAATGAAAGGAGATAGGGAGAGTTCGATCGCCGCAGGTGCTTCTGAGTACATCAGCAAGCCGGTGGATATGGATCAACTTATCTCTCTGTTGCGGGTCTGGCTTAATCGGTGATCATCGAAGAGCGAGCCGCTTCGGCGTGGGCGGCTTCGCAGGAACCGAATGACGAACTCGCCAGCGTTGAGCTTTCACTGCTGCTGGAAGCGATGCTGCGCTGGCGCGGCTATGACTTTCGCGAGTACGCGCCCGCAACCCTAAAACGGCGCGTCGCCGAACGCATGCGCGCCGAGGGCGTGCAAACGATCTCTGGCCTTCAGGAGCGCGTATTGCATGACGATGACGCGTTGCGTCGCTTGGTCTTCGCGTTTTCGTCAACCTCCAATCGCCTCTTCCGTGCCCCGGAATACTTCAAAGCGATCCGCCACCGGGTCGTGACGTTCTTACGCACGTACACATTTGCGCGACTGTGGTTTCCGAGCTGCTCCACCGGTGAAGACGTTTATACGATGCTCGCGATTCTGCACGAAGAGGATATGCTCGAGCGTTGCATGCTATACGCGACCGATCTGAGCGATATAGCGATCGCGATCGCACGCGAGGGTGTGTATGAAGTGCCGTCGCTGGAAGAGTTTGCCAACGATTATCGCCTCAGCGGCGGGCGCAAGTCGGTTGCCGAGTTTTGCGAGTACGCCGACGGCAAAATCAGATTTCACGATTATCTGACGCGCAATCTTATTTTGGCGACGCACAGTTTGGCCACCGACGCATCCTTAAACGAATTTCATGCAATTATCGCGCGTGGCGTCCTGCAGCAGTTCAGTAAATCGTTGCAATACCGCGTCCACAATTTATTCTTGCAAAGTTTGTCGCGCTTCGGCTTCATCTGCTTGAGCTCAGCCGAATCGCTGCACGCCACGCCTCATGAGGGAGCTTTTAGAAAAGTCGACGACGTTTTTCCGATCTATCGCCGGATGAGGTAATCATCGTTCGGGCTTGTCGGCGGGGTAGTACTCAATTCGCGAAATGCAATCTCGGTTGCCTTTGCGAACCTCATAGTGGGTTCTCTTTAACTTCGCAAATTGAGCACCACCCCGCCGCCAAACCCTCACTCATTTTCTTTTCAGGATAGATCGGAAAAACAAAAAAGAGAAGAGACTGGGTGTTTCTCACTCAGTATCTCATGAACGAACGAATCTTGCGTTTTCCGCCTGCGTTACATTGCTTACCGGCGCCCCATGGGGGCTTGATCGGCGAAGTTAAAAAGAACGCGCTATGAGAATTGCAAGGACATCCGAGATTACATTTCGCGGATCGAGCCCCCATGGGCGCCGGTAAGCACCTATCAAGCAGATCAAGGAAAACGGAAGATTCGTGAGCGAACCCCTGTTTTTGCATGATCTCGACCCAGGCGATTGATGAGTTCTTTGCGTGGGCGCCCATTACGACATTCGTCGCTATCGTGGTTGTGGCATATTTTATGACGCGGACCGAAGCTTTACCGTCCGCTCCAATAGGAAAAACGTATTCATGCGCGCGGTGCGGGCGGCGCGGCGCGCGCGAGCAAATGGTTAGTGTGAGCAAGGAAGGCGCTGTCCTCTGGTATTGCGGGCACTGCGCACAACCCGAACTCATCGGAGGTTAAACTCGTATGACTTTGGATCTCTCTGCCGTAACCAGTTCAGAAAACGTTTGGCAGATGGCACAGCGTCAGCTGGACGACGTGGCTCAGCTGATCGGCCTTAACGAATCGATGCATGGGTTTTTGCGTGAACCCAAACGCATACTCGAAGTTTCCGTCCCGGTCCGTATGGACAAGGGCTCTTTTCGTATGTTCAAGGGGTTTCGCGTGCAGCACAATATGTCACGCGGGCCGACAAAAGGCGGGATACGTTTTCATCCCGACGTGACGCTTGACGAAGTCAAAGCGCTTGCGATGTGGATGACATGGAAGTGTGCGCTGGTCAATATTCCGTTTGGCGGAGCCAAAGGTGGCGTGATCTGCGATCCGCGAACGATGTCCACACAAGAGCTCGAAAATCTCACGCGCCGGTTTACGAGCGAGATCTCAATCATTATTGGACCGGAAAAAGATATTCCGGCTCCGGATGTCTATACGACGCCGCAGATCATGGCCTGGATTATGGATACATACTCCATGCAAAAGGGCTACTCAGTGCCTGGCGTCGTGACCGGAAAACCGGTCGCGATTGGCGGATCGCTCGGGCGCGACAAAGCGACGGCGCGCGGCTGTCTCTACGTTGTCGACGAAGCGATGACGACGCTTGGAAAAACGATCGAAGGCACGCGCGTTGCGATCCAAGGATTCGGAAACGCGGGCATGTACGCCGCCGAGTTGATGAGTAAGCGCGGGTATCGCATCGTTGCGGTTTCAGACTCGAAAGGCGGCGTCGCCAATCAACAGGGCTTGGATATCGCCGGTATCATGGCCCACAAATCGGAGACCGGTTCGGTTGTCGGCTTTACCGGCGGCGATCGCATTAGCAACAAAGACGTTCTGGAGTACGACTGCGACGTGCTGGTGCCGGCGGCGTTGGAAAAAGTGATCACCAAAGAAAATGCGCCGCGCATTCGTGCTAAAATCATCGCGGAAGCTGCCAATGGTCCGACGATGCCCGAAGCCGATCACATTCTCTTCGAGCGTGACGTCATGGTGCTGCCCGATATCCTTGCAAATGCGGGCGGCGTAAGCGTTTCGTATTTCGAGTGGGTGCAAGATCTTCAGGAAAATTTCTGGGAAGAAGACGAAATCAACGAGCGGCTCAAGCGTAAGATGTCGCGGGCGTTCAAGGAAACGCACGAGCAGGCGCAGCGTCACGGTGTGGATATGCGCCGCGGCGCTTATGCGGTTGCCGTCAGCCGAGTCGCAGAGGCGACACGCCTTCGCGGACTTTATCCGTAATGCCGGCTCTAACAAAAACGATCGAGGAGATCGCGCGCCGGCCATCGCCGGCGCCGCGCCCGCAGGCCTTAGCCTTTGACGGTGAGCTGCTCTGGATGGGATCGCGCGAAACGTCGCGGTTGTATGCAATCGATCCGCGATCTTGGAGCGTCCGTGAAGAAGCGCAAGCTCCGGGATGGCCGGTCGGGATGACGGTGCTGGGCGACGAGCTGCGCGTGGTGTGCAGCGAAACCGAAGAAGATCATCGCATCATTCGCCGGTTCATTCCGGGCCACGGTTTTCGGAAAGAAGGCGCAATTCCGTGTCCGGACGATACCGGTTCGTTTCTCAGTTATGACGGTGACCGGCTGTATCTCAGTCAATTCTACAATCGGAAGATTATTTCGCTGGATGATTCGGGGCACGCAGGTTCGGCGATATCGCTTCCACACAACATTTGCGGGCAAGTGATCGTCGAGGGCTGCTTCTACGTCTTAGGAACCGACGACGAAGAAACCGACGAGTACTTCCTGACGCGCGTTGACGCGCGCAGCGGCGATCCGAAAACTGAGGATGTCGCGCACGTGCCGTTCAAAGCTCGGGCGTTAGCTTTCGATGGACACCGTTTTTGGACCAATCACCGCGAACAGCATGAGATTGTCGCCTTCACGGCCGAAGGCATTCCTCGATAGAGCGTTCCAAGTTTCCACGCGGCATCTTCGCCGCGACGATCACGCCGTTCGACGCCGATTACCGCCCAGACGCTGTCCTAGCGCTTCCCTATTACCGGTCGCTGTTACAGCGCGGGTGCAACGGTCTCAATATTCTCGGCACCACAGGTGAAGCGATGTCGATTGCGGTGGCGGATCGCTTGGGATTCATGGAAGCCTTAGCGCCGAGCCTGCCGCGCAATCAAGTCATGATCGGAACCGGAGCCAGCGCCTTGCGCGATGCGATCAAGCTGACGTCGCGCGCCTTTTCTCTAGGCTTTGCAGCAGCGCTCGTGATTCCACCGTTCTATTATCGCGACGTCCCCGACTCCGGAATTCTCCGCTACTTCGATGCACTGTTGAGCGCCGTGAACCCGCCGCCGCGCGGAATTTTACTCTACAATTTTCCGCGCATGAGCGGGATTACGTTTCATACTGGATTAGTCGAACAGCTCATCGAGCGATATCCGGGGATCATCGGCGGAATGAAGGACAGCTCGAACACACTCGAGCTCGAGCGCGACTTACACACTCGCTATCCGGATCTCGCCATTCTGCCGGGATCGGAAGAGCTGTTGCCCGAGGTTCTGGACGACGAATTTGCCGGGTGCATATCGGGGAGCGTCTGTCTTTGGGTCGAACTTGCGGCCGATGCGTGGAAGAACCGCAATCGCGCCCAGGCTGAAGAAGTGGCGCGCTTGCGCCGCCAAGTAACGCCGCCGATCATT
>DASYYA010000124.1:0-3164 GCA_035934355.1 Candidatus Rubrimentiphilum sp. | reverse complement strand
GATAATGCCGCCTGCAACATTCGAGCTCCCTGAGCTATTCGTCGAGTTGTTGGCTGTGTTGTCGTTGCAGATCGATCGAACAACGGTCCCATTTCCCGAGCCAAGACGGGAGAGCGCATCGCTATTCGCGGCCGCGTGCGTGTTGCCGTGTCCATCTTTCCAAGTATTCTGCGAGTTGTCTTCGGCGAGCGCCCCGCACGTCTGGTTGTGAATCATAACCACTCTCAGACAGTCATTAGCGCCATTCGACCGGCCGTTACAGCCCGCAATTGCGTTATTATCGGCGGCGCTCTGAGATGAGAAGTCCCAGGAGCCGTAGCTTCCTAGGGTGTTCGGCGAAACGGCGATCGCGCCATATCTGTTGTTTGACCCGGTGGAATTCGATCCGTTTCCATTTGAAGAGCTTACGGTGTTACACACGTGTCGCGCGACCGTTCCGTTCGAAATGCTCAGCGCCGCGAGAGCGTTGCTGTCGGCCTCGGCCACCGTGTTGCCACGCCCGCCGCGCCACTGATTTAGCGCGGAGTCGAAGGCTATGGCTCCGCAGACGTGACTGTGAACCTCGAGCTGCGATATGCAATCATTTACGCCATTTGTGAGCGCGTTGCAAAGCGAAATCGCCTTGGCGTCGGCCGCGCTTTGCGTGCCCCAGTCCCAAGACCTAGCCGTCTGTCCGGTGCTCGGAGATACGGCGATGTCGCCATATGGATTGTCCGCCAGCGCTGGAACGACCGAGCCGAGCGCCAGTGCAGCAGACAATGCCACACCCGAAAAAAATCTAAGATGGCGAATCATAAGAATATGCAACCTCCGATCTGTTCCCCATTGCGGCGCAGTGCGCGATGTCCTTTGACGATTTGTAAACTTAGGGCTCTTACGCTCTCCAGAGCACACGCTTGGTCGCTCGGCATGCGGGAATCCGCATAACCACGGGCTTTTTACGTTAGCTGCGTGGGCATTCCGGTTTTGCGCCGGGATCTGCGAAAACATAAAATGCAGGCACTAGTGGATACTTAGTTGATACTGCCAGGGTGTTTGTTGCTTACGAGCGCATCCGCGTCTTCGCGGGACATTGAGGTAGTCGTGGCCAAAGTGCGCAGACGTTACAACAGAGGACGGTGTCGATGAGACTCCTGGCACTCGGATTGTTCCGTTTTTTACTAGCTCCAGCGCCGCACACGAGCCGCTATCTCGTCGTCTGGGGAATGGAAACGAACGTTTTTCCAGCGGATCGCAAAGGGCATGATTTTCTCTCCGTCTTCGACATTAGCGATTCGCGCAATTTCGGAACGCTGATTGCAATGGTGCCCGTCGCCACGCACTCGCAGATGGGCACCACACCAACTACACGATGCGGCCGAACCGCGTGCTCTTCGCCAACGATTTCATGGCGGCGCGCTCTTATATTTTTGACGTGAACGATCCGCGGCACCCACGGGTTGCAGCGTCGTTCGGCAGTGCAGGACTATACACGCACCCCCACAGCTTCGCCTATCTAAGCAACGGCAACGTATTGGCCACGTATCAAATCAAGGGCGTTGACGGAAACACTCCGGGAGCCCTCGTAGAGTTGGACAGTCGCGGACGAGTGATCCGCACGAGCGATGCATCCGCGTCGTCGGTCGATCGATACATCCGCTCCATACAATTTGCTGATTCTGGAGAAGATCAATCGCGTCGTGACGACCAGTGCGCCGATGCCGCCGCTTAATACGAAAGAACCAACTCGGTCGGTGCAGGTTTCGCGTCTCTCCGATCTCAAACTGCTGCGGACGGTCGCTCTGCCAAGACCCCAGCGCTTTCATGGCGTTGCCGGCGAATACCCGGACGAAGCGCGCTTACTGTCCGATGGGGAAACCGTTTTAGTGAAAACGAGCGGGTGTGGACTCTACCGCTTAGATGGCGTCGCGTCCGCGGCTCCGAGCGCGCACTTTATCTACGATTTCGGATACCGGTCATGTCCGAGCGTTCCAATCGTTATAGGAAACTACTCGAAATTGGCCGGACGGCTGGCAAGGGCGGGCCGTTCCGCATGCGGCGCTGTTTACCAGTAGACGGGCTCGACTAGAGCCCAGGCGAGCCGCTTCATAGACGTCTTCCAGGGGTAGAGATCGGCGCGGGCGCTGTAGACGGTGCACCAATTTTTTCTTAACGTGGCGATTAACCCGTTGGTCGTCCAACTAGAATCCGCATTTTAGACTGAATGCGCCGCCTACCGATCTCTAACGCGGCACTCGCGCTGATGACATTCGTCGTGCTTGTAGTCATTGCCATTGGCGGCATTGCCATCGATCGCTTGGATAGATCGTGCTACGACGTACTCGAAAGGTTCGATACGCGCGCCGTACGGGCGGCCGAAGCCCGGGAACTGCTACATCGAAGTCACGATGATCCCATGGTCCCGCCATCCTATGCGGTTAAGGTTGCCAGTATCTCTGGAAGAACAGCGACAATAGTGGTATCGGATCCTGTTAGCGTAGGTGACGGCGAGTACGCGCGAATTTGGGAACGCGTTTATGCAAATCATCACGGCGGCAAGATCGTTTGCGTTCATTTGCGACTAATCTGGAGAGGGGGAAGCGTTATACAGGTCGCGCCGATTTATCCCTCGCTTTGAGCCGCAGCAAACCCGAGAAGGCAAATCTCTTTTTCCGGGTGTGTTGGGCCCAACGCCCGGGAGAACGTTGGCGAGCAGTGAAGAAGGCAAAGCTACTTTTGCGTTCGGAGGCTACTTTTATTATGTCCATGACTTACCGGCGAATCGCTGTGCTTACGACTACTCTGTGTTTCGTTGCCGGAGCCACGGCGTTGGCCATTGAGGTGACGCCCTCCACTTCCATAACGTTGCAAACGCGAACGAGAGGAATGGGCGGCGATCCGGATGCGCAGAGAGTCGAGATCGCGGCGACCTCAGTGCACGCCACCGTCCAACTGGAGTCCAACACGTGCCGGGAAAAGGGGCTAACCGATACTATAGCCGGGAGCGTAAAAACCGGCCATTCAGAGATCGAGGGAACGGGACGCCCAAAAGAGGCGCTGTACTACTACAACATTGCTCTCCAGTCGAAAACGAGCGAAGGGACGTGCGCATTAATATTTTCGGACGGTATGCGCCACGCCACTGTAAATGTGCGGATCGTCAAACCCTAGAAAGGCACACGAGT